>CAZXCQ010000038.1:10695-30538 GCA_964639275.1 uncultured Desulfobacteraceae bacterium | reverse complement strand
GGGTTCAACGTTCAAGGTTAGGGACAAAGACAAAATTGAAGACCCCAAGCCCTCGCAAAACCGCTGGCTGTGCCACATGCTTGCCAATGCGCCGCCAGTTTTCAGGTTGAAAATGACGAATCCGGGCGCTTCACACGTGGATACGCGTCTAAAATGGAATCCGGGGAAAAGAATGCAACCTTGAACCCCTGAACCTTTGAACCCGTGAACGGTTGCTGATCAATCAACCCATCTCACTTGGTAGGTGTATTCAGAAATACGGTGACGGTAAGGATAGTCGGTGATGAGGTCAGAGAATTCAAGAACGTTCCGTAAACCATAAGGGTCAGTTGTTGAGACTGTGGATAGGGGCGGGGATCCGTCCACCCCGGCGGATAAACAGATTGGTGCCATTTTGGTTGTTGACCGGCATGATCACCGATTCGCCAAGCAGGCCTCCGAAATGCGCCCGGTCACCCGCTTTTTTCCCGGGAACCGGAATGATGCGAGTGGCCGTCGTCTTTTTGTTGATCACACCGATGGCCATTTCATCGGCAATAATACCGGCCAGGGTTTCGGCAGTGGTATCACCGGGGATGGCGACCATATCCAGACCCACCGAGCATACACTGGTAATGGCCTCGAGCTTTTCGATGGTCAGGTGACCGCTCTCGGCCGATGCCGAAATATTGAGGTCCTCGCTGACCGGCACAAAGGCACCGCTGAGACCCCCCACATGGGAACTGGCAAATGCCCCCCCTTTTTTGACCGCGTCATTCAGCAGGGCAAGCGCGGCCGTGGTGCCCGGGACGCCAATACTCATGAGACCAAGACTCTGGAATATCTCACCCACGCTGTCGCCCACGTTGGGGGTGGGTGCAAGGCTAAGGTCAACGACACCGAAGCGAATGCCCAGCCGGTCCGCCACCTCACGACCGAGAAGTTCACCGACACGGGTGACCTTGTAAGCGGTTCGTTTGATCAGCTCGGATATCTGTCCCAAATCCATACCCGAATCGGCGTTGAGCGCCCGGTCAATGGCCTTTTTCACCACGCCCGGACCGCTCACACCCACGTTGATAACGGCATCGGGCTCGCCAACGCCGAGATAGGCTCCGGCCATAAATGGGATGTCCTCGGGGATGTTGGCAAAGACGCAGAGTTTTGCACAGGCCAACCCGTTTCGGTCGGCCGTGAGGGCGGCTGCCTGTTTGGTGATCTGTCCCATAAGGAGCACCGCATCCATGTTGATCCCGGCGCGCGTTGAGGCGACATTCACCGACGCACAGACCCGTTCGGTCTGGGCCAGCGCCTGGGGGATGGCCTCAATCAGGGAACGGTCGCCGTTGGCAATGCCTTTTTCCACGAGGGCGGAAAAGCCGCCGATAAAATCAACTCCCACGCTCTCAGCGCTCCGGTCAAGGGTCTTGGCTATCCCTACCATTTGGCCGGGGGTAAAGGGCGCTCCTGCAACGGCAATGGGGCTGACGCTGATCCGTTTGTTGACGATGGGTATACCGTATTTTTCACCGACCTGATCACAGGTGGATACCAGGTTGGCTGCCAGCAACTTGACCTTGCTGTGGATGTTGGACAGAAAGCGATCCAGATCATCGCTAGCGCAGTCAAAGAGGTTGATACCCAATGTAACGGTCCTGATATCGAGATGTTCGGTCTTGACCATTTCAAGGGTGGAGAGTATCTCTTTTTCATTCAACATGGCTATTCTCCGTCGGTCTTGGGTCCTCTATCTTATTACCACTCGGGCGGGTATCAGATGCGGTTGAGGGTTTCGAAAATCCGACGGTGCTGGATGCTGATCTCCAGCCCCAGCGATGCGGCCTTTTCCCTGAGTTCTCGGTAGAGCGCCTGGTGGTCTGTATCGGAAGGGATGTCGACTTGATAGATCATGATGTTATCACTTGGATTCTCGCCACCGCGAAATACCGCCTGGAGGTTTGTCACGTTGACACCATAACGGGCGATGATTTCGGTAATGGCTGCCACGAGACCCGTGTTATCCGGACCACGGGTTGTGAATACAAATGGTTCGCTGTTGAGAAAACGTGGGTCCGGTCGATGGGTTTCAAGCGGTTTGACGTGTATGTGCATTCCCAGCGGCTTGAGCGCTCTTTTCAGTTCGGCCTGTAGACTCTCTATGCTCACTTCGACCGGGATGGCGGCAATAAAGATCCCTGAAAACTCCGACTGGAGAATGGTCTGGTTGACATTCTCAATATTGCAGTCCTGTTCAGAAAGGGTCCGCGAAACCGCTGCAATGATACCCGGGCGGTCCCGGCCAAGAACGGAGATGACAACCTTTTTCAACTTTCCTGATGCCGTCATTTGACTTGCCCTTTGAGGGGTGACGCCATTCAAGGACTATTCGTAGTCCACGGGAGTAGTCCACCTGTCCTCACCATGGGCCTCCCAATAGCGTTTACGGATCAACATGGTCACCTCACCCGGCGTACCGGTTCCAACCGGTTTACCATTGACTTTGGTAACGGGTATCACTCCGCCTGCCGTGCTGGTGATAAAGACCTCATCGGCCTCTCTTAGGGCATCGGGGCCGAACATATCCTCTCTGGCCGGGATACCCAGTTCATCTGCCAGATCAAGTACGGATCGGCGGGTGATACCCTCAAGCACCCCGCTTTTTGGTGTCAGAAGCGTGCCGTCATAGAGGACGAAGATGTTGAATCCCGGTCCTTCGGTGATATTACCCTCGGTATCGGGGAGCACAACTGTATAACCGCCGGAGTCGTATGCTTCAAACAGTCCCCGGGTCAAGTCGCCCCAATGAAAGTTTTTGATCGTCGGGTCGACGGCGTTGGACGGAATCCGAACAGTCTTTTTGGCAACTATCAGATGAATGCCAACCTCCTGGTCTTCAGGTTTGACGATCCATACGTAAGGAATGGCATAGGCATAGAATCTGTTCCGGAACCGTCGCGGATCCCGTGATCCGTCTTCATCGATTCCCCTTGACATGATCATGTCCACGTAAGCGTTTCGGATGCCGGACCGGCGGACGCACTCGAACAGGATTTCCCGAATTTTTTCCTTGCTTAGCTCCGGCTTCATCCGCATTCGTTTCCAGCCTCTTTCAAAGCGGTCGAGATGATCATCGAGGCGGAAGAACCTGCCGTCCCAGACCGCCACCACATCATAGGTAACATCAGATCGCAGGAAGCCCGTATCGATAATCGGGATACGCGCCTCAGCGATCGGCACATACTCCCCATCGATAAATGCACAACCGTCTGAAAACGGGTTACAGCCCATGGCAACCTCCTTTTGAATATACATCCCCTGGCAACAAACCAATGATCTATCTTAGGAAGCCGGTCGTTGGCCTGAGTAAATGGCTGAATATGGGGCCAGGCCCGGCTGCGGATGGGTGCTGTCTCATACTATGACACAAGTATGGGGCAAAGTCCATATCGAGCCTCGTTGTGTATCCATTCTGCTGTAACACTTTAGTTTTATGAAACCCGGGCAATGGGGGTTCCGTTTTGAAGGGTGTATAACTCGCCCGTAAGAGAGCGTAAAGGAATCACCTGCCATAGGAAGAAATAGGGGGCAGTATTTGCTAGAAAGTCTTGCGGTTTTTGGAGACGTGGATCTCCGTGATTTCTTAACGCTCTCTAACGGTCTCAGACAGGGGATACACCCTTCAAAACGGAACCTCCATTGCCCTGTCCAAGTGTCAGTTTTGAAAGAGATGTACCTTCTCAATAATTAGCGGTAAACATGTTTATTATCAGAAGGTCTGGATTCCGGCGAAAGCCGGAATCCAGGTGTCCTCCCCCTAATCATTGAGATGTTACAAAGAGACTAAATTGATACCCTTTTTTCAAAGTTTTGGCCAACACATTGAATGATACAGGAGTGAGATATGAAGGAGACTAGGTACATCTGGGCCATTAATGAGGCCATGAAGGAGGAGATGGAAAGAGATGAGGACGTTCTCCTGATTGGGGAAGATGTGGGCATCGGCGGAGGGGCATTCGGTGCCAGCCGGGGGCTTTACGACCAATTCGGACCGGAACGGGTGGTTGATACACCCATCAGTGAGGCCGGCATCATGGGGGTAACCGCTGGTGCGGCGGCGTGCGGTCTTCGGCCTATTGTGGAAATTATGTTTATGGATTTTATGGCAGTATGCATGGATGGCATTGTCAATCAAATCGCAAAGATGCGTTACATGTTTGGAAACCAGTATATCCTCCCCCTTGTGATAAGAACACCGGCGGGCGCAGGACTAAACGCAGGCCCTCAGCACTCCCAGTCACTGGAAGCCTGGTTTGCCCATGTACCGGGTCTTAAGGTTGTGATGCCGGCGACGCCCTATGATGCCAAGGGGCTTCTCAAATCGGCCATAAGGGATGACAACCCGGTTATCGTGGTTGAAAACAAATCACTTCATGCGCTCAAAGAAACCATCCCGGAGGAGGAATATCTGGTGCCCATCGGAAAGGCCGATATCAAGAGAGAGGGGACGGATGCCACGGTCATTGCCACGTCACGGATGCTCCATGAATCGCTCAAGGCAGCGGATCTTCTGGCCCAGGAGGACATCAAGATTGAGGTCATCGATCTACTGACGATCTCCCCCTGGGACAAAGAGACGGTCTTTAACTCCATTTCGAAGACCCACCGGTTGGTCATAGCCCACGAGGCGGTAAAGAACTTTGGTCCGGGCGCAGAGATTTCAGCAGCCGTGGCCGAGGAGATTCTGGACGAACTCGATGCTCCGATCATACGGGTGGGTTCACCCTTTGTTCCAGTGCCTTTCAGTCTTGAGAAGGCCTATTTACCCAACGCTGATCACGTGGTTTCCGCGGTCAGAAAGACGCTCGATCGGACCTTCTAATATTGTCGTAAATTCCGTTGAAAGATCTCAATGGAAGAGTCCGGGGTTAAGATTAGGGAAGGATCTGCCCACAGGGCATGCCGCGCAACACTCGCAGATGAGCTGTCTCATCTGTTCTGGTCGCGGGGAGACGAGAGAGGGTTGATCGCGTTTTGATTAACGCATAACACTAAAGCTAACTTTAAACCCGTATTCCGCAAAATTGCCTCCTGACCTTGTAAGTGTCTGGAATCATCGTGTGCTGTTCGCTCATATTTATGGGCTACAATTTCCAGTAGATTGGAAACATATTGCTATTTCAATATGTTACAAATCTCCTTTCCGGAATACGGGTTTAAAAGAAAAAGAGGAGAGGACTCATTACGATGCCAGTTGAAATAAAGCTACCAAAAATCGGATTGACCATGACCGAGGCCCTGATCCTGGAGTGGCAGAAGAAAGAGGGTGATCACGTCAAGAAGGGTGATATCCTCTTTGTATTTGAAACCGAAAAAGTGACCTATGAGGTAGAGGCCCCTGAGGATGGTGTGCTCGCCAAAATCCTGGTTCCGGAGAAGGAAACGGTGCCTGTCGGGACGCTCGTGGCTTACCTATTGAGGGCAGGTGAGAGCATTTCTGATTTGGAGCCGCTGCTTGTGAGAGCGGAAAGACCGCCCATCCCGGCTAAGGAGGTGGAAAGACCGCCCATCATTTCTGTGGAGGCAGTCGCCGGAGAACAGGCCGGTATCATGCCGGGGGCGAGGATAAAGGCCTCGCCACTGGCCAAAAAGACGGCGAGGATCCGCAAAATAGCCCTTGAGGGTATAACGGGTACGGGGCCTGGCGGGATGATTATCCAGGAAGACGTGGAAAAGATGTATGAAATAAGAAGCAAAGAGCCCCCCGTTGTTTCCCTTGAAGCAGAAGGGGTGTCGATCCACAAGATCCTCCCCTTGACCGGTATGAGGCGGACCATCGCAAAAAAGATGCTCGCGAGCAAGAACGAGACCGCCCAGACCTACATGACCAATTCGGTCGATGCCGGTAAGATCCTGGAGTACCGCCAGAAGGTGCTTTCTCATATTGAGAAAGAGGTTGGCGTTCGAGCCACCATCACCGACATCCTGATGAAGATCACGGCGGCCGCCATACGAGAACACCCGATTATCAACACGCGATGGACAGACAAGGGGATTGTGTTTTTTGAAGATATCCATATGGGAATGGCAATGGCCCTCGATGACGGTCTCATCGTGGCAGTCATCCGGGACATCACCCGGAAAGGCCTCCCCCAGGTGGCCAAAGAGCGGCAGGAACTCGTCCAGAAGGGGAGAAACCATAGTTTTCTTCCTGATGATATCTCGGGTAGCACCTTTACCTTGTCGGGCCTGGGCATGTTTGGGGTGGAGCAGTTCACCGCCAACATCAATTTGCCTGAAAATGCCATCCTCGCCGTAGGTGCCATCACAGACAAACCTGTCGCCATCAATGGGGAGGCGGTGATAAGGCCCATCATGAATATCACCTTGTCCTACGACCACCGCACCATCGATGGCGCTGAGGCCGCCAAATTTATGCGGACGCTCAAGGCCTTTATCGAGGATCCGGTTCCAGTATTAGAGGGTCCACGGGTCACCGTTGTGACAGAGAAAAAGAGGGTGACCGTAATCGGTGGGGGTGTCGGGGGCTATCCGGCAGCGATCAGTGCTTCGAGGCTGGGCGCTCAAGTGACCCTGATTGAGAAAGACCAGGTGGGAGGTATTTGCCTCAACTGGGGATGCATCCCGACAAAATCGCTGCTTCAGTCGTGTCAGGTGATAAAGACCATCGAGGACGCAGGGGTCTTTGGGGTGACCTGCGGTGGGCACGGCTTTGATTTCAAGAAGATCATGGAGCGGAAGAACTCGGTTGTTACACAACTCAGAAACGGGGTTGAGAAATTACTCGAAGCCAGGAAGGTTCGGGTTATCAAGGGAACGGCAGCGCTTGTGGATCCATCATCGGTCAAGATCATGGAAACAGAGGAGGAGATCCAATCCGATAGTGTCATCATTGCCACCGGTTCGACACCACGAAGACTTGACATTGAAGGCGCCGACGGACCTCATATCTGGGACAGCAATGATTTCCTCAAGATGGAAAAACTCCCGAAGAGTGTAGCAATCATCGGGGGAGGGTTTATCGGCGTTGAATTTGCCCAGATACTCAAGAGGCTAAAGGTGGATGTCACCATTTTGGAGGTGTTGGATAATCTTGTCCCGGGGCTCGACAAGGAGATCGCACTGGCGCTTCAAAAGAGTATTGTCGATGAAGGGATCAAGGTTTTTGCCAGTGCCCGCGTCGAAAAAATTGCATATAGCAGAGGAAAGAATAGCGTCTCTTTTCTCTGGGGAGGCAAAACGCATAAGTTGGCAGCGGAGAAAGTCATCTATTCAGTGGGGAGAAAACCTGATCTTTCATGGCTCGATCTGGACAGGACGGGTTTGGCTCAGGCAAAGGGCGCGCTCGTTGTCAATGAGCGGATGGAGACCAATATCCCCGGCATATACGCTGTGGGTGATGTGGTAGGAGGCGTCATGCTGGCCCACGTTGCCATTGCTGAGGGGGAGTGCGCCGGCCGAAACGCAATGGGCCGGCAAGGCACTGTCAGTTACAGGGCTATACCATCCTGCATCTACACTTCCCCGGAGGTGGCCTCAGTGGGTCTAAGTGAGGAAGAGGCGCGCAAGGGGTTTGATATCGAGGTCGGCCGGTTTTCGTTCCACGGTTGCGGAAAGGCCCTGATTCTGAATCAGACCTACGGCATGGTTAAGATTGTATCGGAGAGAAGGTCACGGACCGTTTTGGGCGTTCACATCATTGGACCCCATGCAACCGATATGATTGCCGAGGCGGTCCTGGGTATGTCCATGGAAATGACCGTTGATCAACTGGCCCGTGGCGTGCACCCCCATCCAACCCTGTCGGATGCCCTTATGGAATCCGCAATGTCCCTGTGCGGGGGTGCGATTCACATGCCGTGATACCGCTGATTGAGGTCCGAATTTAAAAAGAAGGTAATACCTTAGCCCTTTGAAACCCGGGCAACGGGGATTTTTCTGCCCGATACGGCAAATGAGGTGGCGCAGGGAGAGTGGTAGTGGACAATGGCACCCAGATCTTTTCTGGGCTGATAAATGGCCAAGTGGGATTCCCGTCTCCTTCAACCAGATGGCCGGATCGGTCGGTAACCAGCAGGTCTTCTGCGCTCAGGTTTTAGGTCAAAATATTTTCGCCCCGCCGGAATCCTCAGGGATAAGCCTCCTGTGCATACACCCCCTGTCCGTGCCCCGTCAAGACCACATCGGCCTTGTTGATGATCTTCTCCATACTTTCAAACATCTCAAAAACGTTCACATAGCGGCCCATGGGTGTAAAGGACAGCCCCCGGTGCTCGTCAGGCTCCAGGTTTGCATCTGAAAAGACCGCATCACCCGCAATCACATAAACCCCCCCATCGGTCTGGACGGCCACGGACTGGTGTCCGGGGCAATGCCCGGGGGTGGGAAACAGCGTAATAAAATCGTTGAATGGGTGCTCTCCGTCTACGGTCTCGAACTTCACCCTTTTAAAAGGGGGTTCAACACCCAGGTTCTCCGACTCATAGGACTTGTAATACAAGATGTGGGGATCCAGTGCAAAATCCAGTTCCCGCCGGTGGACCCAGAACTTCGCATTTCCAAATAACTTCATGTTTGCACAATGATCCCAGTGCAGGTGGGTAAAGATGACCGCGCTTATCTCATCGGGTTCCACCCCCAGTTCGGCGAGCCTCTGGTCAATACGGAATCCCTCAGGCTGATACGAGCCAGGGTGGTGCCAGTCCGCGCGCGGGGTCTCGCTCATCCCGGTATCCACCAGTATCTTCTGGTTTCCATGGGTCACAAGAAAGGAGTTGGTGGGCACCTCAACCTCCTGGCCATAACCAGTGCCGCCGGTGATGTAAAGCCCTTTGTCGAGCCGGATAAAACCGGTATTGATGGGGTATATCTTGATGCTCATATCATTCACCCTATTTCTACGCGGGGCTTATGCCCCGTCTTTTCCATATGCTCAAGTTTTTGGATCTCACAGGTCGAAGTTTTTTCTTGACGCAAAGTCATGGCCTTAAGGATAATAAAAAAACAGGGGTCTTTTCCATAGACCCTTTCTGTTGCTAGAATCTGATAGCCTGATTTCGGAGAAAATTCAATGGCAAAGAAAAGACGCATCGTCTATACCAGCCGACCCTGGGAGGCCACAGGCATGTGCAGCGGCTGTCGCCTCTGCGAGCTTTGGTGCTCGGTAACAAAAAACGGTTCTTTTAATCCCCGCCGATCCCGCGTGCGGGTGGTGGGGCTGGGGACCGGCATCGACATCCCGGTCACGTGCCAGCAGTGCGAGGATCCGGCCTGCGAAGCTTCCTGCAAGTTCGAAGCAGTGGTGTACAATGAGAAGCTAAAGATCGTTCAAGTGGATGAAGAGAAGTGCACCGGTTGCCAGGTCTGTGTCGGGGCCTGCCCCTATGGGATGATCACCATTGACCCGGCCACGCAAAAGGCCATCAAGTGTGATCTGTGCGGAGGAGAAGCCCCGGTCTGCGTGGCTGTGTGCCCGTCCAATGTCCTGGCGGCCCTGGATGACAGGGGAGCAGGGGAGCACAACAGACGCAGGTTTGCGGCGTTGCTCGCCTTTGACGACGAGGCCCAGCGTTTCAAACCAGGGGGTGAAGAACCGATCCAAAAGAGACTGGACAAGAGGGGTTAGTTGTCATGGCCATCAAGAACAGTTGTTACGCTGGAAAAATTTTGCGAGTTGATCTGACCGACGGCTCTATTACCACTGAAGATTTTGATTCCGGGTACACTGAGCTTTATATTGGTGGTCGGGGAGTTGCATCCAAGATCCTCTACGACGAAGTCCCGCCGGAGATCGGGCCTTTTCACCCGGAAAACCGTCTGATTCTGTCGCCCGGGGCCCTGCATGGCACCGGGGCGCCGGCGGCCAGCAGAACCACGGTCACCACACGGTCTCCGCTCACCGGGATGCACGGGGATGGACACGCCGGGGCCACATGGGGGGGAGAATTGAAACGGGCCGGATATGATCTTGTGATCATCCAGGGCCAGGCAGAAAAGCCGGTGTATCTCTTTATCGACGATGACCGGGTCGAACTCCGAGACGCAGGCAGGCTCTGGGGGGCCTTCACCTCACAGACCCACGCCAGACTCTGCCAGGATTTCGATGATCATGGGGTTTGCACGGTGTCCATCGGTCCGGCAGGGGAGAATCTTGTCCGCCTTGCGGCGGTGTTTCACAACGGTGCCGACGAGGGAACCAGCGCCCGGTGCGGGATGGGGGCGGTCATGGGCTCAAAAAAGCTCAAGGCGATCGCCACCCGGGGAACAGGGGATGTGGGTGTTGCAGATATCGAGGCACTCAAAGCCGCCTACCAGGATTACCTGGACACCATTTCAGTCGACCCCTACTGTCCGCCTGCCACCAAGTACGGCACCTGCCGCTTTATGATGCACCGGGTCAAATTTGGTATCCACGGGGCCGAGAATTGGCGCTACGGCGAATATGACTGGGAAAGACTGGACCCCGAGGTCTTCCGCAGCGATTACCAGATCAAGGCAGGGGCGTGTGTGGCCTGCCCGGTGAGGTGTCGGCGCGATTACCGGATCACTTCCGGTCCTTTTGCAGGCACCACTGCCAAGGTGGAGTGGGAGACCATCGCCCGGTCCATCACCTGCGGCATCAAAGAGCCCGAGGCGGTCATCGCCTGGGCCAACATCTGCAATCACTACGGGCTGGATGTTGAGGGCACCGGCGATACCGTGGCCTTTGCCATGGAGTGCTTTGAAAGGGGGATCCTGACAGAGAAGGACACCGACGGCATTGATCTGAGATTCGGCAACGTGGAGGCCTTTCATAAATTGACGCGCAAGATCGCCATGCGTGAAGGTGATCTCGCCGAGATCCTGGCCGAAGGGACCAGGCGGGCAGCAGAGAAGATCGGGCAAGGGAGTGAGAAGTTCGCCATTCATGTCAAGGGGGGCGAGATGACCGCCGGTGATCCGCGAGGCATGCCGGTTCGCGCCGTCAGCTACGCCACATCCACCCGGGGGGGCGACCACCTCCGATCCAACCCCTATATCGAAGAGATCATGACCCCGGAGGAGGCATTGGAGTGGTGGGGGAGCGAAGAGGCCGCTGACATATCAAAGGGGTTAAGGGGAAAGGGTCGGATGCTCAAGTTCAGCGAGGATCTCGTTACCATCGGGGATATCCTTGGGCTATGCAAGTTCGCGTTTTATCGCTCGGCCACCTTTCCCTATCTCTATGAAAAAGGGGTTCACCTGGCCACCCGGTTTTATAACGCCTGCAGCGGTCGAGATCTTACCGAGAAAGAGCTGTTGAGGGCGGGGGAACGCGCGTGGAATATCGAAAAGGCCTACAATACCCGCTGTGGGGCAACGCGTGCCGACGATGACATCCCCGAACGGTTCTTTAAAGAACCCCTTTTGGGTGGCGGTCCCAGCGGCGGCGCTGTTGTTGAGAGGGAAAAGTTTGAAAAAATCCTTGAAGAATATTACGAGGATCGCAGATTTGATCCCAAGACCGGGCTACCAACGCGTGCCGGTCTGGAGGACCTGGGGCTCACGCACATCGCAGACGACCTGGAAGAGCGGGGTAAGCTGGGGGGGTAAATTGGCTTCTGAGAGAGGCATTGAAGTGGGGGTTCACTTGCTTCCGCCGCTTTGCAACACGGCAGGGAGGGAAAGGGTTAGGGTCAACCTCCCCAAAGGGGCGACCATCCAGGAGCTCATCGACACCCTGCTGGGGCAATTTGGTGATCCGGAGTTTCGGTTGCATCTCTATGACACGGCCGGCCGTTTGATTCCGGCCTGGTCTGTCTTTATAAATGGCAAGTCAGTGGTGCGTCTGGGCAGGCAGGAGGATCTGTCCACCCCCCTTTCAGACGGCGATGAGGTCACCTTTCTTCTCGCCCTGGCGGGCGGATAATCACTCTGCACTGGCTCAAAAGGGGTATCTGGGAGGCGACAATGGCAGAGATCTGTGTGCCCTATGGCGTCAAAGGCACATTGCTTCTCGAGTTAGGGGAAAAAAACCTGGTCCTTGATACGGATGTGCCTTTTCCGGGTGAGATCGATCATCTGAATCATGCGATTCTTTACGCACTGGATCACCCGGTTGCAGGGGAGCCTTTTTCGTTGCGGCTTGAAAAGGCGAAAAAGGTGGTTATCCTGACCGACAATTTTGCCCGTCTGACCCCGGCATACAAGATCCTACCGGCGATCCTGAAAAGGATTCAAGAGACAGGCCGGGATGTGGAAATCCTCGTCGCCAGCGGTCTGTTGCGGGAGATGAACGAGACAGAGCTGAGGCGTAAATTTGGTGAGGAGATTCTGGCCTCCGGGGTGCCCATCTATCAAAGCAAGGCCAGGGAGACCTGGGATTTTGAATTTGTGGGGGTGACCAGCTACGGAACACCCATCAGCCTCCACAAATGTCTCTTGCGGGCCGATCTCAGCCTTGCCGTCACCATGACCCAGGCCACCCTGTGGGGTTACGGCGGAGGCGGGAGCATGGTCCTGCCGGGGGTCTCCTCATTTGAGACCATCGAATGGGACCACCGGCTCATGACCTGCCCGACCTGTGCAGTGGGTTATGAACCGCCACTCAACCGCATGCGTGAAGATATCGAGGAGGCCTGTGTGCTCTCGGGCCTGGATATGTCGCTGCTGGCGATCTTGAACCCCCGGATGGAGATCATCCACCTCACGGCCGGAGAGACCAATGCCGCCCACAGGGCATCGGTCAAAAAATATGACGAGCACTTTGCCTTTGATCTTAGAAAGACCCCCGGAGGAAAACTGGATGTGGCCATCTCAGGTAGTTTTCCGGGGGATCGGCTGTTTGCCCATGCCTGCTGGCCCATTGCCAACCTGGATCACTTTGTCCGGGACGGGGGGACGATCATCCTCTGTACCCCGGTTCCCGGAGGCCTCGCCCACTACAGTTATGCCAGGGACTACATGCCGCCGACCCCGGAGGCCACCCGACGGCTCTATGAGGATGTCTTTTACGGCAAACAGGCGCTCTGGCATGCCTGTCTGTGGATGCCCATTATCGAGGTGATGGCCAAAAAGGAGGTCATCGTGGTTACCGAGCCGGAGCGGTTGCCCGATTTTGAAATCGTTAAGATGAGGGCGGTGACCTCGCTCGATGCCGCCTTTGACCTGGTCAAAGAAAAGTATGGCCCGGACATGCGGGTGGGGAATTTCCCCTATGGTAAGTGGGTGGTCCCGAGCGGGCTCAACCCGCCCAAGGACTGACCCTTCAAGACATTATGAGTAACATCTCAAAGGGCTGGGGGGTGAATGGATTCGGGTGTGGCACGGCTTTCATCCTGCCTTTTGAGATGTTACTCTCGAACTCTTTAACTGAGTAAGAGGATGAAATGAGACTGCGCTTTAGAACACGCGTCCTGGATCTTCTTTCCGGGGCCATCGACATCCACATCCATTCGGCCCCTGATGTCTTTCCCAGGATCCTCAATGATATGGAACTGGCATTTCACGCACAAGAGATGGAAATGCAGGCCATCCTGATAAAAAACCACTTTACCGAGACAGCCGGCAGGGCGCGGCTCGCCACCGATACCACTGGATTTCCGGTCTTTGGCGGGATCGCCCTCAACCTCTCGGTTGGCGGATTAAACTCCCATGCGGTCGGAGTGGCCCTCAAGCTGGGGGCAAAGACCGTTTGGCTTCCAACTCTCCATTCGCGGGAGTTTGTGGCCAACAAGGCCCACGTGGCCAACCTGGCCGGTGAAATAGGGGAAGATCTACAAGGCATTTACATCCTCCAGGACGATGGTTCGCTCAAGGGAGAGATTTACTCCATCTTTGACCTGATCATGGAGCACGACGCCTCGTTGGCAACCGGGCACATTTCCATTGAAGAGGCCAAGGTGGTTGTACGCGAGGCGGCCAATCACGGGGTCAAAAAGATCATCGTCACCCACCCCCTGGCGAGCTTTGTAAACTACAGCCTCGAGGATATGAAGGAGATCCTTGATCTGGGTGCCACCTGGCTGGAACAGGTCTTTAACGACACCACCCGTCAGGTCGGTCACCCTATCACGAGAGAGGCGCTGTTCAACGGGATAAAGGCCGTTGGTGCAGACCACTGTATCATGTCCACCGATTCGGGTCAGTGGCTCAACCCGATACCGGTACAGCAGATGGGAATCTTTATCCAGGATATGCTCGACTTTGGTTTCTCCCGACAGGAGATTCGAAAAATGGTCGCAGACAACCCTGCCCGAATGCTAGGTCTCTGAGGGATAGTAGAAGGAGTGCGGTTGATGGCGGTACAACGGGGTGCGGCAGATGACATTACCGAGGCTTATTACCGGGGTCTGATGCACGCGGTGGGATATCGGAAGGCCGATCTGGACAAGCCTCAGATTGCAGTGGTCAACTCCTGGACCGATGTAAACCCGGGACACCAGCCGCTGAGGAATCTAAGCGGTTGTGTCAAAGAAGGAATTTGGGCTGCGGGCGGTTCTCCGGGGGAGTTTAACGTGCCTGCACCGTGCGACGGAATGGCCCAGGGTCCGGGACAGCGCTATATTCTCCCGCAGCGGGATCTGATTTCCGCATCCATTGAGGCCATGGTAAAGGCCCATGGATTTCAGGGGCTTGTCATGCTGGCCTCCTGCGACAAGATCATCCCCGCAATGCTTATGGCCGCTGTCAGGCTGGACCTCCCCACTCTTTTCCTTACTGCAGGCGCCATGCTCCCCTGTCGTCTCGGTGGCCGGGTCGTGGTGACCTCTGATCTCAAGGAGGCCATCGGAAGGCGGCGAAATCAGGAGATCGATCAGGCGACCTTTCTGGACTGGCAGGAGCGGTTTTGTGCATCGCCGGGTGTCTGCTCAATGATGGGCACGGCCAATACCATGGGGGGATTCCTCGAGGCCACGGGTCTTGCGCCGCTGGGCTCCGCAACCATGCTCGCCTTTGACGCCGCCAAGATCCGACAGGCCCGAGACGTGGGTGAGCGTATTGTTCGCCTTGCTGGGGAAGAGATGCCCCTCGGTATGTTTCTGACCCGGAGCAACCTGGAAAACGGCATCAAATACATCTCCGCCTCAGGTGGGTCTACAAACGCGGTCCTTCACCTGATGGCCGTCGCCTCCTTGATGAAACTGGGTCTCAATCTTGAACAATTCAGCCGGATCGAGACCTCGGTGCCGGTGGTAGCAACACTGAAGCCTTCCTCCGCCTTTAATTTGAATGACTACCATGAGTCGGGCGGGGTGGCGACCGTTCTTAAGGCTATTCAAGACAGGCTCGAACTTGACGTGCCTCTTGCCATGGGCGGTCGGCTTCGGGATATGCTGGAGGCGGCCGCGGACCCGGATGGGGACATCATCCGAAGGGCGGGGAACCCGTTGGCTCCGGATGGCTGTTTCTCGATCCTTTATGGTAACCTGGCACCCCGTGGGGCGGTTGTAAAAAAGACCGGGGTTGATCCGGCCATGCGAATCCACACCGGTCCTGCCGTGGTCTTTGACTCCGAAGAGGATGTTAGAGAATTTCTTTTGGAAAGAGAGGTTCGGCCCGGGTCGGTCCTGGTTGTCCGCTATGAGGGGCCCAAAGGGGGACCCGGGATGCGGGAGCTTTCTATCCCGGCGGCCATGCTGGTGGGGATGGGTCTTCACACCTCCGTGGCCATGGTGACCGATGGCCGTTTCTCCGGGGCTACCCGGGGGCCGTGTGTGGGTCATATATGCCCCGAGGCCTGGGACGGCGGGCCTCTAGCCTATGTTCAGGACGGGGATATGATCGAAATCAATTTGCCCGAAAACCGGATACAATCGCTTGTATCAGAAGATAAACTGAGACAACGGAAGCAAAAGGCCCCAGATCGACCCG
The DNA here is from genome assembly GCA_964639275.1 of uncultured Desulfobacteraceae bacterium. GTDB lineage: Bacteria > Desulfobacterota > DSM-4660 > Desulfatiglandales > Desulfatiglandaceae > CAZXCQ01. The sequence goes on along the minus strand of CAZXCQ010000038.1, from coordinate 14,710 downwards.
ATCACCCGGCACCAGGATTACTGGCGGCCTACCGGCAGATGGTCTCCAGTGCCGAATTGGGTGCCCTATGGCTCTAAGCCTCTACAGTAACGAAGCGTTTTGTGTTTATTCAATGGCCTCTGTTTTGGTCATTAATTGGAATTACTGGGCCGGATCTGGATGATTAGGCAAAAGGGGACATATATGTTAAAATATTAAAATTTCAGTAACAGCAAAAGCACCACAGTCAAAAGAGGAGGTACAGGCTCATGGCCAAAGAAGAGTTTTTTAAGGCGACCGCTCCTCAGGAGGCGTGTGATTTGTTGGCCCGATACGGCACCAGGGCGCGTCTCCTTGCCGGGGGTACGGATTTGATGGTTGCGATCAACCAGAGACAGTTTTTTCCCGAAGTCCTGGTCTATATCGGGGACTCGGGGCTCAACTTTATCAAATCCGAGGGTGATAACCTGGTGATCGGAGCGGCAACACCTTTCACCGACGTCATGGGGTCGGATTTGGTGCGAGAAAAGACACCTCTTCTGGCAGAAGCAGTTTCCCATATTGCATCGCCAGCCATTCGCAACGTGGGCACCATAGGCGGAAACCTGGCAAATGCCTCTCCTGCTGCTGACTCGGCCACCGCCCTTTTAGCCCTTGGAGCAAGCCTCAGGCTGGTCTCCAAGGAAGGAGAGCGACTGGTTGCGGCGGACGAGTTTTTCACAGGGCCAGGGGAGACGCTGCTCGCGCCCACCGAATTGATCCAGGAGGTGATCATTCCTGCGCAGCTCAAAGCGGCCAAATGGGCCTATAAAAAGTTGGGAAAGAGAAAGGCCCAGGCCCTCTCCATTGTCTCTGCGGCCATATATTGCCCCCTCAAGGGGGGCCAGTGCCAGGGCGCCAGGATAGCCCTGGGGGCGGTGGCGCCCACGCCCATACTGGCCACCGAGGCCTCCAGGCTATTGGAGGCAAAGGTCCTGGATGAAAAACTGATAGACCAGGCAGCCAAGGCGGCCGCCGGGGCAACAAACCCAATCGACGATGTCCGGGGGTCGGCCTGGTATCGTCGTCGCGCCACAGAGGCGGTTGTCAGACAGCTTCTGACCCGGATCTCAGCATAATCAGGAGGTGATAGAAATGCACGCTCTCAAACTTACTGTAAATGGCCTGACGCACGAAGTGACCGTAAATCTGAAGACCAGCTTGCTGGAGGTCCTGCGCGACAAGCTCCTTATCACCAGCCCAAAGGTGGGTTGCAACAGCGGCGACTGCGGGACCTGTTCGGTCCTTATAGACGGAAAGCTGGCCCGCTCATGCATCACCAACGCCCTCTCTGCCCAGGGAAAAGAGATTACTACTGTTGAAGGACTGGTCAAACCCGGCCATGTGCATCCGATTCAGGAGGCCTTTCACGAAAATTACGGAGCCCAATGCGGTTTTTGTACCCCCGGGATGATCCTTGCGGCCAAGGGGTTGCTTGACGAAAACCCACAGCCTACCCGGGAAGAGGTCAAAGAGGCCCTTTCAGGCAACCTCTGCCGCTGTACCGGTTATGGAAAGATCATCGACTCGGTCATGGCGGCGGCCGGAAGAATGGCCCAGGCCCAGAACTGATCATAGAAAGGGGGTGATTTGATGGCAATGAAGGTGGTCGGACAGAGAGTCAAACGCTATGACGGGATGGCCCATGTGACCGGTGAGACACGCTTTGTGGATGACGTGATCGTCCCCGGGACCCTGACCGTCAAGGCCCTGCGGAGTCCGGTGTCAAAGGGCAAGATAAAGAATCTGGAAACCGGCGCGGCCGAAGCCATGCCGGGTGTGGCCGGGGTCGTCACTGCACAAGATGTCCCCTGCAATGCCTTTGGCGTGGTCCCGGACCAGCCGGTCATTGCGGACAAAGCGGTCCGTTATAAAGGCGAGATCATCGCAGCCGTTGCAGCCGTTGACGGGGATACGGCCCTCGAGGCCCTGGAAAGGATCAGGTTCGACATCGAAGAGGAAGAACCTGTCTTTGATCCCCTGGAGGCGATGAAGCCCGATGCGCCCCGGGTGCGACCCGAGGGGAATCTATTTATGTTTGGTGAACGCCCATTTCGCCAGATCATCTTTGGAGACATAGAGGCAGGGTTTAGAGAGGCCGACGTGGTGGTCGAAAATGAATATCTCCACCCATCCCTTGAACACGCCCAACTGGAGCCACAGACCTCCCTGGCGGTCCCCGATGCCGGTGGAAAGCTGACCATTTACACGGTGAGCCAGGCCCTTTATTTCCATCTCGGGCAGCTCTGTGGGATCTTGAAGATGGGGCCCGATCAGGTTCAATGCCAGCAGTGGGCACCCAGGACCCGCAGTAGTTGGCGGCATAATCCCGGCTTTAGTGACATAAACTATGTGGGCGGTACTGTGGGCGGCGGTTTTGGTTCCAAAAACGATATCCACGCGGATCATGTCACCGCCCTCCTGGCCTTGAGGACAGGCCGGCCATGCAAGTGGCGCTGGACTCGTGAGGAGGAGACCCTCCATTCCACCTTCAGGGGTGCCTGGCGGATCACGATCAAGGACGGGATAAAGAGAGATGGAAGGATTGTTGTCCGCAAGATCAAATCGATCCGCGATGCAGGGGCATACAGCTCTCTCAATCCCTATGTGGTCGACAAAAGCTCGTTTCTGGCTACCGGCCCCTACTTTATCCCGAACGTCTACATTGCGGGGTACTGTGTCTATACCAACAAGCCGCCGGCGAGCTCCATGCGGGGATTTGGTGTTACACCAACGGTTTTTGCCACAGAGGTCCAGATCCAGAAAATCGCAGCCGAACTGACCATGGATCCATGGGAAATTCGATTTGTCAATGCCTACCGGTCAGGGGATCAGACACCCACCCGGAGAGTTATCAACAGTGTGGCCATGGTAGAGGTGTTGCAAAAGCTCGCCCAAAAAGCAGGGGTTGATCTTCCCGACAAACTCAAGGCCATGAATTCCAGAGAAAGGGGGTGGGCCTGATGAAAAAACGAGGTGTTGGTATCGCTGCGAGTCTGTATCCCACCGGGATGAGCGGCGGGGGCGACCCAAGCCAGGCCCAGGTCAAGGTCCAGCCCGACGGCACAGCCGTGTTGACAACCGGGGCGTGTGACATTGGTGAAGGGTGTAAGACCGTCCTGGCCCAGATGGTGGCCGAAGTGCTCGGTATCAACTATGAACAGGTCAAGGTGGTGAATAACAGCACGGACAACTGCCCTCTGAGTCTCGGGACGTTTGCAAGCCGTGTGACCTATGTTGACGGCAAGGCCACGGTCCAGGCCGCGGAGAATGCAAGGGACATCCTGTTTGGAGTGGCCGGCGAGATGATGGAGGCATCGCCGGCAGATCTGGTGGCCGAGGATGGCAAGATCTCGGTCAAGGGATCGCCCCACCGCTTCCTTCCCATCGGTGAAGTCGCCAACGCGGCCACCTATGGTATGCGTAAGCTTGTGGTCGGTTTGGGGCATTACATGCGGGATCAGACCACACCGGATCCGGAAACAGGAGAGATCGACCCCTTCTCCACACTGGCCTGGGGGGCGGTTCTGGCAGAGGTGGAGGTAGACACGGAGACCGGAGAGGTGGAACTCCTCAGACTGGTCGCCTCATATGATGTGGGAAGGGCCATCAATCCCTTGCTGACCGAGGGTCAGATCGAGGGGGGAGGCGCCATGGGCGTTGGAGCTGCCCTGAGTGAGGAGTTGTATCCCTATTATCCGGGCATCGATCACGCACCCACAAACCTTGGCGACTACGCCATACCGACGACGATGGACATCCCCGATATAGAGGCGGTCATCCATGAGTGCCCATCTACCCATGGACCCTTTGGGGCCAAGGGAATAGGAGAGATGACGGCCAACAGCCCGGCTCCGGCGATAATAAATGCCATTTATGACGCCATCGGCGTGTGGATCACCGAGCTCCCTGCAAGCCTCGAGCGAGTCCTCAGGGCCCTATATGAGCAGGGTGGCACTTAGCTCGGCCGAGGGTCAAGCTCTTTTGAGGTAACGGG
>CAZXCQ010000038.1:0-10595 GCA_964639275.1 uncultured Desulfobacteraceae bacterium | reverse complement strand
GGGCCGAGGAATTTGCCGTGGAAGAAAAAAAACAAGTAATAATCACCAGGGAATGGTGCAAGGGCTGTGGGATCTGTGTTGCCTTCTGCCCAAAGGGAGTAATGGAATTGGATGATGAGGAGAAGGCCTGCTGGGCCCATTCTGACAGATGTATTAACTGTGGACTTTGTGAATTGCGGTGCCCTGATCTGGCCGTTGAATTGGAGTGAAAGGCAAAGGTTATGGAAAGAAAGAGGGTGTTTATCCAGGGAAACGAGGTCTTCACCAAGGCGGCCATCTACGCAGGCGTTCAGTTTTATGCGGGGTATCCAATAACGCCATCAACAGAGATCGCAGAACTGATGTCCGAGAGACTCCCCCAGGTGGGGGGCAGATTTATCCAGATGGAGGACGAGATCGCCTCCATCTGTGCAATCATCGGGGCCTCCCTGACCGGGCTTAAGGTGATGACCGCAACCAGCGGGCCGGGGTTTTCATTAATGCAGGAGGCGATTGGTTATGGGGTTATGGCCGAGGTCCCGCTCGTGGTGATCAATGTCCAGCGGGGGGGGCCGAGCACCGGGCTTCCCACATCTGTTGCCCAAGGGGATGTGATGCAGGCCAGGTGGGGAACCCATGGCGACCACTCCATCATTGCCCTGACCGCATCAAATCTCCAGGAAGCCTTTCGTATAACAGTGGAGGCCTTTAATCTTGCCGAGACCTTCCGGTCTCCGGTTATCCTTCTCTTTGACGAGGTCCTGGCCCATATGCGCGAAAAGGTGGAAATCCCGGCGCCCGGAGAGATCGAGGTGGTAAAAAGGCTCCGAACCTCCGTACCCAAGGGAACCAATTATCACCCTTACCTGGCCCGCGAAGACGGGAGGCTCCCCATGAGCGACTTTGGAGGTGTCCACCGGTACAACGTAACCGGTCTGGTGCACGATATGTGGGGGTTTCCGTCCAGTGACCCAAAGGTCGCCTATGATCTTCTACACCATATCGTAGACAAGCTAGAAAACCAGGCAGAACTCCTTGCCCGCTATAAGGAGTATTATACCACGGACGCTGAGATCTTGCTGATTTCTTACGGGAGTCCCACCCGGAGTGCCCTTCATATGGTGGAGGCGCGGCGGAAGCGTGGCCTTAAGATAGGACTTCTTGAACTCCAGAGCCTGTGGCCGTTTCCCAGAGAGACGGTACGGCGGAAGTGTGAGGGAAGAAGCCATGTCCTGGTGGTGGAGATGAACATGGGCCAGATCTGCCAGGAGGTCAAAAAAGCGGTCTTGGAACCAGACAAGGTCTTTCTGGCCAATCGTATTGATGGCACCTTTATCTCGCCGGCGGATATCCTGCGGGCACTCAATATGATCCAGGGCAGGGGGGTATAAATGCCAGTCAAAGACTATCTCCGGCAACGCTTTTTTCCCCAGATTTGGTGCGCTGGATGTGGCCACGGGATTGTCATGGGGGGGTTGGTCCGTGCCATTGAGGAATCAGGGTTTGAGAAGAATGAAGTGGTACTGGTCTCTGGAATCGGATGCTCTTCGCGTATATCTGGTTATCTTGATTTTCACACGATGCACACGCTTCATGGCCGGGCCCTGGCATTTGCAACAGGGGTCAAATTGGGCAGGCCTCATTTAAAAGTGATCGTACCCATGGGGGATGGAGATGCCCTGGCCATTGGCGGGAACCACCTGATTCATGCTGCACGCCGCAACATCGATCTTACGGCCATCATCATGAACAATAGCATTTATGGCATGACTGGCGGCCAAACATCTCCTTTGACGCCCCTTGGCAAAAAAGGAACCACCGCCACGGTGGGCACCATCGACCATTCCTTTGACATTGTAGAGTTGGCAAGAGGGGCGGGGGCGTCCTTTGTTGCCAGGACAACGACCTATCATGCAAAGGAGATGATCCAGATCATTTATGAAGCAATCAACCATAAAGGCTTTTCCCTGGTGGAGGTGATGTCACAGTGCCCAACCTATTTTGGCAGGAGAAACGAGCTTGGGGATCCTGTGGAGATGATGAAATGGTTCAAGGACAATACCACTCGCAAGGGATCCAGGAAAAAGGAGGAACAACCCGACCTGATTGAAAGGGGGGTTTTTGTCAAGGAGGATCGCCCGGAGTATATATCGAGCTATATAGCGTCGCTCAAAAAAGCCGGTGCACAAACAAATGGGCAGGGAGAGAGGCGCCTTAGAGGTGAGGAGGATGGTTAACAGGATGGTCTTTAGTGGTTCCGGAGGACAGGGGGTGATCACGGCCTCTATCATTGTTGCGGAGGCAGCGGTGGTCTATGATGAGCTAAATGCGGTGCAGACGCAAACCTATGGCCCCGAGGCCCGCGGGGGTGCCACCCGTGCTGATGTGATCATATCTCAAGAGCCGATTTACTATCCCAAGGTGATCAACCCCCATATTCTGGTTTGCCTGACCCAGAAGGCCTATGACAGATTCTCGGGGATTATCCGGCCAGGGGGGCTTCTACTGACCGATAGCAGATTTGTCAAGACAGAGCGCAAGGTAGACGCCCGTCAGGTAGAGTTGGAAATGTATGACACCGTGATAGAGGAGATCGGGAGCCCAATTGTTTTCAACATCTGTATGCTTGGCGCCCTGATTGCCCTGAGCCGTGTTGTCAGGGAGGAGTCAGTAAAGCAGGTCTTGAAGGCAAGGGTCGCCCCCAAATTCGTTGAACCAAACACAAAGGCTCTCGATATCGGGTTACGACTGGGGAGTGGCCGGCATTAAGAGAAATCCCTTGATCAAAACGCGGAAGGTGAGGTCCGACTCGGATACAAAGAAGAGGAGGTTGCGCATGGCCTTAAGTGACAAAGAACTTTCCGGTGTGGCCCAGAGATTGCTTGAAGCGGCCAGGGACACAAAACCCATTGATCCGGTCACCCAGAGCTACCCTGAGATCACAATCCACGAGGCCTACCGCATCCAGGCACTTACCATAGATGCCCGGTTATCCGAAGGGCGAAAGGTGATTGGTAAGAAGATAGGTCTCACCAGTCCGGCCATGCAGGAGATGTTCGGTGTTGACGAGCCGGATTACGGTCATCTGTTGGACGATATGCTTGTCTATGAGGGGGTAGGGCTTGACACCTCGCAGCTTCTCCAGCCCCGGGTGGAGGGGGAGATCGCCTTTGTCCTGGAAAAGGATCTGAGAGGTCCGGGCATTACACCCACCGACGTCATCCGATCGACGGCGGGGGTAATGGCGGCATTGGAGATTATTGACAGCCGAATACGGGACTGGAAGATCAAGATCCAGGATACGGTGGCGGACAATGCATCGAGCGCCGGCATTGTCTTGGGAACAAGGTTGGTTCCTCTGGGGGGCCTGGACTTGCGGCGCGTCGGATTTGTGATGACCAAGAATGAACGGCTGGCCGTTGCCGGAGCGGGTGCCGCGGTCCTGGGAAGCCCGGTACAATCGGTGGCATGGCTGGCGAATCGATTGGCCGACTACGGGATCTCTTTGAAGAGGGGCGAGACTATCCTTTCTGGAACCCCAACCGCCGCTGTCCCTGTCGAAGCGGGAGACGCCATCCACCTGACGGTGGACCGCATCGGCGATGTCGGGTGTTTTTTCACCTAAAACCACACCGACCCGTCGGTGAAGGCCCTTGATTTCGACGACCTTCTCTAGCATTTTCTCAATAATTAGCGGTAAACTTGTTTGATGTTACTAAAATGCGAATGCATTCCTAACCCAGATCAAGCCCCCTTGCTAAAAGAGCCGAATATTCTCTTGTCCTTTCAAGATGATATCTGGTCCCGGGATCAAGCGCCTCACCCACCTTGGTGGAGCTTTCAGCCACCGCAGCAAATGCCTCATTGGTTTTTGTGACCAGCTCTGATCCCTCCTTTACCTTCTTGACCGTCCCTTCAATCAGGTCGGCCGTGTTCTTGGCCGCATCCGCTGCCCTCATGGCCAGGTTTCTCACCTTAGTTTTAGATTCTTTAACATGGTTATACCTCCTGGATAATGTCAGTTTGTTTTCTTATGCTGCTTTTTCTAAAGCAACTATTTCTCTTCCGCTCAACACCCGATCGATGTCGAGCAGGATCTTGACACCCCCTTCCATCTTGGCCATTCCGAGGATGTAGTCGGCGTTCACCTGGGTACCAAATGTGGGTGTGTCTTCGATCTCTTCTCCTTTGATGTTCAAGACCTCTGAGACCGAATCCACTACGATGGCGGTCGTAAACACTGCCCTTTTTTCCTGCATGGCCTGGAAGAAATTGCATTTGCGGCAGGCTTCAATCTTTTCGTGGAATGAGCCATGTATTTCGTGCCGGCAAAAGGTTCCGGATATCATCCAGCATCGATGATCCGGATTCCCATATGCAGGACAATCCTGTTTTCCGCATTCGTCGAAAACCCAGCATGTTGTTGCATCTGAGGCCTGTGCTTCCACCACGATGATACAGGTCCTTTCCGCATAATCGATCGCCTCCATCCCGAACCTCAACCTCAGGTCTACCACGGGGATCACCTTCCCCCGAAGGTTGATAACACCTTTGACAAATTCAGGGGTCCGGGGCACTATGGTTATCGGCATCATCCCGATGATCTCCTTGATCTTCAAGATGCCGATCCCGTACTCCTCTTTGTCAAGTGTAAAGGTGAGGTATTTCCCTCAATTATGGCATATAGTGAGGGTGAGCAGGGTATAGAGAAACTCCCTGAATCTGTCCTCAAAACAGGACTTGGTCTGTGCAAGAAGGTGTTGTGGGGCGGGCCGGGAAATTGGCAGTGGAGGGCTGACAAACGAAGGGAAAGAATCGTCTTGACCGAGGCACATTTGAATATTAAAAGATGCTTATTTATTTCGGTTTCAAGACTGGCAGTTGGACAGGGGAATGGGGGTTCTGAATCCCCATTGCCCGGGTTTCAAATGGCAAAACGTCACGAAAAATCATAGGTGTGATATGAAGGTAGGAAAGAGCGTCCAGGAACTGAAGGTGGGTGACACGGCAGAGTTCTCAAAGACCCTCTCCGAGTCTGATGTCTATCTCTATGCCGGTATCACCGGCGATTTCAACCCGGCGCACGTGGATGAGGAATACGCGAGGAAAACATTTTTTAAGGGCAGAATCGTCCATGGCATGCTGACGGCTGGTTTTGTTTCCACGGTCCTTGCAAACCAACTGCCTGGCCCGGGGACCATCTATGTGAGTCAGGAAGTAAAATTCCGGGCCCCTGTGCGGATGGGTGACACACTGACCGCACGCGTAGAGGTGGCAGAGATTGTCGCGGAGAAAAACAGGGTCCGGCTAAAAACGACCTGTGTTATCCAAGACGGAACCGTGGTGCTGGATGGGGAGGCCGTGGTGAGTCCCCCCAAACCAAGGGCAGAATAGGTAAGGATGCCGGAGATCAGGCCCCTTTGAATTTTCCCGCCCGTTTTTCCAGGTAGGCGTTTACGGCCTCGGATAGGTCCTCTGAAGGAATGATCATGCTGGAGCGGGCCGCATTGTATTCGAGCGATTCATTCAGGGGTGCTTCCTCGTCAAAGAGAAGGACTTCCTTGGCCCCCTGGACCGCCAAGGGAGGATTGCCTGCAATCTCTTCTGCCATTTCCATGGCCTTGGCCATGAGAATCTCCTTGTCCGGGTAGACCTCATTTACCAGATTGATGGCCTTGGCCCGTTTGGCGTCAAACCGATGCCCCCGGAAGGCGATCTCCCTGGCGTGGCCCTTTCCCACGACCTTGGGCAGGCGCTGGAGACCGCCCACGTCGGTGATAAACCCCAGTTTTGCCTCGGGGAGGGCAAATAGGGTCTCTGAGGAGCACAGCCTGATATCGCAGCAGAGGGCCAGTTCCAGACCTGCCCCGAGGCAGTGGCCGTGGATGACCGCCAGGGTGGGTCTGGGAAGAAGTTCCAACCTGGTGTGGATGTCCTGGGTCTTTCTGACCTCCCTGTAAAACTCCACCTTCTGGGAGGCGCTGGGGCCTTGACCCACAACCGAAAAGAGTTCATTTTCAGGGCTCAGGTCGAGACCTGCGCAGAAAGATTGCCCTTTTCCCTGCAAAATGACCACCCTGGCATCAGTATCTTCTTCGGCCATGGCTATTGCATCATCGAGAGAACCCCAGACCACGGGGTTCAGTGCGTTTCGCTTCTCCGGTCTGTTTAGTGTTATAAATCCTACAAGACCTTCCCTGTGGTAGGTCACCAGATCTTTTTGCTTTTCGGTACCGCCCGTATTCATAGAGAGCCGCTCCTTTCATCTTGTCTTGATAGGACATATCAACAACCCAAAGTGTTCGAGAAATCACGCTCCTCCTTCGTTATAAGGCATTACCTGCTTCAGCTAAACAACCACAGTGAGGAGTACACGAAAACCGAAGTAACTCAAATTAACTATATCGACTGATCAAAAGGTAGTCAACACAAGAAAGCCAGCCCGGCCGCCTCGCGTTGTATTGTTCCCGGTGGAGGCCTTTTGGGAACCTCAAGGATCTATTTCTCATTGGCAGATTGAAGGATGGCGTGGAGCAGGACATTTGCCCCGGCTTCACAGTCTTCCCACCGCGTGTCTTCCACTTCAACATGGCTGCGGCCACCGATGCTCGGAACAAAGACCATGGCCGTCGGACAGATCTGGTTCATATAACTGGCATCATGCCCTGCACCGCTGACCATGTGAAGGCTGGAATAGTCCAATTCTCTGGCGATAGCGAGAATGCGGTACACCAATTTCTCATCAAAAGACGAGTGTTCTACCCTCCAGGTTTCTTCTATCCTGATCGGGCAGCCCCTTCTCTTGGCGATGTCTTCCAGCTCCTTTCGGAGTATCCCCCATGCCTCCGAGACATGGTTATCATCCCAGCAGCGGATGTCCACCGTAAAGTGGACCTTGTCCGGGATGATGTTTCTGGAATTTGGATGATTTTGAATTTCACCGACGGTTGCCACCATGTCGCCGCCCATTCGCTGCGGAAGCTGATTGACTTTCAGGATCATTTCAGCGGCGGCACAAAGGGCATCGTGTCGACCTTCCATCGGGGTCGGCCCGACCTGGTTAGCCTCTCCGTCCAGGTAGACATCATACCAATGCAGGCACAAAATACCCCTGGGTGCACCGATGATCTTTTCCTCCTTTTCAAGAACCGGACCCTGTTCGATATGATATTCGTAGTAGACGTAAACCGGCCATTTCCTGGCAGGAACCGACCCCTTGTAGCGGATGCGGATCAGCTCATCCTCAAATCTTATGCCCGTGATATCGCTCCGGTCATAGACCCAATCCCTATCAAGGGCCCCGGCCCATACACCGGAACCCACCATTGCAGGCGCAAAGCGAGACCCCTCCTCATTGGTCCAGTCAACAATTGTGATGGGCCGCTCGGTCTCGATATTGTTTTCATCAAGTGTGCGCAACACTTCTAACGTACCCATAACGCCCAGGATGCCGTCAAACCTCCCCCCTTTGGGCTGTGAGTCGATATGAGACCCGCTCATGACGTCCGAAAGGCTGTTATTTCTTCCTTGCCGGGTCCCAAAGATATTTCCCATCTCATCGATGGTGATCTTGAGGTCAAGCCCTTTGAGCCAGTTTACGAAAAGATCCCTGGCCTTTTTGTCCTCGTCTGAAAGGGCCAACCGTTGCACGCCACCACCCGGGGTTGTACCGATTTTTGCCATTTCTTCGAGCGAGTCCCTGAGCCGTTTGCCGTTGACGCTTAAGCCTTTAATATCCATTAGTCCAAGTCCTTTCAAAGCCCTCACTTCTTCAAGTCTTTGCAACTATAGACCCATCTTATCCGCCACCAGGGCGCGATGAAATCGGGAGTCGCCAAAGGTCAGTTCTGTCTCTTTGGCATGTTTGTAAAACAGATGCAAATCATATTCCTCTGTAAATCCCATTCCCCCGTGGATCTGATGTGCGATCCAGCTGCTTTTCTTATAGGCGTCATTACACCAGGCCTTGGCCATGGCGATTTCTTTATCACAGGAGTCCCCGCCACTACAAAGCGATGCAGCTTGATAGGCCATCAGCCGGGTCGTCTCCAGGTATATGGCCATATCAGCGCAATAATGCTGGATGATCTGCAGGCTGCCAATGGGGCGACCAAACTGATGACGTCCTTTGGCATACGCGAGCGTCATATCAAGCACCCGCCTCAGCCCCCCCACGATTTCGGCGCACTTCAATACAGTGGCCCTGGGAAAGACCTTTTCTAGATAGACATCTCCCTTTCCCGGCTCCCCGACAATGTTTTCACTTCGAGCCGTTGCGTTTTCAAATGAAACGGCGAATTTTTTCTCGCCTGTTAAGGCATCGAGGGGCGTCAGCGTCACTGCCCCGGCGCCCCTTTCCATTTTGAAAATGGTAGCTCCCCTCGAAGATAAACCCGTCACGTTGGCGCAAAAGAGAATCTCATCGGCCACATGGGCATAGGGGACCAAGAGCCTCACCCCGCGAATTCGGTATGTCTCCCCCGGCCCCTCCAGGGCATCAATATCGGGGTCATCCCAATCGTACTCCCCTTGTTTGTTTATTAATGCCGTGGTCAGGATCTTGTCCCCCTGAATCATAGGGGGCAGATATTCATCCTTGAGCCTTTCATCCCCCGCCTCATTGATAAGCATACCGGATAACACTGCACTGGCAAAAAAGGGACTCGGCAAGAGCGAGGCCCCGATTTCCTCAAACACGATAAAGAGGTCCAGAAAAGGGAGCCCGCTTCCCCCGTATTTTTGATCGTAGGTCAATCCCAGCCAGCCCAGTTGGGCCATCTTTTTCCAGAGGGTTGTTGAAAACCCCTTGTCTTCTGTGATCCACTGCCTGATCTTTGAAAACGAGCATTCATTGGCCAGGAACTTTGCAAATGAATCCCGGAGCATCTCCTGATCTGAAGAAAAACCAAATTCCATCTTGCAGTCTCCTATGCCCTGGGTAATCCCAATCCTCTATGGGCGATGATGTTTTTGAGGATCTCTACTGTGCCGCCTTGTAACGTATAGCTGGGACCCCAGAGGTAACAGCTCGCCAGATCCGCATCCAGTGGGGTCCATTGGGTCCCCTCTTTGATGAGGCTGGTGGGACCGATGATTCTTGTGGCAACGTCGTTGAGCCGCTGTTCGTACCCGGTGCAGAAGGCCTTTGAGATTGCTGCCTCGGTCGTGGGCTTTTTGCCCTGATCAATTATCCAGGCGGTATAATAACAAAGAAGCCTGCCCGCACTATATTCAATCTCCAGCTGTGCCATTTTGTCCCTGACCCAGGCGTGATAGGCCCCTCCTTTTTTTCCCATCCCTGTCTCCTTTATATAACTGAGGAGCTGTTCATATACGGGATAGTTCTGCATCAGTCTTTCGATCCCGGACCTTTCATAGTCTACCTGGGCCATGATCTGTCGAAATCCGGCGTTTTCCTGCCCCACCAGATATCGCTTGTGTATTTTTACATCGTCAAAAAAGACCTCGTTGAAAGAGTGCTCTCCTGCCATATTGATGATGGGTCTGACCGTGAGCCCCGGAGATTTCATGTCAACAATAAACTCACTGCACGTCTGGTGGGGAGGCACTGACCGGTCTGTAGTGGTTTTTGCCAAAACCCACCCGTAATCCGCCTCATGGGCCCCGGATGTCCAGACCTTCTGGCCGTTAATGATGTAGTAATCGTTATCTTTTTTGGCCGATGTGGATACCGCGACCAGATCAGAGCCGGCGTTGGGTTCGCTAAAAAGGAGGCAAAACATGACACCTTCAGCCGCCCGGACGATCCTTGGCAAAAAGAACTCCTTTTGCCACCTTGATCCAAACTCCATCAGGGCCGGTCCTACCTGGCGTTCAGCCAGGAAGTGATACCCAACGGGTGCCTGGACCCTAAAGAGCTCTTCGTACAGGATCATCTTGTCCACATAGCCGCGGTCTTGTCCCCCGTATTTGCTGGGCCAGGTGAGACCAATCCAGCCCCTTTCTGCCATTTTGCGGGAGAACGCGACGGACCGTTGTGCCACAAGGCCCTTGCTTCTGATAGAAAATGTCCCTGCCTCGAGTTCCGAATGGACGAATTCACGGACTTCCTGGCGGAACTGCTCCTGCTCTCGGCTAAACCTAAAATCCATGTCTGGGCTCCTGATTAAGGGTTTCGAAAACCATGATTCTCCTGCCACGATATCACAAATCGGATCTTAGAGAAAACACTATCCGGGCCTGTGAACCGATCAGAAGCGCTCGCCGGTCGCTTCTCTCGCCTTTTTTCAGGCCTGTGTGCTTAAACATCGGGTTACACAGTCGGGGTCCGGCTCACCAGGGAGGGTAGAGCTGCGATTCAGACAGTAGAGGGTCTACCAGGGCGGCTCACCTTTGACAGCCGTAAAGCCGTGGTAGAGGGTTATTTACGCATATAAGCGGCTTTCCTCTAACAATGCCGAGGTATTTTTTTGTGAAATGTCATTTTTTCTTGACTTTTGGTGCACTAATCTGTATGCTTAGATGTAGATGGGCATACAGTTTAAAGCAGATAAACGTAAGTTTAGCCGACTTCGGCAGTCTCTTATTCAGCTTGCTGATGAGGTGAGACAGTTTGTGGAGACTCTGGGTAAGGGGGTGATGAAAAGGCTAATTTT
>CAZXCQ010000037.1:4673-30902 GCA_964639275.1 uncultured Desulfobacteraceae bacterium | reverse complement strand
GGAAAATGCTTGACTAACTTATGTCACCCTGTTTTAAAGTGCCACACCTTTCCCCCGCTTATTTAGATGTCGCTGAGGTCACATGATTAGTATCAATTTCGCTTTTTTGAAAATTTGCACTTGGAGAGGGCAATGGGGGTTCGGAATCCCCATTGCCCGGCTTTCACAAAGCTAAAGTGTTACCATGATTACATCCCTTTTGCCCTTCAATGAAGATGTCATCCGATGAAAGATGTGCCTGGTTGGCCCTCTATTTGATCCCCGGCCTGGGCAACACCCGAATCAAGAGGCTGCTGGAGGCGTTTGGGCGTCCGGAAGATATCTTTAGGGCTGACATCACAGAGCTGATGTCTGTGGAGGGGGTTCGCAGGGATGTGGCCGATGAGATCTCAAAGAGGGGATTTGCCCGGGAGGCGGAAAGGGAGCTGAAAAAGGTAGAGAGGGATAAGGCCCGGATCGTCACCTTTACAGACCCCTCTTACCCCAAGCTGCTGAGGGAAATTGATTCTCCTCCCATGGTTCTCTATATAAAGGGAAAAGACATCCCCCTGGGGAAGACCCTTGTTGCCGTGGTGGGGTCCAGAAACCCGACACACTATGGAATAAAGGCGGCACAAAAAATCGGGATCGGGCTTGCAAGGCGTGGCGCCGGTGTGGTCAGTGGGCTGGCAAGGGGGATCGATTCTGCCGCCCACATGGGCTGCCTGAGGGGAAGGGGGGTCACCGTAGCGGTTTTGGGGACTGGCATTGATCGAATCTATCCCGCCATGAACCGGAGGCTTTCAGAGGAGATTGCGGAAGAGGGAGCGGTTATCACCGAGTTCCCCACGGGTACCCCGCCGGAACCCAAGAATTTTCCGATACGCAATCGAATCATAAGCGGCCTGAGCAAGGGAGTGGTCGTTGTGGAGGCAACCAAGAAAAGCGGTTCCCTGATTACGGCCTCGTCTGCACTGGATCAGGGCCGGGAGGTCTTTGCCGTCCCCGGTAGCATCGATTCCTTTAAGAGCACGGGGACGCATTTTTTGATCAAACAGGGGGCCAAACTGGTCGAAAACGCAGACGATATACTTGAAGAGTTCGGATTTGCGGATAAAGGGGCATTTCAGGGTGGTGATGGGAAGACGGCCGCTGCCACGGCTGTGGAGATGGACGAAGCTGAGAAGAAGATATATGAAATCATCGGGGATTACCCGGTGCATATCGATGAGATCGTCAGGATGGGAGAGATTGATCCAGGGCAGGTATCGAGTATCTTGATGAAGATGGAATTGATGGGGATGGTGCAACAACTCCCCGGGAAGATGTTTGTCAGGTAATCCGGATAACCGTTATGTCAAAGAATCTACTGATTGTTGAGTCACCGGCCAAGGCAAGGACCATAAGAAAATACCTTGGGCCCGGTTTTACGATAATGGCCTCTGTGGGGCATTTGAAGGACCTTCCCCTCAACAAGCTTGGGGTGGATGTGGAACATGACTTCAGGCCTGAATATGTGACAGTCAGGGGGAAGGGCAAGATCCTCAGGGAATTAAAGGCGGCCGGGAAAAAGGCCGAGGCCGTGTATTTGGCCCCTGATCCCGACAGGGAGGGGGAGGCCATCGCCTGGCACATTGCCCAGGAACTCGAAAAGGGGAACCCCAAGATCTTTCGGGTCCTCTTTAACGAACTTACCGAGAAGGCCATACGGGAGGCGGTGGGATCACCACAGGCCCTCAATAGGGAGAAATTTGAATCGCAGCAGGCAAGGAGAATCCTTGATCGCCTGGTTGGCTATCAGCTATCCCCTCTCTTGTGGTCCAAGGTGAGAAGAGGGCTGAGCGCCGGTCGGGTTCAATCGGTGGCAGTCAAGATGATCTGTGACCGGGAGAGGGAAATCCAGGCCTTTGAGTCTGAGGAATACTGGTCCTTGACCGCCCACCTTGAGGCAAAGGAGCCGCCCCCTTTTCAGGCCAAGCTCTGGAAATATGAAGGCAAAAAGACCGATCTCAGGAATGAAGGCCAGGTCCAGGGTTTTGTATCGGAACTGAGAGATAAACCATTTAAGGTCTCAAAGGTCACCGAAAGAAGAAAGCTCAAAAACCCGCCACCCCCCTTTATCACCAGCTTCCTCCAGCAAGAGGCCTACAAGAGGCTGGGGTTTGCGGCGAAAAAGACGATGTCTCTCGCACAGAACCTTTACGAAGGCATAGAGCTGGGCAGTAGAGGCCGGATCGGGCTCATTACCTATATGCGGACAGATTCCTTTCGCATCTCGGATGGTGCCCTTTCTGAGACAAGGGATCATATCCGCCAGGCCTTTGGCAAGGAATACCTTCCTGCCAACCCCAATCGGTTCAAGAGCCGCAAGGGGGCGCAAGAGGCCCACGAGGCCATTCGACCCACCTCGGTGGCGCTGACGCCAGAGCTTGTCTCGCCCTATCTGAGCAAAGACCAGTTATCCCTTTACACGCTTATCTGGAAGCGGTTTGTGGCCTGTCAGATGAATCCGGCCATACTGGACCAGACCCAGGCCGAGATTGCGGCCGGTAAGGCGATTTTTCGGGCATCAGGCTCGGTGGTTGTATTCAAAGGGTTTACGACGCTCTATGATGAGGATACAAGGTATGCCGAATCTGGGAAAGATCAGGACGGGCAGCTTCCTCCATTGAAGGAGGGTCAGGACCTCAAACTGATCAGGCTTGACCCGGCTCAGCATTTTACCCAGCCACCGCCAAGATTTACAGAGGCAACCCTGATCAAGGCCCTGGAGGAAAATGGCATCGGCCGGCCGTCGACCTATGCCGCAATACTGGCCAACATCAGTGGCAAGGAATATGTGACCCTTCACAAGAAGCGCTTTGTACCGACCGAGCTGGGGTTTTTGGTTACCGATCTCCTGGTCAAAGGGTTCCCCGGGATCCTTGATACCGCTTTCACCGCTCAGATGGAGGACAACCTTGACAAGATTGAGCAGGGTGAGGAGAGATGGATCAAGGTCCTCGAGGAGTTTTATGCCCCCTTCAAGAGAGAACTCGAGAGGGCTGAGAGGGAGATGAAGGGGGAGGTCCCGGCTGGTATTCCCTGTCCAAAATGCAACAGTCCCATGGCCATCAAATCGGGACGGAACGGGATTTTCCTGGCCTGCACCGGTTTTCCCGAGTGCCGGAACACGGCCAATTTTTTCCGGGATGAGAGGGGAAATATCGTTGTCGAGGCGCCAGCCGGGCCCGGGAGGCAGGAAGGCACCTGTGAAAAGTGCGGCCGGCCGATGGTGGCAAGGAAGGGAAAGTTCGGATCATTTGTGGCCTGTTCCGGCTATCCTGAATGCAAAAACATCTGGACACCCCAACCACAGAGTACGGGGGTGCCATGCCCCGAGAAGGATTGCCAGGGTGTGCTGGTCGAGAGGAGATCCAAGAAAGGGAAGAAGTTTTTTGCCTGCAACCAGTACCCTCAATGCCGGTTTGCCACCTGGGACGAACCCTTTGATGAGGTCTGCCCCGAATGCGGTACCCCGGTCTTGAGTATCAAAAGGCCAAGGGACTCGGGGCCATCCCTGACCTGCAGAAAAAAGGGCTGCGATTTTACCCGGCCGCTATCTTCCAGGCGGGATAGTCAGACCTCAAATCCTGACGCGCCCACCGATCTTTAATCTTCAATTTTTCCGGTCAGGTATTTGTCCAGTTCTGTCTTGGGGATGCCCAGGCAGTACAATATGTTGATGATCTGATCCCCGTTAAATACCCCATCCGCACTGGTGGCCGCGTCTGCGGGTCTGAAGGCGATGGTCAGCCCCATGTCTTTGGGCAAGCGAGAAAGGGCCGGGCCATCACCCACAGCAATTACCTGGTCGGGCGTGATATTCTCCATATTCATGATCAATTCCAGGATTTCATTCTTGGTTGCACTGGTCAGTACAGGCTCTTCCAGCTCACCCGTGATTATTCCGTTTTGATCCACCTTGAGGGTGTTGGAAAAGGCATAATCAGCCCCTGAGACCTCAAAGATCTTCTTCATCGAACGATCAAAACCGGCGGAGAGGAGCGCGATCTTATAACCCATGGATTTTAGGATCTGTATTAGTTCAAGGCTTCCGGGATTTAGGACCAGGGTCTCGCTCAATTTCTCGAAATCCCCCACAGGCATCCCCTTTAGTCTGGGGGCGTTATCAATAAGCCCCTGGATTTCGTCTCTGCGGTTATCTCTGCGTTTGGATTCACTATCCGTTAACTGAAAACCCTTGCCCAGCCTTTTGACAAATCCCCTGAGGGATGAGCGCCGGATCAGCGCAGATTCAACATCAAAGACCACGATCTTTTTTAGCCTCTTAAAGGTGTTCTCTCTCTGAATCACAACGCTTTGATTCAACCCTGCACAGAGGTCCTTTAACTCGGTCTTGATCTTTTCCATTGCTTTGGCGCGGGACCGGTGTGGCCGGATGACCATCTTGTCAAGGTTTACGACCATCTCCATGGAGAAGAATTTTCCACGGGCGAGCATCCTGCAATTTTCTATGTTGATTTGGTACTTGTGGAAGAATGTGGAGACCCGTGAAATGATACCCGGCTGGTCCAGACCCAGGATAGTGACCACATAGTTTTGATCCTCAGCCACAGGGGTCGTTCCAGGTCCACCAGAAGTCCCCAGGATAAGTCTCAGGCCCGTTTCCGTCTCAATGGTCTTCAGATCTCTGGTTATCTCATCGACCGATCTATCAGATGCCGAGAAATCCACCGCAAGGAATATGGAAAACAGCCCTTTCTGGCAATTTTCTTCCACATCCGTGATATTCCCCTTCATTTCAAATATCTTGGTTGTGATCTTTGAGACCAGACCCGGTGAATCAATACCTATGGCAGAAAGGCTGATAATCTTTTCTCTCCGGCTCATCTTGCATCACCCCTATTAGACGAAACTACCGTCTTTCATAAAAGACAAAGAGTTCTTCTTCATAATATCTCCCGCCGATAACCTGGCCCGGCCCGAATCGCCTGATCTCCTTTTGTCGAAGGAAACTTGAAAACCGCTCATCGATTTCCTCCAGAGAGAGATCTTCTTTGAACCAGTGGAGTGGGGCATTGACATTGAGGGGCCGCGCGACTATCAGATGGCGCGTGGTCTTGGGGGCAAACAACCGATTCTTCTTCGCCGCATCCACGACCATCTGTTTGGTTATTTGAGGAGTCCAAATGACTATTTCGTTATCTTTGAGGTTACTGCAAAACTCGGAGTCATGGACTGACTGGCAGGGAATATAACTTATCCTAAGGTCGTTTTGCCTTAATCTCTCTTGAATTTCTTCCAGGACACCATAGGCATTTACTGGATCGTTTACGACCCCTTCATGGAACCTTATGATGGCATAGAAATCGCCCTGGTGTACTCCGTAGGCAAACCGGTTTTCTTGCATCATCCTGACAAGGGTTTCCTTATCAGCCACCTGACGGAGCGTTCCCCCCATCTTTTCAACGATTTGCCTCAGGGGCCCAGGCCCTCTGATCCCCACCACCATTCTAAACCAGTACCGCAGGCTGACTGACCGGCTGAAGTAGTCGATTTTGCAGACCGGAATGTGCCTAAACCCCAAATTCTTAAATACATATGTCCGATGGTTGCCGTCCAATACGATGTTGTTTTCATCAACAATGACTGGGTCTTCCAAATTTGCCCAGTTCTTAAATTCCAAGATCAGCTTATCCGCCACATGCGGGAGGACCTCCTCGTGCTCCAGCAAGGAGTCCACCCGGGTAACTTGAAGTCTTAGTTTCAGGGTCTCGGTCTCTATAGAGAACATCTCTTTGCATCCGAATCTGGGACCAACCCCTCGGTCCGAACCCACCTTCTCGGGGGCTTTCCCATGATCGAGATAGGGTTATCCCAGGGCCCACAGGCTGACTGCCATGACCATCATTCCGGTTATGACACCCGAGATGGGCGTATGTTGCGTATCAAATGTCTTGGCCACAGGGATGAGCTCATCAAGCGAGATGACCACCATGATACCACCCACACCGGCTAGGACAAACCCCAGCAGCCTTTCAGAGAGAAAGGGCATCAGGACGACCGCCGCGAGGACTGCCCCCAGGATTTCACTCAGACCCGAGAAAAAGGACCATAGAAATGCCCTTTTCGCGCTGCCTGTGGCTGCATAGATGGGTGCTGATATGGTGATACCCTCAGGGATATTGTGGATGGCGATGGCCACGGCAATGGCGACCCCCAAATCAAGATCCTCCAGTGCACCGACAAAGGTGGCCATGCCCTCTGGAAAGTTGTGGATGGCGATACCCACTGTCACCAGCAGCCCGGTCCGCTTGAGCGCCTCTGGAGACCCACCATTTTTGAGATCGTACTTGCCTTCTGGATGGTCGTGTTGACCAAGATAGTCATGGGGGATCAGGAGGTCGATAAGGAAATAGCTCCCCATACCCGAGAAGAAGGCAATATGGGCACCCAGGAAGCCGACGCCCTCGGTCTCGATGGCCTTGACCAGGAGTTCCACAAACGAGACCAAGATCATGACCCCGGCAGAAAACCCCAGGATAAAGGCTACAAATCGGGGGCCGGGCCTTCTTACGGCAACCCCCAGCAAGCTGCCAATGGCTGTTGAGAGGCCTGCCCCTGCAGCAAGGAGCAACGCACTCCACATGGATCCACCTCCGCGTACGGTCCTTTATATACTATCATATAGCGTACAAATAATATACTCAAACAAATAGCCAGTCTTTTTGGCACTGACTTTATAGAGAAAGGCCTTCCCGGCGCCTATAGCTGAGGAAGGCCTTTTTTTGTGGCGTAACCAAACCCAACAGATGGCTGATGGTCGGACAATCATCAATCGCCAATCATCAATCATCAATTACAAGGAGGTGCCCCTATCATGATCAATTCAAAGACGATTCAGTATCCCTTCGATAAGACCGATCTTGTCCATATGCAGGACTATGACGGCGGTTCCAACCTGGTCTATGAAGGTTGGGCCGCTCCAGGTACTACCACATCGGCCCCGGCCTGGCAGATCCGCAAACATACCTATGACGGGAGCAATAACCGGCTCACCACAAAGTTTGCCAACGGCACCAATGACTATAACCAGGTATGGGATGATCGCGCATCCCTGTCTTACTCATAAACCCATAGGGGGTTAAATCATGGCAGAAGAAAGAGATTGTTTGGCTTGTAAGAAGCATGCGGGTGTTGTGGCCGATCTGGATAATATCAAAAGGATACAGGCGGAGCGAAACTTAGGCATTCAACGGCTCTGGGATGCAATCGAAGACAAGGTCTCTGTGCGGATGTTTCTTGGTATCCTGAGCGCTTCTGTCGCGATTGTGGGGCTGATTATCGGGATTCTGTTCCAGAGTCAATCCAAGATGCTGACAAGTTTGCAGGCGAGCCAGTCTGCCCTGCAGGCCATGCAGACAAAGGTATTGGACCAGATGAGCGATGTCAGGGTGGATGTGGCGATCATAAAAGGAAAGATACCCTTAGAAGGGAAGGGTAGTGATGAACGACATTAACTGGGACCGTGTAAGATATTTCACTTCCCGGGAATTCGATGACCCGAATCACCCTGGTAGCGGTGAGTTGATCAATGCCACATTGGTCTTAATGCTGGAGAGTGTGCGTTATCATTCCAGCTGGCCCATGATCATTCATTGGCAGGCCGGGGGGCGGTGGATGTGGATGGCAGCCATGGCCATAGCGATGATAGCTATCATTTAGTGGAGAACGGTTGCATGGCCGTTGATTTTCATTTTGAGACCCAGGCGTCAATTCGATTGCAGTTTAATGTCTTGCTCGGCGGGGGCTTTCATACAGGGATTGGCTATTACCCACACTGGGAATATCGCGGGAAAAAGTGTCCTGGATGGCATGTGGATCTCAGACCGCCCGAGAAGACCCAGTTTTGGATAAGAAGGAGGGATGGAAATTATGTCTATCTATTAACCTATTAACGAATTTACCAAAACAAAGAAGGAGGTAACAAATGCCAAAAGAAAAATCAGATCAAGAAAGGACCGATCTAACGCCTAATAAGGATGTACCGTATTTTGAGGTCATGGCATTCAATATGGGGAAAATGGTCTATGCCGAATCTTTAAGACCTCTTGTGATCGAGAAAATCGATGATCCCAAGCATATATGGGATGATGCGGTACTGGCAACGTTTGACGGGATCTTTGGGTACAAGAAGGAATAGTGTTAAGCGCTCTTACCTTTATATTTGAAAATTGGTGGTGGATCGCGCCCCTGGTGCTGGCTCTGCTGGGCGGTCTTAAACTGGCGGCCAAACGTACACCCTGGGTATGGGATGACCGCATAGTAACGTTGCTGATCGGGTTGGTTAAGATGACTAAAGGAGCGGTTTTTAAGCGAGTGCTGAAGTCGCTGATCTTGATGCTCACAATGTTCAAAAGGAATAATGTTGAGTGAGAAAACGTTTTAGAAAAGCAAAATATCTAACCGAATCTGAACCGGTGATAAATAGCCAGCCTGTCGAAAAACCCTGAAACCTGCACTTTCACGCTCTTTCTCCGCCCATAAGTGGCCGATTTTTAACATGGCGGAAACAGCCAAAACTGGCCATTTGGACTTTTTCGACAGTCTCAGCAGATATCGCAAGGTGAGATAACATTTGATATCTGAATTTGATTCTAAGTTGCGGGAATCTGCAATCATCGAAAAAGAGAGATTATTGCCATAGAATAATTTATGGTAGAAGAATGGAGATTTCGGTTATCCGCTCTTTTACCCAATCAACAAATTCATGGAATTCAACATCAGCATTCGCCATACGCAAAGCCATTTCTACCACATCATGGTCAATCCGCATTTGGTAACCGTTCAATTCTAAAAACAGTCGGCAAACTTCCATACCTGTCCTTTTGTTACCGTCGTGGAAAACGTGGTTAACTACTATTCGCCAGCAGATAGCAGCGGCTTTCTCGGGAAGGGTGGGGTGGGGCTCGAAGCCAAAAAGGCTCCCTTGAATTTCTTCAAGGACGTGCTCAAGTGAGCCTGGCATCCTTAGGTTTTGGTCTGCTTCAAAAAAAATCCCGCCGAATTCGGCAATCATTCGGCGGTTTATTTCTATGATTTCCCGTACTGTTAATACTTGGACAGTTCCGACCATACGCCGGCGTGCTTCTTAAGACTTTTGTCAAGACTATCGATTACCTCAGAGCGCACAGGTAACAGTCTACAGCTCAGCATTGTAACTGTATCCGCAGCGATTAATCTATTACTTTCTTCTATAACGAACTGGGTGACAGATATCGTTCCACTGCTTGGATCAAACATGTATTCTTTCTTGCTTGTCTCATTTTGTCTGTCCATACGGTCCTCCTCTTAAATGGCTGTTAGTGTTTTAACGCTCCAAGATTTTCGTTTTATCCATGTAAATCCTGTAGGAGAAATCACAGCCACGTCAATTTCACCGCCGCACAAAGGAGCCCCGACAACGAAGCGATACCTACCGATAGCGACATTGATTAGGTAAACTGCATAGTCAATTGCGTCCTGCAAGGGCATACCATCAAAAAGGACGGGATATTGTAATGGAGCAAGTATTGTCCGGATCTCCTCGGGAGTCTTGTTAAAATGTTTAGCGAGTATTTTGAGCGCATCATCGTCTCTCCCCCAATGGAGACGTATGATTGAATCTGTTAAACCATACCAGTTAGCTCCGAAATCAGGCTTGCCTTTTTTATCGGGACGAATCTCCTTTAACTTATCCAACAGGGGCAGTTCGACTAGGAACTGATTTGGAAAGAATTTTCCCGATGAATATCCGCTGATTAATATGCCCAGAGGTGGCAAGTCTTCTTTGGGCACGTCAGCAAAAGTGGCGTCATAGAAATTCTTTACATGTTCAATAAGCCCTTTTGCTATGTGCTTGACGTCATATTCGTAAGGACCACTTTCTTCCCCTCGCATCCGCTTAGCTCTTATCTTTTCTTGTTCCTCTACAAGTGATGGAAGATCATGATCATACTCTTTGATGAGGCTCTCTACGCTCCTTGCCCCGATTAGCGCGGCACCCCACGTTAGGGTTCCGATCGGATAGTCTTTTATGTGAGCCAATTTCCTAACATGGTCATATGTTTTTAGTATACCCGGGACGCTCTGGCCCTTTGGATTCTGAATGTTGCCCTGAATCGCGGCAGTGCTATCTGCAGCCAATACCAGGCCTTCACTTACTTTTACGGAGACGCACACAGTCATTTTTGAATCCCTGGAACTCAGTTGGATACTGATTCGAGCTTTACAGAAATTTGTGCTCCCTCTTTAGGTTCAGAGCATGCAAAAGAGAAGCCATTCCACTTCAATATTATACCTAAAGGGGTATTATCGCTATAAGTCAATGAAATTATTAGGAAAAGATAATGAACCAAGAAACATGTGAGTGTTGTTAGTCTAAACCCCCAAATATCAGGGTGTCAAGAGAATATCACAGTGAGCGAAGATGCCAGGAAAACTTTACCCCCTACAGCATGGAGTTTAATAGTACTGCTTTCTTAAACTTACAACTATCAGCTTGAACTGTAAATATCAAAACAACGGGTTGTTGAAAGGGTGAAAATCTCTCTTCTTCTGTAATGAGAGATTCTCTCTACTGATTTCTACTGTTCATCTACTGTTTATCACCAAATATGCCGTTTTTGAAAAATTGACATCCAATAATATCAACTACTTATCCCCCCTATTTGTATATCCTTTACATTTATCGATGAAAAGATTCAATTTGTCAAAGGCCTTCCTGCGCAGGAGCTTCGTCAGAGGAGCGGCCTTTTGGCGTGTTAAAGACAGCATTTTTGACTTTTTGAGAGACTGCCAAGATTTGTTTACCTCCGTGTATCAATTTAGCTTTCTTCAGAATTAGAACTGAGGCAGGGGAATGGGGGTTTGGAATCCCCATTGCCCGGGTTTCACAAAGGTAAAGTATTACACCTCCGTTTACACTCGGTCAGGGGGTGTTAATGCCACTCTCCCATAGCGGGGCTTACCGAGGGAAAGAGCGACCGATCGGTGTGCGGGATAAATCTTGCCGCGCTAAAGAGATTCATGAACTCCTGGTTGACGTTGAGTTCGAGATAGGTTGTCTGGTCACGGATATGCGATATTTCCTCTCTGACCTGCGCGGATTGAAGGGCCATGCCTGCCCCTTTGAGAGAGGTGTTTCCCACGGGGACATAGGCCTCCAGGGGAAGGTCCGGGATCATGCCGATGGTAATGGCGGAGAGGGGGTCTATATAGGAGCCAAATGTCCCGGCCACATAGAAATGACCTATCTCTTTCAACGGGATGTTCACCGTATTGCTGATGGTGGTCAGGATGGTGTACATGGCGGCCTTTGAGCGTATGAGCCCATCGATGTCGGTCTGACTCAGGGTCAGGGGCTGACCCGTTCCGGAGTCCTCACGGGGGACGATGACCAACTCCATGATGCCGTCAGTTTTCACAAGCAGATCACCGCATCTCTCGGGGACGTATTTTCCCCTCAGATCAATCATCCCGGTCATAAAGAGCTGGGCCACCAGGTCTATCAGGCCCGAACCGCATATGCCAACCGGCCTCTGGTTATCGATGGTCCTTGTCTTGAATTCATTCGTTTTGGGATCAATGGTTACTTTGTCAATGACCCCTGGACCGGCCATCATCCCCAGGTTGGCGACACCCCCTTCCAGGGCGGGTCCTGCCGCCCCCGCACATGCCATCAGCCAATCACTGTTTCCGATGACCACCTCGGCATTGGTCCCCACATCCACCAGGATGGAGACCTCGCTCTGGTGCGTCATTCCCGATGCCAGAATCCCCGCTATCAGATCACCACCAAAATAGCTGCCAACATTGGGAAAGACCAGGACAGGGGCCCGCTGGTTGATCCTCAGGCCGAGTTCCACGGCCCTTATGAGCCCTGGTTTGTTTATGACAGGGATATAGGGCTCCCGGCATATCCAGTAGGGATCCAGGCCGAGAAACAGATGGGTCATGGTGGTGTTTCCGGCAGCAGACATCCCAACAATGGAATCAATTTTTATGCCGTTTTTCTTGGCGAGTCCCTCTATTTCCCGGTTGAGCCTCTTTATCAAGACACCCTGCAATTTATCGAGACCGCCCTCCTGGGAGGCAAAATGGATCCGGGTGAGTATATCCGTCCCCATCTCGATCTGGGGGTTGTGAAAGGCGGTCTCATCCTTTGTCTCGCGGGTGGAGAGGTCCTGGAGCTGGACCACCACGGTGGAGCTCCCCAGGTCCACGGCAAGGCCATATAGGCCCTCTCCATGCTGAGGCAGGAGGATATCGATCAGGTGCCACAGGTCTTGATCCCGGAAGAGGACGGCATCCACCTGATAGTCATATCTTCTGAGCCTGCCTGGAAGGCCTCTTGCCAGGGAGAGATCGACGTTTATCTCTTCAGGGCCGACGACCTTCTTGATTGCCTTGAGCAGGCGGTCCACATCTGCCGTGTTGTCTTTCAGGCTGGGAGGGGTGATCTCAAGGGATATCCTTGAGATCCACGGTTTGATGTTGGGTGTCTCTTTCATGATTTCCACCTTTGATGTCTATATAAACTGGGTTCTAGGGCAGGGCGATTCTAAGAAAACTAATCCATACGATCAAGTCCATTCCCAAGTATATTGCCCTACCATCCAAAATACCTTTTCTGATCAGTAAAGCTCTCTGGTTTACGTTCTACACCGAGGTGACGGGGGTTACTAATGGATTTGCCTGTTATATTAAGAGCGAGAATGGGAACTATTTGTTTGACACGGGTCGAGGTTTGGGGATTCCGCATAACTCTTTGGGACTAAAGAAGGAGCTTTCAAAAATCAAGGCCACAGTGATCAGCCACGGGCATTTGGATCATACGGGTGGATTGGCTAAGGTTTTGCAAATACGTAGAGAAATAGACGTTTATGGGCATCCAGATATCTTTTCAAACCCGTATTCCGCAAAATTGCCTTCTGACCTTGTAAGTGTCTGGAATCATTGTATGTTGTTCGCTCATATTTATGGGCTACAATTCCCAGCAGATTGGAAACATATTGCTATTTCAATATGTTACAAATCTACTTTCCGAAATACGGGTTCAAAGAGATTTATCGGAGCAGTCGGGAAGAGGGGAAGGTTTGCGGGCATTCCCTTTGGCCGTGCCTATTTGGAATCCCTTGGTCCAGTCTTGTGGTTCCTTTTTTATTGACTCACAAGGGGAGTCTTCCTATATTTCACCTCACAAAAAGGGACTTTCTATCCCCATTTTGTCACTGCGAGCCTGAGCCAAGTTAGACACACCGTTCGAAGGAGGGTTTATGAGAGATAATAGCGGCAAACTTCCACAAAATGTTTTGTTCATTTGCCATGCCAATGTCTGCCGTAGTCCGATGGCTGAATATATATTCAACGACATGATAGCCAGAGACCCGGCACTGAGTAAAAGCGGAGTGAGAGCCACCTCTGCGGGAATACTCAAGAACAATGGTCGTCCCCCATCCGACCAAGCCATCATAGTAATGCAAGAACGCGGGCTGGGCCACATAAGCCGCCACAAGTCGCGAGAAATCGATGCTCAGATACTACAAAATGCCGACCTGATACTGACTATGGAAGAAGAGGAAAAGTTAGAAATATCAGCCCGCTTTCCCGAGGTAGCCAAGCAGACCTTTATGCTCTCTGAATTCGTTGGGGATACTGGTGAAATAAATGATCCCACCGGTGGCAGTACCCAAGTGTTTCAACTCTGTGCCAAAATAATAGAGGGTTACCTCAAAACCATGATTATTCACCTCAAAAACAATATACAATAGGGCGTTTTGTTTAGCACCGCCAGTGAGTAAGAATACCGTTTTTTCAATTCTATTAGAGATATCATATGTACCCCTCCTTTAGGCCCGTGGGATTTCGAGTTAGAAATTGATGAGGACTTGGGGGTTCTCGTCACCGCCGATTTCACCGGAATGCGCATAATAGAGTAAGGTCATTTCTTAGCACAAAAAATCTGAGAAATCTCCAATTAATTTGAAAATAATTCTAGTTGTCTTGAAAGAAATGTTTGACAAGGATATAAGACCCATGTAATTTGACTGATATTTTGTAAAGAGGTAGATTTTTTGGGTGCTGAAAGTCCTTGCAGCGCGTTGGCTTTAGAGGTTGGATACCCCGAGGCATTGTTGTACGGCGGCTATAGCGTTGTGGGTTGTAAAGCAGGGATTTGGGCTCCCAGGAACGACTCAGACTTCCCTAAAGCGATTATCGAGCTCGATTCTACGGGGGGTGTGTTAAGCGGATACTTAAGCTTTTTTGAGGATCATATACGAGAACAGAGAGTTGACTGAATGGCTGCGGGGAGGTTTGATGTCCCTATCGTTGCCAATAAGCTGTCAAATGGGCGAGCGAGTCATGCGGAAAAAAGAGGCCAAGGAAAAAACGAGGAAAAGAATACTTGCAGCGGCGGCGCAACTTTTTGCCGATCAGAGTTACTTGGATACTACTATAGCACAGATTGCCCAAGCAGCGAAAGTTTCAGAGGCAACTGTTTACGAATATTTTAATGGAAAAGAAGGCCTACTAATACAAATCCCCAGTTCTTGGGTCCTTGATGGCCACGAGTACTATCGTGATACCCTTTTTGGGATAAAGGGAGGCGTAAACAAGCTAAGAAAATACCTTTGGGAATATGTGCGGAATGTAACATCAAATCCAACCTATGCCAAAGTAGTCTTCCTTCAGCTGAAAACCAACAAGAATTTTTTAGAGACCGAAGCATACCAGGTTGTAAGAGAGGGGTTTAAGATAATCCTTGACATAATAGATGAGGGTAAAGAGGCGGGCGAGTTTGGAGAAGATCTCGACCCCTATATGGCGCGGATGGTAATTCTGGGCACGTTAGAGCATATGTTTATTAGGTGGCTTCTGAAGGACTGCTCTTACGACCTATTTGAGCAGCTTGAAAAGGTCTTTGATATAATTGTGGACGGGTTAAGAGCGAAGCGTAACAATAATGGGAGATCTTAAGTCTGTTCTCAAATGGATAAGAATTATTATGAATAAAATCGCATATCTTGATAAGAATATGGCTATTCTCCGTATGACGCCTTAAATAATGCCGCATAATTTGAGAAGGAGATTATTTGGTCTTTTCTATGCTATTATTTCTATCGTAACTGCATGAATCGAATTCCTTAGCCTAAGCCAACAGAACTTCTTGTGGATGCCTCGCTGCACGTTGTCGCCAGTCACAAGAACGTCTATCTGGAGACGGGCTATTATTGGTGAGAGCTCTACTACAAGGCACTAAACGACCCCAACGCAGGTCCCGAGAAGCTATTGTGGGGGACTGACTGGGGAGCCAGCATCCCGATTTGTGCTTAGCCAGCGAGGTATCCCGGCAGCTACGCTGTCCAGAACATCAAGGAGGGTATCCCTTGCCATCAGGTGGATATCTTCGGGTGGCGTCTGAGGCAGCTACAAAGGTTAGAGATATCCCAGGATGATCTGAACCTTTGACACATTGGAGATTGATATTCGTTTCGGTGCAATGCAGCGCCGAAGGAAGAGGAGACGCTATAATGCAAAGAAGGAGGGAGAAATGAAGCTAGGAAGATTTATTGTTGACACCCATGTTCACTCTCAGCGCCACGCCGCTGGTGCTGAGCTCAAAGGCTCAAAAGATTATGCTGATCTCGGGCGTGCCATGATGGGGACCCCAGAGAAGGGAGTAGGGATTAAGGCCTACGATAACTCCGCTCGCCTTCTTTACGATATGGAATGTTATGGGGTGGATATGTGTATCATAATGCCTGCTTTCGGCATGAGCAATGACCTCGATGTTGAGCTCATGAAAAAACACCCGGACAAATTTGCCTGCCTCTGCCAGGCCAAGGAAACTTTTGACAGGGGCATGAGCGGTGAAATTGAATGGACCATGGACGCTGCATGTGAGGAACTGGATGCACTCCTCAAAACGGGTAACTTTGTTGGTATTGGTGAGGGTATGCCCAGCAATCCTAAAATCATGTCTAGAACAAGCGGGGGCTATCAGGGTGAAATCCCACGGATTGAAGACATGATGAAGGTACTGGACCTCGCTCGTCATCACGATGTCCCCTGTCGCTACCATACTGGCACGACCATGGGCTATGTGATGCCCTACCACACATTTGGTGAGACCTACAACCCCCTGTGGGTACACACCCTGGCCGCTGCCTATCCCGATGTGACCATCGTCCTGGACCATGGTGGCATGCAGGGCTGGTGGTGGGAACACTTTGTTGATGCCTCGCTGCACGTCGCCGCCAGCCACAATAACGTCTATCTGGAGACGGGCTACTATTGGCCAGAGCTCTACTACAAGGCACTAAACGACCCCAACGTAGGTCCCGAGAAGCTGTTGTGGGGGACTGACTGGGGAGCCAGCATCCCGATTTATGCTCAGCCGGGAAGGTATCCCGGCAGCTACGCCGTCCAGAACATCAAGGAGGGTATCCCTCGCCATCAGGTGGATGTCTTTGGGTGGAGTCTGAGGCAGCTACAAAGGTTAGAGATATCCCAGGATGATCTGAACCTTATCCTGGGTGGCAATGCCGTACGCATTTATAATTTGAGGACCCCAGGAAATCTCAGCCGAATGTATAAGTTTGCTGATTAGATCGGTTAAGGCATCAACATAAGGGGTGATCAGAAGACACCGGCCGAAATCGGAGGTTTCAAGAGGGATCAGCATAAGAGGACGGAAGGGTTGACATAGCAGAGAAATGAGGAAGGGGGTGATAAAGAGGGGTCTGAGCTGAAGTTGGACTGAAATCCTTTAACTTCTAAAGGTGGGGAGGACAAAGATGATAAAAAGAGGTTTTTTGCTGAATTTGGCGATTGTGGTTCTGGTTGTCGGGCTTTTAGCCGGTGTCTGTCAAGAGGCTCCGGCTGCAGGGGAAAAGCCTATCGTGCTGGGCGTGCCTGGCCCGCATGGCTTTTTTCAGGGCGTTGACGGCATAAAGGGCACCGACCTAGCAATTGAAGAAATTAATGCCGCGGGTGGTGTTAAGGTTGGCGGGGTAAAGCGCCCCTTCGAGGCCATTCATATTGATACCCGAGACCTGGAGGCCGGAGTCCCGGTAAGCGAATCGCTGATGGTGGTAGAGAAAATGATTTTGGAGAATAAGGCAAATTTTATCATAGGGGGTCCCACTCGTTCTGAGGCCGCGATGGCGTGTATGGGTGTAGATTCTAAGTACAAAACGGTACATCTAATAAGTAACTGTGTTTGGAGCCCTATATACACTAAGAAGATAGCTGATAATTATGACAAGTATAAGTATTGTTTTAGGGCAACCTTTAACATCAAGGACTTGATGCCAGGGGTCCTTTCCCTGTTTGAAGGGCTTAAGGAGAAATTGGGCCTCAACAAGGTATATATCATTGTGCAAAATGTGGCTCACGCACGTGCTGCCGGTGATGGAGCGAAGGCAGTTCTCGAAAAGCAGGGCTGGACCGTGAAGGGCTACGATAAGTATCCTACGGGAAGCTCTGACTTTTCGAAGAGCTTGAATAATGCTAAGGAAACAGGGGCGCAAGTTTTGTTCGGATGGATCGATGGCCCCGAAGGGACTATTTTAGTGAAGCAGTGGAGGGATATGAAAGTGCCGGCGCTGCTTGTAGGGAGCATTGTTGGTGTTGGATTTCCAACATCTTGGAAGGACTCGGGGGGTGCCGTTGAGCACTGTATGGCCTTTGCGACGAGGGTTGGGTATATCCCCTCGCCGAAAATCCCGTGGTCCGAAAGCTTTTTCGAGACATGGGTGAAGAAATATAAGGAATTGCCTCTGGAAGAGGGCACCGCAACCAGTTATATGGGTCCTTATATATTGAAAGATGCCATCGAGCGTGCTGGAAGCCTTGATGCCGAGGCAGTAATAACTGCTCTAGAGAAAACAGACATGCCAGCCGTTTACGGCAGGGTACGGTTTGACCCGAAGAGCCATGATTTGATTAACGGCACCGATCCAAAAACAAGCGCATTAAGCGGCTGGTGGCAATGGATAGACGGAAAGAGGGTAATTGTCTACCCGGGTTCAATAGCCGCTCGCCCCATCGAGCTGCCACCATGGATGAAGTGAGGCAAGGACAAAGGTGGATATCGTTATTTACGGGGTGGTTAACGGTGTGTGCCTTGCCCTGATGGCACTGGGCTTTTCTTTGGTGTACGGGGTCAGCCGTGTATCGAACTTTGCACACGGAGCACTGTATACCCTAACCGCATTCGTGGTCTATGCTCTTTTCAAAGAGGCAGGGCTAAACTACCCTTTGGCGGTCGGCCTCTCTTTGGTCATCGTCGCCCTGGTCGGGGCGTGTATGTATCAGTTCCTCCTTACCCGGGTGAGGGGCATGGCGGGTTCTGAGATGATCGCTACATTCGCTGTTGGTTTAGCCGTGATGGAAGGCTTACGAGCAAAGGGGTATGTTGGCTTAACTTTCTTTTTACCGCCATTTGTTGGCGGAGCAGTGGAGATAGCCGGCGTGTCCTTAGATTGGCAGCGGATAAGTATCATCGGGATTGCACTGATTGTAGTGATAATCCTGTGGCTTTTTACTCATTATACGAAGGTTGGGTTGTCCCTGAGGGCCATAGCGCAGGATGAACATGCGGCCATGATGCTCGGAATGGATACCGACCGGGTAGCTGTTATTGCCTTGGCGCTTGGTTCTGCTTTGGCAGGGGTAGCCGCCGTCGCAATAACCCCCCTGGGGAACATAACGGTGGAGGCGGGATATCAGGTCCTGGTCAATGCCATAGCTGTATGCATCATTGGCGGGCTTGGCAGTTGGGCGGGAACCGTGCTTGCAGCTTTCGTGCTCGGATTTGCCCAGATGTTCACGGTAGCTTTTGTTGGGCCCGAATGGCAGATGGTGGTGGTCGTCATGGCAATAATCCTGGTACTTATAGCCAGGCCGTCAGGGCTGTTAGGGAAACAGAAGGAACTTGAAGAGAGGGTTTAATGGTAACTGAAGGCAGACGCCAGGAGAGATTGGATCGGGGGATAAGGGTTAGGACTGAAGGAGTATACGCTCTTACTTCATGGAGAGAGATTGCATACCTTCTGGGGCCAAGATCTGGCCTGATTATAGGACTCCTCGTGGCCCCCTTATTTGTGCCGAGTATGTATTGGCAGAGAGTTATCTGCATCATGTGCATCTTTGCTTTGCTTGCTCTGCTCTTCGATTTCCTGGCCCATTTTGTTGGCATTATCTGTCTGGGTGGAGCTTTGTTTATCGGGATGGGCGGGTATATCGCCGGAGTCTTAAATTTGTTCACTGGACTATCACCCGCACTGACGATCATTGGAGGGACGTTTCTCGGCGCTGTTATTTGTACCGCGCTTTTGCTACCTTGCTTACCGTTACGGGGCATTTACTTTGCTATAGCGAGCCTAATGTACCCGCTGCTATTCCCCAGGATCATCGAAGCGCTGAATATCTTTGGCGGTACCGATGGTCTGGCGGGTCTTGATCTCTTTCCCAACATTTGGGTAGAACAATACCTTATTATCGGCGTAGTTCTTATTGCATTATTCGGCTTGAGGAGATTGGTTAATGAGGACGTGGGACTAGTATTGCGAGGAATCATGGATAATGACCAAGCTGTTAGGGCCTCCGGGATCAATATCGCTTGGCGTAAGACTCAAGCGGTACTTATTGCCTCACTGCTAGGGTGTTTTGGTGGTGCCTACCTCACTCACCTTTACGGATGGGTTGGCCTATCATTATTCGGCCTAGATTTTTCCATACTCCCTATTGCTGCCACTGTGCTTGGCGGGCCGGGTACCCTCGTAGGTCCTGTCCTGGGAGCCTTCATCCTAACCCCACTGTCTGAGGTGTTGCGGGCATTTGGCACCTGGAGGATCGTTTTCTACTGCGTTGTTCTGGTGGCCTTCATTGTTTTTAGACCGGAAGGGTTAATGAACTATTTGGAGCGCAAATACCACCAGTTTGAGCGCTGGGTGAGGGTATAAGCAATAATGGCGGAAATGTTTCTAAAAGTCAGAGGGGTAAGCAAGTCGTTTGGCGGGATCAATGCGGTTCATGATGTAAGTCTTGCACTTCAGGAAGGTGAGGTACTAGGAATCATTGGCCCCAATGGTTCAGGAAAGACAACATTGATCAATCTCATAACGGGGTTTGTAAAGAAGGATTCAGGGAAGGTCTTCTTTAAGGGCAAAGACATTACCAGATCTCCACCTCACAAGATTGCCAATCTTGGCCTAACGCGGACTTTTCAGGTGATGCGGCCCTATTATAGCTTGCCAGCCTTTAAGAATCTTGTGGTGCCTTTGACCGCCCCTAGGGTCAGGCGAACCGCAGGAGGAAAGCTAGGGGATAGGGATTGGGTGGCGATCGATATCCTTGAAGTGATTGGTTTTGAGCGCGATGCCTTCGTTCCCTATAAGCCTGCTTCGGCTTTGCCAACAGGGTACCTTAAACGACTTGAGCTTGGCCGATGCCTTGCTTTAAGACCGGAAGTCATCATCTGCGATGAGCTTTTATCAGGCCTGAGCTCAAGTGAAATCGCCAGTGTTCTGCCTCTTGTTGAGCGGTTACAGATGGACGGAATAACCTTGATCATGATAGAACACAGGCTGAGGGAGCTCTTCAGTGTGGCTAACCGTTTGATTGCGTTAAATTTCGGTACAAAGATCGCTGAAGGTAGCCCCGAGGAAGTCATGGAAAACGAACAGGTCAGAGAGGCATATCTTGGATGGGAGAAAACATAGCCATGTTGGAAGTCAGGAATCTGATGGTGTTTTACGAGAACATGCTGGCTATCAATAATCTGAACCTTAAGTGTGATAGGGGGCAGGTCACGGGAGTTTTTGGAGCCAACAGCGCTGGCAAGTCGACCTTGATGTACACGGTATCAGGTGTAATGCTTGATATGAAGAAGAAAGCAGAAATGCGTGGTGGAGAGAGAATAACCATTCTTGGGGATATAAGGTTTGATGGCGAAGACGTGTTGAAGGTCAAGGCAAGCAGGAGGGCAAGGAGAGGACTTATACTCTGTCCGGAAAGAAGGCGGATCTTCCCTGAATCGAGCACATTGGAGAATCTTAAGATGGGGGCTTATTTGGCTTCCAGCCAGCAGGCAAAGAAGACACTTGAGTATGTGTTTTCCCTCTTCCCTGCTTTGAATACAGAAGCGCTGAGAAAAAGGGAAGGCGGTTTCTTGAGTGGGGGTGAGCAACAGATGTTAGCTATCGGTCGGGCGCTGATGGCTCAGCCCAAATTCCTGTTGCTGGATGAACCCCTGCTTGGGTTAAGTCCAGCAATGCAGCTTTTGCTGGTCGAGGCAATCGGGGAGATAAGGGAACAGACTGGCATCGGAATCCTGGTGGCTGAACAGTATGCCAGACCGCTTCTGCCAGTAGTAAATTACGGTTATGTCTTAGAGAATGGGTCGACCGTTGTAGAGGATAGTGGTAAGGAGCTAATGAACAATCCTGACGTCAGTTCAGCCTATTTTGGTATGTGAATAATACCCCTTATCATGCGGGGTCTTAAATTCTACAGACACTGACTCAGCTTGACCATACCGAAAAAATGGATTTCCTTTCACTCCATTCCATTTTTAAAACTTGTTAAGTTTTGCAGCTGAGGAGGGGTAATGAGCGTAAAGGGAATATTCGATGAGCCTGTGATAGCTATGCTGGATCAGGTGTGCGAGGAATATGCTGATAACCCAGCCATTATCTTTCTCGGCGAGTCTTTCACTTACGCCAAGTTGCGGGAGTTGATCGAAAGATTTGCTACTGCCTTAAGCGGTTTGGGTGTTAGGGAGGGCGACAGGGTAATGATCTACATTTCAAACTGCCCGCAATTCCTCACCGCATTTTTTGGAGCCGAGAAAATTGGAGCAGTACCGGTACCCGTTTCACCCATTTATACAGCCGCTGAGATTACGTATCTAATCAACGATTGCGGGGCTGAGACCATTCTCTGTCAGGACACAAATTTCGGCTATGTAAGGGAGGTTTTCCCCAAGACCTGTTTGAAAAGAGCTGTCGTGACCAATCTTGTGGATTTGCTTCCATGGTGGAAGAGAGGGATCGGCATGATGTTGGACAAGGTCCCACGCGGAGCCGTTGAACGAAGTGGACAGCTCTATTTTTTTAGAAATTTGATTCGTCAGAATGCGCCCAAGCCGCCCACGGTCAAGATAGACCCACGAGAGCATATAGCATACTTGATATACACTGGCGGAACAACCGGCTTTCCCAAGGGAGTGCCCGGTAATCACGCTACTCTGACAGCCGCTCTCATCGATAATTTTGAAGTGCTTGAAGGGCACGTAAAGATGGCCGGCGAGGAGGTATTTCTTCTTACTATCCCTCTTTTCCACATACTGGCATTGGTGTCAATTCTGGGTAACGGTCTGTGCCGAGGCAATACCACTGTTCTGATGCCAATACCTCTTGTGGATGCCATTTTGGATGGGATACGAAGACGCAAAGTAACGCTATTCACCGGGGTACCTGCGCTCTACCGCATGATTCTCGAAAACGACAGGTTAGACCAATACGACTTGAGTTCCCTGAAATACTGCTGGAGTGGTGGTGACGTTCTCCCTCTTGAGGTATACAAGCGATGGAAAGAAAGGTTTCACATACCTATATACCAAGCATTTGGTAGTACAGAAGTAATAAGTGTTGCACAAAGCCGATTAGATGCGGAGCCTGCCCCTGGAAGTGTAGGGCCTCTGGTAGCCTCTAAGGAATTTAGGATTGTGGACCCGGAAACCCTGAAACCAGTTCCGCTGGGCACAGAAGGTGAGCTGCTAGTAACCGCTGAATATCTGATAAAAGGCTACTGGAACAAACCGGAGGAAACGGCTAATTCATATGTAGAAATGGACGGTAAGACCTGGTATCGAATGAGAGATTACGTTCGAATGGATTCGGATGGGTTAGTCTACTACGTGGATAGGGACGCCGATGTCATAAAATATAAGGGTTATCGGATCTCCGCCTCGGAGATTGAAGCGGTACTGCAAGGGCACCCCACCGTGATTGGGGCTTGCGTTGTGGGGGTTCCCGACCATAGAGTGGGAGAGCGGATCAAAGCCATGGTGGTACTCAAAGAGGATGCCAGAGGTGTGGGTTCCGCAGAACTGACAAGATGGTGTCGCGAAAGACTCTCACCCTATAAAATCCCTGGCTATATAGAATTTAGAGACATGCTCCCCAAATCTAAGGTCGGGAAGCTATTGAGGCGTGAGGTAAGGGAGGAAGAAAGAAGAAAAACATCTAAGAAGCAAGGTGTTGCCTTTGAGGGTTAAGTAGCCTTTTCCTCCACAGATCATACTACTGGGAGCAGGAGATAGTTTGCACCCAGAAGACTGTGGTTGCGGGGCAGGGGGATCTTTTTCAAACACGAAAACGCGTCGACTCAGAATTGTAGACTGGTGCTGCGCAAGGCGGGCGGGTCACTCCCCAGTCGGTTGGATTGGCTTCCTTGCACGGGCCTACATATGGGCGACTCGCCGGCCGCCGCTGCTCTGTACTCCGGCTGGATACCGTGCCGAGGAAGCCCTCGGGTTTGAAAAAAGATCCCCATGCCCCGCGGTGAGTCAGGAGTGAACTGAGCAAAATGCAAACAACTTTATGCTCCCCGTAGTACTTTTGCTCAAATGTATACGGCTTTTACCGACCGTAATCAAATTCATAAAGAAATATCTTTGTTGCACGAATCAAAACATATCTATGAGGCGGCCTAAAAAAAGGTCTTCAAAAGGTCGTGGCAACCACTTCATAAACAATTCATTAGCGGGCAATTCTGATTTGATCTTGACTTGTTAGTCCTTCATGACTCAAAACCGAGCCCCCTTCCATTATGGCCTCCACAACATTTGTTCAACATTGTCAACGACATCCCCTATCCGGAAGCTGGCGGGTGCTCGCTGCCTTGGCCTTCTCGAAAATGGTCCGATAGAAGAATGCGCTTGTGACAAAAGGAAAGATGTGTGGAGGACAAGCCGGTAGATCAATACGGCAACCACGGCGATTTCAGGGAGGACATTGAGACTGAAAAAGACGGGCACCATGTGGAGCCCTCTAAGAGACCGATAGCCCCGGGTACAAAGGAGATGAGGGGTACAAAGGTTCCAATGGCAAAGCCTACGACAAACACACCGGCCGATATCTGGTACCCGACAGTCATAAAAGCGAGATAGAGGGTTATAAGGGAACAGAGCCAGTTTAAAAAGATGTAGAACACTGGTAGAAACATCCGGCCTTTTTGAGAGAGCATCAATGATATCCCCCGGTGGAGAAGAGGTTGTTGGCAAAGATATCCCTGAAGGATAGGCGTTTGTTGACAAATTCGAGCAGACGGTTCAAGGTAAGACCCAGGAAGAGGAAGGTCAGGACAGAGGTGGCAAAGGAAAAGGCCAGGGGGATGGGGTGTATTTTCTGCGCCACATCCGCGATCTTGCATACGTTGATAATGCCAATGACCAGGCCGATCCCGATGACGATGGTGAGAACCACTCGAACAATGGGTCTGGAGAAAACCCCTTTTTCCTGCCCGCTTTGTTCCGTGGGTTTCATGTCTCAAACCGCACGGCTCAGGCGATGGAGGGCGGAAAAGGCATGGATAGCCTTCTCAGGTGCCGAGAAGACCGGGACAGACATCTCTTCTATCCATTCGAGTGCTTTATGCCTTCCAGATTGTACCCCGGCAAGCCACAGCGCAATGGGCTTTTTGGCGTCAACGGCCAACTGAAACAGGTTGAAAAACCGCTTTGGGAAACGATCTGCCCCTGGCGGCAACTGAATCGCGAGGCCGTCCACCTCGGGATCTTGGATTACAGATTCAACCAGGGTCCGATAGACCTCTTTCGGATGGCTGAACTGCATTGTAACGCCCAGGTCCCAGGGGTTGGACGAGATGGTCCAGGGGGGGAGAATGGATTTCAGCCTTTCCATGGTCCGGTCTTCCAGGTTGGCTAATCTAAGACCTTCCTGCTCGCAGAGATCCGTTACAATAACCCCTTCACCTCCGGGGAGTGTGGCAAAAAATATCCGGTTTCCTTTCAACGACAGAGGCCCGAAACGCTCCAGGGCACGGGTCAGATCGAAGAATTCTTCAAGGGTATATGCCCTAAGCGCCCCGCATTGCCTCATGGCAGCATCGAATACAAGGTCGCTCCCCTGGATGATTGCCCCGGTGTGAGAGGCGGCGGCCCTTGCCCCGGCCTGGGTTCGTCCGGATTTTAGCACGACCACGCGTTTCCTCCGGTCTGATGCCTCTTTGATGGCTCCCAGAAACCCTCTGCTGTCCCCCTCGATGCTCTCCAGATGGATACCGATAACCCGTGTCAGCGGGTCTTGAACCAGATAGGTCAGTGCTTCCACCTCGTTGATGTCCATCTTATTGCCGAGATCGATCAGCTTATTGAGATGAAGATTGAAATCAGAGGTGAGCCATTGCAGCCTGGGCTCGTAAAGACCCGACTGGAAGATCAGCGAGAGGCCACCCGGCTTGATTGGCTTGAGCCCGTGGAAGCTGACATAAAAGTTGATGGGCACGTTAAGCGGGCTCAAGGCGTTTGGGCCAATGGCCCTCATACCGTTATCCTTGACGAGTTGTGCCATCTCCTCCTGCACTCTTTTTCCTTCCCCACCGGTTTCGGAAAACCCTCCGGCAATAATGGTGACTCTCTTAATGCCCTTTTTGGCACAATCCCTGAGTATTTGTGGGGCCAGGGAATGTGATACCCCTATGACGGCCAGGTCTACCGTTTCATCGATATGCTTTACGGTGGGATAGGTCTTCAACCCCACGATCTCTTTTTCACCGGGGTGCACGGGATAGATCCTGCCCTTAAACCCGAGATTGACCAGATTGGCCACCAGGTGGTAATTGATTCGCAAAGGATTGTTTGATGCCCCGACGATGGCAACGCTATCGGGCTCAAAGAACTTTTTGAGGAAGTGCCCTCTGTTGCTTTCCATATCCCCTCTTCCCTGTTGTGTCTTGATTTGATGATCCGTTGATTCTTGTTCCATCCAGGACAGATTGTGATCCTTGATAGAGAAGAACTCCCGCGGGGTTTGTCCCTGCGAAGCCTGGGCATGGGAATCCAGGAGTCAGCCCCGCGACTTATCGAGCGATTACCTTATAATAGAGGCTACCCCCCCAGGAGGGCTCATGACCCCGTCTTCTATAGTCCTTTAAGCTGCGCCGGTCAACTGCCGC
>CAZXCQ010000037.1:0-4573 GCA_964639275.1 uncultured Desulfobacteraceae bacterium | reverse complement strand
AGGGCTCATGACCCCGTCTTCTATAGTCCTTTAAGCTGCGCCGGTCAACTGCCGCATAAAACCTTTTCCTTCCCCCTCCTCGGGACTCCCCTGCGCAAGAGGACGTGATACGGATTTCAGGAGAAAATTGTGGCATTCGCCATGCCCGTTGCGGTATAGTCAGGGGACATGGAATCGTCCCTGAGCGTGAGCCATGCGCAAAAAGGCCGTCGATTATCCAGTCTTTGGGGGATGTCATGATAACGGAACAAGCCAGAAAACGTTTTGGATTTCTGGCCGTAGAGATGGGGTTTATTACCCAAGCGCAGCTTATTGAGGCCATGAAGATTCAATTAAAGGAGGAAATGGCCGGGCAGAAGCGCAGGCGTATCGGTGAAATACTGGTCGGCAGGGGAAGCATGACCCCGGAGCAGGTCGACAAGGTGTTGGAAGAAATGGTTGTCCCTGAATTTTGACGCGCACCTGCCCGGTGTGATATGCCAAGGGGGTCTACTGGGTCCCTACGAAATGGGGCCTGGATTTCCACCCATCCAGCATCAATGCCTGATCGATCTCGCCCAGGGGCCTTTCCCTGTCCTGCAGGAGGGGGCCTTCCAGCTTAATGTGGTTGGTGTAGTAGTGGTTGCTCACCACGATGGAAGAACATCTCTGGCCTTCAATCAGGTTTTTCGCTTCTGCCAGGACCTTATGGAGAGAATGGAACCGAGTGAAAAGAAAGAATTGATTGAGCTTTTGAATAAATGCTGGATGACGCATGACGCCATGTGGTTTCTTTGCTGTCTCCAGGAATGTGGCATAGACAAGGCGAATAAGATAAACAAGGCAGCGATACGGTCATTGGCCCCCATAGAGACCATGAGGATGAGAAAATTTCTGGGCATAGAAGAAGGACCAGTCCAGACATTTGAAGCATTCAAGAAATTTTTTTCCGGGGCATCTGAACTATGCGTACCGGATTTTATGAATGTCCATATGAGCTTCCCGAGAGAAAACGTCCTGCATTGGGAGTTTGAGCCAAAAGAGTGCTTTGCCTATAAAGGGATGCAAAACATCGGGGTGATCGAAGAATATGAATGCGGTGTGATCTACAGGGTTGGGTGCTGGATTGAGAGCCTGAAGATAGGATATGACGTCAATCCAAAGATGACGCGATGTCTGATGCTTGACGGCCCGAATTGCTCGGGTGACTTCAATTTGCATTTCTAATTCACTCCGATGTCGGCCGCCGGCCAACAAAAAAGAGCGGCGTATGAATTATCTCCAACTCACGCGAGGCCGGTTGCGGATGGGGATCCGTTGGTATCTGTACTTGGGATAACCGACCATGATCGCCCCAAAGGCAAGGTGACCGGAGGGGAGACCCAGGGCCTCAAACAGGGGAGGGTGGGCATTTATCGCCTTGTAGAAATAGCCACCCCAACAGGCCCCCAGGCCTATGCTTGTCGCATACAAGTCAAGGAGACCGAGGGCCAATGCGCAATCCTCAGCCCCAAAACCCCAGTCCTTGTCGGCATGGGCAACGATAACATGGGGGGCGCCCCGGCAGATGCGCTCACAGCCTTGATCCCAGGCACCCACAACCCGTACTAATCCCCTTGCTTCGGCTTCTTTCGGATCGATCCGGATGACCGTCCGCATCCAGTCGATAACCATACCGGCCAACCGTCGAACCTCCGCAGGGTCCTGCACCACCACCCAGTACCAGGGTTGCTGGTTCTTGGCCGACGGGGCGGAACAGGCAACTTCCAGGAGCGTTTCCAGTGTGGTCTGTGGCACCGTCTTGTCCTTGAAGGCACGGATGGAGCGTCGTCCGCACAAAAACTGTTCAGCCTGTTCCGGTGTCACGGCCAATCTCGGATTGATGGGCCTGCAGTCTTCGGGGCTGAGCCAATCCAGACTCAAGGCCCCGGTGGGGCAGACCGTTACGCAATGACCGCATTTCAGGCAGACATCCTCAAAATCTGGCGTAGGTCTTGGATAGTTCTCCTTTGGGTCCATCCGGATAATGAGTGCGGGGCACTCGTCAACACAGATACCGTCCTGATTGCATTTTTCCTGATCAACATTTATGGGACTCATTTTTCACTCCCTGCCTCTCCGTTTGATTTCCTTTGACCGCAAT
This sequence comes from uncultured Desulfobacteraceae bacterium, assembly GCA_964639275.1. Classification (GTDB taxonomy): domain Bacteria; phylum Desulfobacterota; class DSM-4660; order Desulfatiglandales; family Desulfatiglandaceae; genus CAZXCQ01. The sequence continues at coordinate 2,451 of CAZXCQ010000037.1, read as the reverse complement.
AACCGGTCTCATCCCCTGCCCCCAAAAAGGTAACCTCATTTGGAATCCAAGGCACAATACCCGACAAAGGTGCCAAGGGAAAGAAAAAAATCCCACAATCGATTATAAGGCCCGGTCATAACCTCTCAAAAGCCCCGTGCCATTGCTTTCCCCCTGTTTTTTGAGATGTTACCTTTGGATTTTCTATGCGCCGGCGGATGCTGTAAAGGGAAGGTGGGCCTTGATTTCACCCTTTGAGGCGGGACAGATGGCATATTCAGAATGACCGGTTCGCCTTGCCACTTCGCTCGCTCGTGTCCTGGCTTTTTCTTTGGTGTCGAAAAACCCCATCCGCACCAGATACCACGGTTGCCCCCTTGAGGGGACCTCCCTCACATAGACCACACTCCCCAACCCCTTGAGCCTGGCGGCGAAGGTCAAGGCGAAACGGATATTCCGGTTGGCGGACAGTTGCAAGACGCAGAGCCCTTTGGCAACAGCCCCCTCGCGCCTCTGAAGTTCCTGCCGCTCCGGAATTTTCAGCCGCACGCCGGGGTCGATGATCACAAAGGGTGCGCCACCTTTCTGATAGAAATAGTCTATGACTCCCGGGTTGGCGCGATAGAGGACTGCCCACATTTCCGGGTTGTTATAGATCTCTGGTCGTGCGGCTATTTCCCACAGGCATTCCCCTCGCTTTACTTCGCAGAAGCGCTCGGGTTTAGCCGGAGCTGGCCGCCCCAGTGAGGGAGGTGGGGTGGCAACCGGCTCAACCTTACATGTTCTGTCGGGTCTTGCAACTTGCGAATCGACGGCAGGAACCACGACCTTCTGGCGAATTATCTCGGCTTTTGGTGAGGGAGGGGCTGGCTGGGGGGGTTGTTTCTGCCGTTTCACCAGGATAAGAAAGAGGCCAACGAGCCCCGCGAACAACAGCCCCAGCAGCAGGATCCAGGGCCGTTTGCGGGTAACACCACCCCCCGGACCTGTTCACTGTTCCGGCTTTTCACGGTGTGCCCTCCCTGTTCAGGATAGGTTTCTGTAAATCTTTTTTCAGGGGCGCAGGGCTTCAGCCCTTTGAAACCGGAGAAATCTTCATTTTACTGGTTTCAGATGGCTCAAGTGTTACTGAGGACCTCGGCCAATTGATATATGGTATTCTGGTTGGTGGAGGAATCATGGCTGAGGCGGAACAGGGGGATACACCTGAAACCGTTCAAAATCCCTCAGAATTTGTAAGTCAATCCAAAGGCTACCAGCGGTTTAGGGTCTCTCATCTGATCTGCGAAGGTGTGCTTTGGATTTTCGAGATCTGCCCAGGATCTCTGTTTGGATGACAGCGCATCCCCCGGTGAAACCCCAACTTGGGGAGTCCCGCGATAGGCAACCCCCAGGTCAAAGGATACTATCCAACGCCTGGCTTTTCCAACCTGGTGCCGCCAGTCAATCCCCACGTGGGGCGCTATCCTGCCAAAATCGATCCTGTCTCTTTGGGGACGTATTCCCTGGAGTGGGGAGGCTTCACTCTTGCGGTCAGGTTCATCCACCGGACTTGTTTGTTCCTGGAGCCACGGTGGATTTAAGAAGCAAGACGATGCGGATGGGAGATTCCGGCCCAGTGCCCCATGCATGGCTGCCCAATTGGAAAAAGGGTACACATACATGTGATCATCTAGGCCCGGACTACGCCTCAGGGTATCCCTTAGTCTCAGTGGGAACCCAACTTCCAGGTCCAGGTTTATAAATTGGCCTGAACTCAAGGCCCTCCCGGTACCGGCAGAGCTTGGCCCCGCCGGTATAAGGCCTGCCAGGATCAAAATCAGAGTCGATACAATACCCATCTTTATTGAACCCTTCATACTTGTCTTTTAGCAATTATCCGCGATAATTGCAAGGAGTATGAATTGATGCGAGAGGGATGGTAACGGGCTGTTATCACGCCGGTCTACTGCCGGCCTTACATCTGTCACCCGCCGTGCTTCCTGTCTTGCATTCTCCCCCTAGGGCCGAGCTGCCACTCTTGCATTCCCCGGTGGCCATGCTTCCTGCCTTGCATTCCCCTCCTGAGGCCGCGGATCCGGCCTTACATTCGTCTCCGGCCCGACTTCCAGGTTTGCATTCACCCCTGGCGACAGATCCTGGTTTGCAGTCAGCGGCAGCTGGGCTTCCGCCGGCCTTGCAGACAAGACCGGCCGGGGTGCCACCATTCTTGCATCGCTGGTGTCTCCCGGCGTAGGCAATCCCTCCCCCAAGATCAAAAAGCATGGGGGGTTCGTAGGGGGTCTTTTGTTTTCCCTCGTTGGATTCAGTCATTTTTCCCTCTGATAAAAATACTTATAGATTGTTGTGCCGTCACATGTCAAGGCTTCCCCCATTGCTTTTTTCTCCCTTCCATCAGGAGCTTTATATCTATTTTATCGTAACCGTTCACGGGGATACCTGTCTGAAGCATGCTTGGTAGTTGAGAAGGAA
>CAZXCQ010000036.1:0-31067 GCA_964639275.1 uncultured Desulfobacteraceae bacterium | reverse complement strand
CAACCCGATAGCCCTAAGGGGTGGAGTGAGGATACGCCATTTTGAGACGGCACTGCCGGGCCCCCTATTAGAGGCATGTGGAAGAAAAAAAGACCCCCATGCCACACCTTTCCCCCTGTTTTTTGAGATGTTACGTTTTTTCAAAATTTGTATCAGTTTAGCCTTTTGCAAGACAGACCCCCAATTCCCCTGGTTTCAGAAGGCTTATTTGTTGCACAATTCCAGATCCTCTGGTCTTTGTCAATGTGCAGAGAAAAAGATTTAAGAACACAAATGTATTTTGACAAATGAAGCATGTTTTGTTAGGCTATATTTATGGTAAATCAGTAACAGACAGGGCTCAGGTCGGTCAACATGAAAAAACCCGAAGTCTCCATAATCATCCCGGCTCACAATGAGGCCCAGAATATCGAAAGGGTCATTTCCGATATCCGGGAACTGCACCCTGATTTCGAGATTATTGTCATCGATGATGGTTCATCGGATGATACAAGGGCCGTGGCAAGCGGTGCGGGCGCCGTGGTTTACGGCCATCCATACAATATGGGTAATGGAGCAGCCATAAAGAGTGGGATCAGAATCGCATCGGGTCAAGTGGTCGTGTTTATGGATGGAGACGGTCAACATGATCCGGCCGATATAGGAAGACTGGTTGAATATCTCCCCGAATTTGATATGGTCGTGGGTGCCAGACCAAAGGGGGGCCAGGCCTCATGCCTCCGTGGGCTTGGTAACTGGATATACAACCGGCTGGCATCTTATGTAACAAAATTTCGTATCGAAGACCTGACCTCCGGATTCAGGGCCATAAAGTCGGATATTGCCCACAATCTCCTCTACCTCCTGCCAAACACCTATTCCTATCCCACCACCTTGACCCTGGGGGTGCTTAGAACCGGCAGGAGCATAAGATATGTGCCGGTCAAAGGCCGGCCGCGCAAGACCGGGAGAAGTAAGATAAGGATTTTGCGGGACGGTGTGAGGTTTTTTATGATTATCACAAAGATCTGCGCCCTCTATTCACCCCTGAGGATATTCGTGCCCATCAGTCTCGGGACATTTTTCACGGGATTGGGCTACTACCTCTATACATTTTTTACTGCAAACCGCTTTACAAATATGAGTGCGCTGCTTTTTACCACCTCCGTATTGATATTTATGTTGGGGCTTATCTCTGAACAGATCTCGCAAATGAGGTTTGAAAGGAGCGAAGGCGACAAGTTTATTTGAGGAGAACGGGTTGGGGTCGTCATCAAAGATCGACGTGGGCATTTCGGTTATTGTGCCTGCCTATAATGCCGGGGCAACCTTGCCGGACCTGCTGGAATCTTTACTACATCAGAACCATAAGGGTTTTGAGACAATCGTGGTTGACGACTGCTCTGAGGATGCCACGGCCCAGATTGCCCAATCCTATGGCTGTCACCTTGTTCGACTGGAGGAAAATCATGGCCCTGCCTATTGCCGGAACACCGGGGCCAGAAGGGCCAGGGGAGATATCATCGTCTTTACGGATAGCGATTGCAGGGTAGATGGGAGTTGGATAGAACATATCCGGCGCCATTTTCGCAGTAATGACGCCGATGCGATCATGGGGAGACTCGTGCTGATGCCATCCACTTATCTGGGGGATTCTATCTCTGCGCTTGGATTCCCGGCAGGTGGGAGCATCGGTTTTGAAAAGATCTGGAAGGTGGACCGGTCAGGGCTGACGCGCAGCCTGAGTTCATGCAACTGTGCCATCAGAAAAGATGTCTTCTGGAATGTCGGCGGATTCGACGAGTCTTTTCCCTTTGCAGGAGGGGAGGATACGCTCCTGGCTCATAATCTGATAACACGGCACTACAGGATAAGATACTGTCCCGATGTCGTTGCCTTTCACAAAGCCCGCGAGTCGATGAGTGATTTTGTTCGGTGGCAATTTCGAAGGGGGGTAAGTAGCTATATTTTTTCAAAAAAAATCCGTAATAAAGTGGGTTTTGGCGCACTCAGGATATGGTCCACAGCCAATATTATCACCCATTTTTGCAGAGACAGGAAGTTCCCTTTAATACTTTTTTTGTTGGTCACAGGCTTTGTTGCCCAACTGTCGGGATTTCTTTCAGCTTCAATATGTTACAAATCTACTTTCCAGAATACGGGATAAATGGTAATTCAATGGATGTCTTGATCATAAACCCGCCCTGGCCTGGCAAAGGCTTTGGTACAAGATCGCAGAACAGGATAATAAAACATAGAAGCGACAAGTACTTGCAGTACCCTATCTTTCTGGCCTACAGTGCGGCTCAGCTCAAGAAAAAAGGTTTTGGCGTTACTTATATCGATTCAGTCATCCAGGATTTTGATTCTGATCAGACCATCGAGGAGGCAAAAAAAAGGAAGCCTGATATCATATTTATGGAGACCACCACGCCATCCATAGAGGCTGATTACAGGAGTTTGACTGCCTTGAAAGAGGCAACAGAGGCCAGAATCATTGTTGGTGGCCCCCATGCCACCTATTTTCACCAAGCGGTTTTGGACGAATGTGCGGCAATTGATGTTGTTATTCGCCATGAATTTGACACCAAGATTGCGGAGGTCGTCGCAAATATAGACAGTCTGGGTTCTGTCCGGGGGGTGACCTACAGGGATGGGTCGCAAATAGTTGATAATGGTGATGGCGATCTCGCCGACGAACTGGATGCAATTCCCTTTCCTGATCGTGACATCATTCCATTAAAGTGGTATCTGGAGGCCTGGTACTCAAGACGGCCCTTTACAAACATAATGACTTCCAGGGGGTGTCCTTACCGCTGCAGCTTTTGTCTTTGGCCACAAAGCATGTATGGCCACAAACAACGATTTCGTGGCCTGGATAACGTGCTTGCCGAAATCAATTATCTCATACGACATTATGGGGTAAAGGAAATCAATGTTGATGATAGCACATTTACAATCAACAGGGAGCGGGTAATCGCTTTCAGCCAGAGCCTGCGTCGCGAGAAGATCAAGATCCTCTGGACATGTAACGGCCGGGTGGACAACCTGGATGATGAGATGTTGACAGAGATGAAAAAGAGCGGCTGCAAAATGATTCGCCTTGGCGTCGAGAGCGGGTCACAGGATGTGCTTGACAAGATAAAAAAGGGATTAACCCTTAAACAATTAGAGGACGGGATACGGCGGGTTCAGCGGCATGGTATTCAGGCACTTGGCGGATTTATGTTTGGCTTTCCATATGATTCGAGAAAAACGGTTGAGCAGACCATCGGCCTTGCCAAGAAATTATCCCCCGACCAGGTCCAATTTTCGATCTGCATGTGCTACCCGGGCACCTCTCTTTACGAATACGTAAAAGAAAACGACCTGCTGATAGCCAGGAGTTTCAAAGAATTTGATATGACTTATGGACCCGTTGTCAAAACAGTAGACATGGAAAGAAGAGAACTTGAGCATATCCTTGCACGGGCCTATCGAGAATTTTATTACAGGCCCGGTTATGTCTTTCAGACCCTGCGCCATATGAGGGATGTTGACGAAATCAGGCGGGTCTTTAGATCGCTGAGGAGCCTGACCAGGACAATTCGTTTGCACCATTGACCGGTTTACCCCGATGTTGCGTTTGAACCTGGCGCTCGGGCAGGGCGATGGGGGTTCGGAGTCCCCATTGCCCGGGTTTCAAACGGCTAAAGTGTTACACAAATTGATGTTCTGTGAGCAATTCACCCCGTAGTTGCAGAAAGCCTTTCTGCTAAATAGGCGATCCCTTCCATCGCTTATGGGACAGGGCTGATTGACGGATGGCTGGAGGACCTCATGGTAGGTGTGATCTGGGAGAAAACAAAGAACATTGTTGACTCAGGCGACTGGTCCCAGAGAAAAACGTTTGTCGGTCCTCCATTATGCCCAACGGGGTTCACATTGAATGAGGTCCTGTGAGGGCGTCAATTATCCAGCTGGTGATTGTATTACAGCATATTCCATCGGATCGGATACATTGCAATGCAACATCGGGGTTTAGAGTTCGATATCTATGGGCTGAAAAGGATCGGGATATTCACCCATGACCTTTACCCGTTCAAACCATGGGGGCAGGGGAGGTATGTCTACGATCTGGTGAGACATTTACGCACAGGCCATGGGCGCGAAGTATTTGTGTTTTCACCGTCAGATAACATAGAGGATGATCACCACCTCCAGATCTTCGCCGGTTCCCATCATAGGCCTGGCAGAAACATCACCTTTTCCATAAGACTTGGCCGTGTAATTGAAAAGATAATAAAAAAATTCAATCTTTCCCTCGTCCATTTTCAAGGCGGGCCGGGCGGGCTGTTTGTTGTGAGACGGCCCTCGGTCCCCCTCATTTACACAGTCCACCACACATATTACCAACAATTCAAATACATCCCATCCCAGCGATGGAAAAGAATACTCTATCTTTGGGAAAAACTGAGCTATGGCAAATCCGATTACATTATTTGCGATTCCGACTCAACCAGGAGGATAATCAACAGACACTATGCTGTTGGCAAAAGGACGTGTTCCATCGTACCCATCGGAGTGGATCAGCGGTGCTTTTATCCGCTGGGTCTGAAAAGGATCCCCAACAGCCTTCTATTTTTGGGACGACTCGAAAAGCGAAAAGGGGTTGATTTTCTGGTCAGGTCAATCCTGGCGGCAAAGAAGGAGATCGATGAGATTCGGCTTTTTATCGGGGGGAAAGGGGGGTTGCGGCCAGAGATGGAGGCCTTTGTGAAAAGAAATGGCCTCAAGGGAAACATCATATTTCTGGGGACGATCGATGACCGGGACCTGACCGGGTGGTACAACAAGGTATCCCTGGTCGTTATTCCTTCTATCTTTGAGGGCTTTGGACTGACCGCCATAGAAGCGATGGCGTGTGCCACCCCGGTGATTGTAACCGGGGTCGATGGTTTGCGGGACGTGGTCAAAGATGACGTAAATGGCCTGACAGTGCCCTATAATGATGTTGAGGCCCTGAGCGAAAAGATCGTCATGTTGCTAAGGGACAAGGACAGGCAAAGAGCTCTTGTCAGAAATGGAAGAATGACGGTGGAAGAAAACTACAACTGGGACAAGATATCACAAGAAATTATCAATATCTACGATGGAATCTTGAGTCGGTCCGGGGAGAGCTAGCAATTCTGTATCATGAACATCGCACTCATAACCTATCCAATCGAGAAGAATTCTGCGGGGGTGGGGGTCCTTGTCAAGAATATCGTCAAGAATATCATTGAAATTGACAAGGAAAACACCTATCACCTGTTACACTATGCGCCGAACACCGATACGATATACGCAAACAATGAAATCCTGTACAGACATTACAGGAACTTGCCGGTAATGTTTTCCGACAGCTGGTATCTCCGCAACAATTCTGAAAGATTCGATATCGTTCATCGCTTTTCTCCAGGGGGCTTTATCTTTAAGATCAGATCCAAGATAGTGATGACAGTCAATGACCTGTTTCTCTATAAGGCATATCCCTTTAATAAGGGGTGGAGGGTATACCTTTCGCGGTATTTTAACGGGTCCTCCATAATGAAGGCACATGCCATAATTGCCATCTCCGAATTTACCAGACAGGAATTGTTAAAGACCTTTGATATCGCGAAAAAAAAGGTCCATGTCATCTACTGTGCCCCGAATACACCCCTTGGAACTCACGACAATGGGAAAGAGGTCCTGAGGTCGAAATACGCTATAAATGGCAGCTACATATTATTTGTCAGCACCATCGAACCACGAAAAAACCTCCTTGGTCTGGTCAAGGCCTTTGAGATACTCAAGGGGCAGTATTCGATCGGGGAGTCACTGGTTGTTGTCGGTCAAAAGGGCTGGGACTACAGGGCTACCATGGAATACATCAAAAAATCAGAGTATAAGAGCTCAATAAAGCTCACAGGTTTTGTCCCGGCTTCCCATCTGCCCCTTTTTTACAGAAACGCAAGCCTGTTTGTCTATCCGAGTCTTATGGAAGGCTTTGGAATCCCACCGCTTGAGGCGATGCAGTGCGGGTGTCCTGTCTTGACATCCAACACGTCATCGCTTCCCGAGGTGGTGGGAGATCCGGATATGATGTTTGATCCTCTTGATGTCAATCAGATTGTCAGAAAGTGCCTGTCAATACTAAGAGAACCCACAGCCAGGCGTGAAAACGTCAGGAAAGGTCTCAAGAATGTAAAAAGATTCAGCTGGCGGGAGTCAGCCAAACAGGTCATTAACATCTATAACGCGTTGGCCTGATTTCCGGGCACGCGCCATTTCTGCACTTCGTCGTTGAATAGGCTCAGGAGGCGGGTTACATGTTTTTCTCTTGAAAACCTGTTTGCGTAGATTTCGCTTCCTTTTTTCCCCATCTCGAGTGCCACCTTTTTGTTATGAAAAAGAAATGATATTCGCTTTGCCAGTCCACGGTGGTCCTTTGCCCTGATCAAGAACCCATTCATCCCGTCACATAGCCAATCCGAAATCCCCCCGACACCAAAGGCAACAACAGGCTTTCCGCAAAACATGGCCTCTAATCCAACAGTGCCAAAAGGCTCATCCCAGATGGAGGGTACCGCCACGAGGAGGCAGTCTTGGTAGTAGCGCTGGATGACGCTGTTTGAGACCTCACCCAGAAAATCAATCCTTTCTCGAACCCTCATCTTTTTTGCGAGCCCTATCATACGATTGAGATCCGGCCCGTCTCCTGCAACAACAAGACGCAGGTCCTGGGGCCAAAAAGGGATGGATCGGATTAGATAAGGCAGTCCTTTTTGCGGGATGAGCCTTCCGGCAAAAAAAACAAAGTCTCCGAAATCGGGCTCCACGCTGTCAGAGAAGTTGCAGAAATAGGGAACCACTTCAATAGAAGAAGGAGAAAAACCGTTATAGAGAAGACATCTTTTCATGTATTCGCTTGCAACAATCAGTCTGATTTGGCGGTGAATTCTGATGGCGTTCAGTTTCTCCCGTATTCTTGATAAAAGGATATGGGGCAGCGGAATGAGGCACCCTCTCCAATAGGAATTGATCAGGCACCTGGCCCCACATGCACGCTTACAGGTATTTCCGTCCAACAGAAACATCTTGTCCCCCTTGGGACAAAAGAGCCTGTGATCATGAACAAATCTGAGTGTAGGGAGTAAATCGGCGAGTTCTTCTATTACACCGTAATTTCGAACATTGTGCACATAGGCGATATCGGAATTGCTCGCTCTGACGATCTCTTTGATCCTATCTGCCGAAGAGAGATCCAGGAGACCTCTGCGATCCGGAATAGAAGGCAAATAATATTCGGTCCTGTTTCTGCTACACAGTGTATGGACTGTGCGTATTCCATATAGGACACTGATTGAATGCCCCAATTTCTCAAGATATCTTGAGATACTGATGACATATTGCTCCGTGCCGCCCTGAGGCTGATAATAGTCACAGACCTGTAAGATATTCATTTGACGATAACGGTAATTAGCGATCTTTCGAGCCAGACGAACATTTCCTTGATTGCCTCGATCACCCGATAATGTAAGCCATATTTCTTGACTCTACGCTCCTTCAGGCGTTTCCTCATGTGTAGCGTGTGCTGAGCGAACAGATGAAGCCTCTTCAGGCCTTTTAAAGAAAGCATATCATTCCGCATTACCGGCCGATACCCCGTATAGTGACTCATGTCTCTATCTTCAATAAACCGGTTCTTTTCCGCCCACTCAAAGAGCCGGGTCCCGGGATAAGGGGTCGCAAATGTAAACTGAATTTCTTCGGTGTCCAGTTCTTTTGCAAGGTCGATTAGCGCCACTATTTCACTTTTGTCTTGTGACGGCAAGCCGATGATAAAAAAACAAAACACACTGATCTCATTGTCTTTGCAGCATTCAACAATAGAAACAATTTCCGTTGCCCCGGAAATCTTTCGACCGACCTTTAGCGCGGTGCGCTGGTTGATTGTCTCGACTCCAAAATTGACTCCGCGGCAACCGGCATTGCTCATTCTGAGGATCAACTCTTTATCCAGCGTATCGACCCTTGTTTCACAGCGCCAATGACAGCGCACTTTTTGCTGTTCCATTTTCCCGCATATCTTGATAACCCGGTTGCGATCCAGGGCAAACTCGGGGTCCCTAAAGAGTATGTTTGTAATACCCAGATCTTTTGTGAGGTACTCTATCTCTCCAACAATATTCTCCGCTGAACGGGCCCGCCACTTGTTTCCCTGAATGGTTGGATAGGGGCAATAGTGACAGGCAAAAGGACAGCCGCGGGATGATAAAACAGGCAAAAAAGGCCCACTACGGGGGAATTGATCTCCCGGAAGGGTGTAATTCATATACGGCATCAGGTCCCATGCAGGAAAGGGGAGCTTGTCCAGCTGTGAGATAGGATCTCTCGCTGGGTTTCTGACAATATCGCCACTACGATCTTTGAACCACATGCCCTCTGTGATTTTCATCCCTTTCAAACACATATCCACAAAGACATACTCCGGTTCTCCCAGGACTATGGCATCTATAAAGTCGTGACTGATGACTTCCATTGGGTTAAGCGTAACATACGGACCAAACAGTATTATCCGCGCCCCAAAATGGGCTTTTATGGCTTGAGCTGTCTTTAAATCATATGGATAGGAGGGCAAAGACGTTCGTAAGGCAATAACTGGACAGCCATTACGCGCAGCCGTCTTTTCGACTTCAGCAAACAGGTGTGTCTGGTCGTATCCTGACCCCAGGCAATCGATTATTTTTACCGGGACACCTTTGTCTCTCAAGCATGCGGCGATGTATGCAATATCAATGGGCGGGACAAGAGGCCCTTTGCGTTCATAAAGCTGCCCTAGCCCGGCCATCATGTCTTTATTTGAAATCTTGCCTGGCGGATTGGGCGGATTAATGAGGATCAACATGGTACCCTTACCTTATTTTCGGAAAAGCAACCTCCCCCGTCTCTGAACAGTCAACCTGGTCATTTTGAAAAGAAGACCGATATTTCCCTTTAAGAAAACCCTGAGAGCCCCCTTTATAAAACCGGTTGTACTGACAAACATCTGTGCCGCTTCTTTATAGAATAACAGTTCTTTTGCGTCCAGGTCTGTCCCCACAACAGGCATTTTGCTCGATTTTCTGGGAAAGGCGTAATATTCGCGCCACGGAATGTCAGCAGCCTCGATCTCCTGTTTATATCGATTATACAAATGGGAACCGGGATCAGGTCGCACAATCGTAAATTGATTATACTCGGCCCGGATCTTTCTCGCCAGACGAATTGTCTGGCAAACCGTATCTTCCGTCTCTCCCAAATTACCGATCATAAAAAAGCCATAAATCTGAATGCCGGCTTTACGCGTCAAATAGGCTGCGCGAAGACAATCTTCAACTGTCTGGCGCTTATGAATGGCATCCAGTATCTCCTGGGATCCTGATTCAAAACCGTACGAGATAAGCCAGCAACCAGCCTCTTTCATGGCCTTCAACATTTCAAGATCAACCGTATCGACCCTGCTCAATGTCTTCCAATAGACACCTATCTTCCTTGCCTTGATTTCATCGCAGATAGACAAGACCTGCTTCTTGTGCAGGGTAAACAGGTCATCATAAAAGGAAATTTCCTTTACCTGGTACTTTTCAATAAGATGCTGTATCTCTTCAACTATCTTTTCAGGGCTCCTTTTTCGATATGTCTTTCCAAAAATAGCCTCTTCGGAGCAAAAAATACAATCAAAGGGACATCCACGGGAGCTTATCAGGTGGGTTGTTGGCAAATGCTTCAGAGGACCCCAGCCCCGATATCTTTCCATGGGCAGCAGGTCGCGGGCCGGCAATGGGAGGGAATCCAGGTCAGTTATAGGCTTTCTTGGCCGGGTTGACCAAATCACGTCATTTTTTCGATAGACAATACCCGGTATTTCATTCAGTTCCTTTGCATTCACAATGTCCAGGAAGGTGTATTCCCCCTCACCCACGACCGCGATATCAATGTTCCCCATTGCCTCGCGCAATGTCTTTTCGGGCAGGGCCGAAGGATGGGGACCGCCTGTGACCACGGTTATACTCTTTGATATACCCTTTATTATTCTCGCAATCGCGTAAAGGTTTTCAACCTGGAGCGTCAACGCACCAATACCGACTATTTTTGGCTTTAGGGTTCTCAGGATACCGGCAATATCTTTCAGTCTATTTCTTTCCAGATCCAGATCCACAATATCCACATCATGGGCATGCTCTCTCAGAACGGCAGCGATATATGCCAGTCCGAGGGGGGGAATAGAAGGCCTCGCTTCCTGATGGGTTGGAGGATTCAACAACAGGACACTCATCTCTAGCCTCTTATAAGTCTATCAAAGATCTGTTTGTCTTCATTATCGAACCACCTCAAAAGGAGGAGAGATAGGGCGTAGCCAAGGGTGGAGATGGGCAGAACCACCAGGACATGCATCCCATGCAAAGACCTTATGATCAGTATGGTTACACCTCCAGCAATAAATAAACGCGTATACCGGAGATAATTGAATGAAAACAGGGGTATTTTGAGATGGGTCATATTGAAAAGAAATGCCAGAAAGCATCCCAACCCCTCGGTAATTACTGTTGCGATACTTGCGCCGATATAGCTCCATCGGGGTATCAGTATCAGGTTCAAAATGATGTTTGCAATGACATTGGCGAACGCCAGCCACGTATTTATCCTTTGCCGATTCATGGCCGTCAGAGACATCGAAACCAGGTTACTGACAAAAATAATCCCACCGGCAAAGATCAGGATCTGTAAGGCCCTGGCAGAAGGATGAAACGAATCCCCAAAGACAAAGTCTATAATCTGTTCCGATAACATCACCCCGGCGCATACTACCAGCAAAGCAGCGGTAAAGAGGTATTTAAGCGAACGTGCAAATGTCGTGGCCAGGTAAGCCGGTCTTGTCTTGAAATAATCTGACATGACGGGAAAGATCGACTTGACATAGGCATCTGGAATCAACATGAGGCTGGTCATAATCATATAGGCACAACTGTAGTAACCAACAGCCTCGTCTCCCTTCATAAAGGATAACATAATGGTATCGATTCTAAAATATATCACAACAAGAAGTGCCATCAAGGCCACTGGCCAGGCTTCCTGCATCAGGGATTTGATCACTTTTTTATCCCAGGTAAAAACGGGGTGGATAAATCTTCTCGAAAGAACCGTGAGGACAATGAGACCAATAAATTCCGAGAGCAGGAAAACAACAGCAATGCCTGTCAGGCGAAAATTGGATAGCATGGCGACATAGACAAATGAGAGTGTCGTCAGTTTGGTGATGAAATCGGTCAACACCAGGTATTGGGATTTCAGGTATACTTCAAAAATAACCCTTGGACTTTGGAAGGCGACAAAGACCAAAGACAAGGACAAAACGTAGATTACCTTGTCCGTATCAACCGGGAGGTTCAAGAACAAGACAATCGTTATTGCCAGCACAAGGGAGACAAGCGAAAAGAAGGCCTTGATCATCATCCCGCAACCCAGCAATTTAGAAGAATTCAACTTGTCGCGAGAGATCTCCCTGATCAATATGGTGTCTATGCCGAATCCACTGATGATGTTAAATATGGCAAGATAGGTAATGGCAAAAATATACTGGCCATAGGGGGTTACGCCCAGATATCGAGCGAGCAGGGCAATTATCAGGAGGTGGATAAGGCCGCCGCAGATCCTTCCCAGGATCAGATAGAAGGTGTTCTGCGCTATCTTTGTCACCAATGGCCGGGTATCCACTCCTAATCCTCTTTGCCAGAATTCAGGGGAATGCCGTGCCGTTCAAGGGGGGAGTCACTGGCACAACTATCTCTGCCTAGTAGGGTCAGCCTGGAGTGAGGTGACACCTTTCCTTTTGATATCTTTTGGGCGAATGAAAAGGTGATCACCGGGGTGAATAGGATGTCTTGTATCGATCCGGTTCCAGATAATCAGGGCAGCAATGGGGACATTGAATCTTTTGGCAATGGCCGAAAGGTTATCCCCTTTTTTGACGATATATATCCCTTGCTTCCGGGCTGACAAAAACCTTTCAACCGCAGGCTGGTATCGTTTTTGAAATCCCGCTGAAGAACCCTTGGGGATGTGTATTTCATGATTCCCGGCAGGGAGATAATGGCCTCTGATCTGGGGGTTGAGATCCTTGATTTCCTTAAAGTGGGTCTTTGCGGCCTGGGCCACAATACGGATCGGCACATCCCGGGGGCATTTCACCTGTACAACATCAAAAGGTATAGGAGGATAATAGTCCTCTTCAGAGAGACTGAAACCGTATCTTGCCGGTTCTGAAACAATAAGCTTTACAGACAGGACGCGGAATAGGAATCGCTGGGTTTCGAGGGGGAGGTAAAGCGCGTAGTAATTATCGGTTTCCTGTTCCAGCATTTCTGCCATAAGCCCTTCTTCTCCCATGTTATAGGCTGCGACCGAAAGGGTCCACGACCCGAATTCCTTGTACAGTTCTTTCAAATATCGAATCGCCGCCCTGGTTGATGCAGAGAGGTTACGTCTCTCATCAAAATATTTGTTAATGACCAACCCGTATTTTCGACCGGTATGCCTTACAAACTGCCAGAATCCCATAGCCCCTCTTTTGGAACCCGCATGCGGCCTGAGTGCACTTTCGACAACAGCGACGTATTTGAGATCATCGGGCAATCCATTCTCTCTTAGCATTTTTTCAATCTGCGGCAGGTACCGGCGGGAGCGCTTTAGCCATAGGATTACCTGGGCGCGATCCCAGAGGGCGAGCAGGAGTTCCTTTTCAAATCGCTCCTTCACCTCCGGTATCTCCATGGGGACTGGTTCGCCGCAGAAATTAAGATGTGATTTGATTTTGAGAGATGATATCAGCGAAGGGAAATGGGCTGGTTCTACGTCCTCTCCATAGGCATCTGACCAGTACGAGAGCCCTAAAAAAACCAGCAAAAAAGACATCAGCCTTTTCAGTTTCATCCGCTTTAAATTGGCTGTAGTCATCAGCTCTGATTTGTCTCTTTCAATTTTCCACTAAGGGCTCGCTCAAAAAAGACTTCGCGGAATTGACGCTCAGATTTGGGTCAGATGAAGATGGCCCAAAGCTGAGATGGGAAAATGTGAAGTTATCTTTGACTGAGCCCTAAGCCCCGCGTCTTCAATGTGAGTCTCCAGATTTGGTGGTCGATATTCTGCTACTCGTCTGTCATTCCCGCAAGGGCTGTGGGCGTTCTGACTTTATTATGTAATTTCAATAAGTTTCAAGTTTTATTCTATACCACCCCCTCAACAAAAATGCAAGGCCCCTTCAATAAGATGACCTTGGCCTGCTTGCGCCTCCACGGTTTCGGATATCTCCCAGTCACGTCTTTGTCCTTATTTTTTCGCTTTCAAAATGTCAGGGTATTACGAGCGAGTTATACACCCAAAAAACGGAATCCCCATTGCCCTGCTCGAGTGCCTGTTTTGAAAATAGCTAAATTGATACAGATTTATTTAAAGGGGGAGGGTAGGGGTGGAATTGTGACACCCCGTCAATGCTTTGGACTGAGAGAATATGAGCAACCAGAATATCGTGTGCTGTATTTGTCATTGACATAAAAAGGGAAATTCCGGATACTTGGCATCAACTTTGGTGTCCCTCTCGGGGATGGTGAAAACCCCTCGTCTTATAGACGAGGGTTGTTCAGTTTGTCCTATTCCGTGTTGAGTCAGAATACCCGGGTGGTAAGAACATCGCCGCGCAACGACTCCTTGTTGTCAAAACCGCGGGTGTGGCTTAAATTACAAATCAAGATGTGATCCGCGCAGGATTGGGAGAAAATTCTTGACAAAACGAAAAAGGAGAACAAGGGTTCTCATTGCGAAACCCGGGCTGGATGGCCATGAACGTGGGGCGCAGGTCGTTGCCTACGGGCTCAGGGACGAAGGTTTTGAGGTTATATATACGGGGTTAAGACAGAGACCGGCTCAGATTGCCAGGGCCGCCCTTGAGGAGGATGTCGATGTTGTAGGTCTTTCGATTCTCTCAGGTGCCCACCTGCAGTTGAGCAGGGCTGTCATCCAGATACTTCGCGAAAACGGGGCTTCTGACATTCCGGTACTCGTGGGGGGTGTGATCCCCGAAGCTGACATTTCCTGTCTTAAGGATCTCGGGGTATCCGGCGTATTCACTTCCGGAACCTCCATCAAGACCATAGCAGATTTTATTCGTTCCAAACTTACCTGAGAACGCATCCACAACAGGCCTGCAATTTCACTGTACCCGGATACCATAGTAAAAGCACCTGCGACGGATTCTATTGTCTTGTTATTCTTTGCGTAGAGTCAATTTAGGTTTTTTGTATCAATTTAGCTTTTTTCAAAAACGGAACCCCCATTTCCCTGATTTCACAAACCTAAAGTGTCACGGTTCTTTCAAAACCCACACACGGACAAGGCAATGGGGGTTTTCCCATTGCTCGGATTTCAAACGCCAAAATTTTCACTTTGCATCAAACCTTGCAGGAAGAAATATCGACTAATTTTGGGACGAGGCATCGGGTGGTACGGTTTATGATGAAACGCTGAGAATGAGGTGTAAGATATGGAGTGGAATATTGGATTTATAATGTCTAAATGGGCAATGCTGGCCCCTGCAAAACCTGCGTTGGTCTATGAAGACACATCAATCTCCTATCAGGAAATGAATCACAGAATTAATCGTGTGGCCAGTTACTTTCAGGGGATAGGATGCAAGAAGGGAGATCGCATTTCCTGCCTGCTCATGGATTGTCCTCAATTCCTGGAAGTCTACTTTGCTGCTGCAAAACTTGGTCTTATTTTTGTGCCCCTGAACACCAAAATGGTCCCCCCTGAACTGGAATACCAGATTAATGACTCAGGGTCCCGGTTGATCGTATTTCATGAAACATTTGCAAAGAACGTTGAAGCGATACGCAGACGTGTAACGGTGGACAGGGATAAATTTGTATTCTTGCGCGAGAGGCTGTCAGGGGTTTCGGACTGCCCCGGCTGGGCCAGGGATTATGATAGGGTCATGACCCATTGCTCTATCGAAGAGCCGGAACCCGATCGGGTCGTGGAGCTTGATTCCCCACTTGCCATAATGTACACCTCAGGCGTTACCGGTGATCCGAAAGGGGCGGTCCTTACCCATCTACAGACCTATTTTAAAAACTTTCAAATGATCATCTATACGGATATGAGGCAGGATGATGTCTCTTTGTGCCAGCTGCCACTCTTCCACTCAGCCGGTCTCTTTATGATAGCGACTCCCACCCTGTGCCGCGGAGCCACACTGATTATGAGAGAGCGTTTTGACCCCATAGAATATGGAAAGGATATTGAACGATATGCCGTAACCATCCTTATCTCCATGACAAGCCTGCTGAAGCGAGTGCTGGAGAGCGGGATACTGGACCGTGTGGACATCAGTAGTGTCAGATTTCTTTTGGGAGGGGGCGAAAAGACGCCTTTGAGCCTGGCTGACGAGCTGGAGGAAAAGGGTCTGTATATGCAACAAGGGCTGGGGCAGACCGAGAACTCGGCCATGCTGATCCTGCCAAGAAAGGACATCAAAAGAAAGAAGGGCTCAACAGGGCTACCCGGCTTTTTTACAAAAATTTGGATTGAAGACAAAGATGGCAGGAAGGCCCCACACAACCAGGTCGGGGAAATGGTCGCGGTGGGTCCCACCGTAATGAGCGGCTACTGGAATATGCCTGAAAAAACGGCTGAAACCATTGTCAACGGTGTCCTTCATACGGGTGACCTGAGTTACTGTGATGACGAGGGGTATTTTTACGTGGTTGATAGAGCCAAAGACATGTACAGAAGCGGCGGGGAAAACGTCTACCCGGCACAGATTGAGAAGATCCTGGCCGACCACCCAAAGATCTCCAATGTTGCAATCATTGGTGTGCCTGATGAAAGATGGGGGGAGACGGGGATGGCCTTTGTTGTCCCCAAAGAGGGAGAGAATGTCAGCGAGGATGAGGTGCTTGATTTTCTCAAGGGGAAGGTCTCCAGGTATAAATTCCCGCGGCATGTGAGGTTGGTGGAGACGCTCCCGATGACAGCCAGCGGGAAAGTCAAAAAAGTGGCGCTTAAACGAACATATGGCGTTTCATTTGGGGGGAGATGATGAAAAATCGGATCACAGAAATCCTTGGAGTTCGATATCCGATCATCTCGGGCCCGATGCGTCTGATCACCCTGGGAGAGATGGCAGCCCGGTTCTCCGAAAGTGGCGGATTCGGTCAAATCGCCGCCTCCGGTCTTTCGAGTGATCGCTTGAGGGCAGAAGTGCAAAAGGCCCGGCAAATCACAGAAAACCCCATTGGAATAAACATCCCCCTCTACCGCCCCAATGCGCGAGATGCCATTGAAATGGCGATCGAGTTTGGGGTCAAGACCATAACCACATCTGCCGGCGACCCCTCCAAATTTGTCCACCGTATCAAGCAATGCGGTCTAAAGGTCCTGCATAAGGTCTCGAACGTGGAAATGGCCCTAAAGGCGGAAAGGGCCGGGGTTGACGGCGTCATTGCCATGGGCTTTGAAGCAGGAGGACACCTAGGGAGAGACCGTATTACAACCATGTGTCTGGTCCCCCAACTGGCAGACGTTCTAAAAGTGCCTGTGGTCGCAGCCGGGGGCATTGGCGACGGCAGGGGATTACTGGCGGCTTTTGCGCTTGGTGCTGAGGGGGTCGAAATGGGAACCCGGTTGGTGGCAACCCGACAGTGCCCTGCGCCCTTCTTTTTCAAGGAGTCTTTGATCGAAGCAAGATGTGATTCGACGATTTTGCTTGGCAAAGAAGCCATGCCGGTCCGTATGCTCAAAAATAAGGCCTCCATGATGATCAGTGACAGGGATAAGGGCGAGGAGGATAGAAAGCTCAGGGAGATCGGGGACACGAATTATGTGATGCAAGCAGCGGATGCAGACTCGGCCTTGATGCCATGCGGGCAGATTAGCGGTCTCATCCGGGAAATCCGAGACGTTGAGGAACTTGTTCCGGGCTTACTCAAGGAGGCAGGACTCCTCTCATTAAAACTCCACTCATATTTGAAAGAGGGTAACACTTTAGCCGTTTGAAACCCGGGCAATGGGGTTTCCGAACCCCCATTGCCCTGTCTGAGTTTCAATTTTGTAGAAAGCTAAATTTGATACGAAAGAGGAAGACGATGAACTGGGAACATATCCTGTTGGTTAAGCAAGAGAAGATAGCGACTTTGACCCTCAACCGGCCCGAAAAACTCAATACCTTTGCCGGAAGGATGAGAGAAGAGATCTTCGAGGCAATAGAGGATTGTTGCGCGGATCCCCAGATTCACGTGATTGTTATTACCGGCGGCGGAAAGGCCTTTTGCGCCGGTGGGGATCTGAATGAGCATGCGGCTGGAAAGAGTCGTGCCATTTCCCAGGGTGTTTCGACAAAAAGGAACATAATGGGCAAGATCGTGTTGGCTATTCACTCAGCGGAAAAGCCGGTTATCGCTGCGGTGAACGGGGTCGCCATAGGGGGTGGGTGCAACCTGGCACTTTGCTGCGACATCAGAATTGCAAGTGAGAAGGCTCGATTTGGCCAGAGTTTTGTCCGCATTGGCGCCTACCCTGACTGGGGCGGTGTCTATTTTCTACCGCGCCTCGTCGGGTATGCCAAGGCCGCGGAATTGATCTTTAGTGGTGAGATACTCAGTGCCGAAGATGCGATGGGTATCGGGATGGTGAACCATGTGGTCGCGCATGAGGAGCTGATGCCTTACACCTATCAGTTGGCTGAAAAGATCGCCCAAAATGCACCCCTTCCCATTGCCTTTGCAAAACAGGGGCTTCGAAATTTGTATAGAACGGATTTGGCTCAGGCACTGGACTATGAGGCCTATGTGCTGGGGCTGCTGAAAGACAGTGAGGATCTCAAAGAAGGCTTCCGGGCCTTTCTGGAGAAACGCCCGGCAGTATTTAAGGGCCGATAAAGCGGAGGAATGGTATTGATGGACGCGGAAATGGAAAAGGTGGCAAGAGAAAGGGACAAATGGGAGCAACAGGTGGTGGGTCCAAGTCTGGACAAGTTCAAATTGAGTGCCAATCCCACCCGCTTTTACACACCGCTCGATCGAGGGGACTTTGATTTCCTCGAAAAGGTCGGCTTCCCGGGGCAATATCCCTTTACAGCCGGCAACCACCCGGTCCCGAGATGGCATGCCCTTGCAAAGGCGGCGGCAGATGCCGGCGAGAGATATGAGTGGGGAACCAGCAGCGCAGGGAAATACGGTGGTTTCGGCACTCCCGAAGACTACCGGGATTATCTTGTGCGGATGCACAGCATGGGGCGAAGGGGAGGGCCGAACATCGCCTTTGACCTGCCTACCCAGTGTGGTTACGACTCCGATAGCCCATGGGCAGAGGGTGAAGTAGGCCGCGTGGGCGTGTGCATAGACACCTTTAGAGACTTTGAAGTGATCTACGAGGCCTATCGAGGAGACCTGGACATCGACAAGATCTCTTCAAACTTTACCATCAATGCCCCGGCGGCGATCATCATTGCCATGTACGTTGTTTTGGCTCAAAAGCGGGGCATTCCTTTGGACAGGCTTCGCGGTACCCCCCAAAATGATATCTTGAAAGAATTCATCGCCCGTGGAACTCAGATTTTTCCTCCCCGTCCCTCTATGCGGTTATTTCGTGACATTCTTGTATTCTGTGTAGAGAACCTGCCAAAACTCAACATCACGAGTCTCGGGGGCTACCACATGCGTGAGGCGGGCGCCACCAGGGAGCAGGACCTGGCCTTTAGCATGAGCATAGGCGCGGCTTATCTCCAAACAGGGGTGGACGCCCGGCAAGACATTGATTCTTTTGCCCCTCGGTTTACGTTTAACGTCTTTGGAGGAAGCATGGAGATCTATAAGGAGATCGCACTCCATCGTGCCGGCCGAAGGATGTGGGCCAGGATGCTCAGGGAGCGTTTTGGCGCCAGGAATCCAAAAAGCATGATGATCAGGCAGATGTTGACGGCGCACATCGGGTGCGTGACAACCACCTTGCAGAGGCCTTTGAATAACCTGACCCGTTCAGTGATCGGCGGCCTTGCGGCAGGCATGTGCGGCAGCATCCCCCATCTTTCCCCTTCATACGATGAACCCCTGGGGTTGGGACACAGCCTGGAGGCGCAACAACTGACCCATGATGGCACCCGCATCCTGATCTATGAGGCAAAGCTCGGCGAAGTGGCCGATCCATGGGCGGGATCATACTTTATGGAGACCCTCACCGATGAGATCGAGGAGGCCGCCAGAGAGGAGTTTGAAAAAATCGAGGAGATGGGCGGCGCGGTGGCGGCCACTGAAAACGGATATTTCCACCGTGCCATTGCAAAGAGCGCTTATGACAAACAGAGAAGGATCGAGACCGGCGAAGATCTTATCGTCGGGGTGAATTGTTTCACCGGTCCCCATGAGATAGAAGTGACCACCAAACGCAGTATGCCCGAAGTCTATAGTCCGGAACTGATGGCCACGGCAGGAGAGCGCCAAATCGAGACCCTGGCAAGGGTCAAAAGGGAAAGAGACAACCGTCAGGTATCAAGATCGCTAAAAGAATTGAAAAAGGCAGCAACAGAACCGGAAAAGAACCTTATGCCCTATTTGCTGGACTGCGTCAGATCCTATGCGACGATTCAGGAGATGTGCGATACCCTGAGAGATATCTTTGGAGAAGCCGAGCCGACAACCGGCTGATGGGGGCCTTTCTCATACTACAAGTCGTACTGGTGGTCGGTGATTTGATACAGAGGAAACATCCATGGGGCTTACACAGGAAATAGCGAAGTTCGTGGTCAATACGGACAGATCGGAAATTCCCGAATATGTCTACGAGCATGCCAAGGTTGCCTTTGCCGACTGGCTTTCGGTCACCCTCGCCGGAAAGGATGATCCCCTTGTTGACAAGCTTATTCGCCTTGCCGATCTCATGGGCGGACAAGAACAGGCAACGATTATCGGGCGAGACCTGAAAAAGACGCTCCTCCAGGCAACGCTGATTAACGGGGCCGCTTCCCATGCCCTGGATTACGACGACTCCCTCAAAATCTTCCACGGTCATCCTTCAGTCACCCTGTTTCCAGGCCTCCTCGCCTTGTGTGAGTGGAAAGAGAAAAAGGGGGAGGACTTGTTGACGGCCTATCTTATCGGACTCCAGGCCGGTGCCGCCATTGGGGCCTGTACCGGCGTTGAGCATTATTTGCGCGGTTGGCACTCCACTTCCACCCTGGGGCATCTGGCTTCGGCCGCAGCCTGTGCCCGTTTGATGGAACTTGATGAAAAACAAACTATTTTTGCCCTTGGGATTGCCGGTACCCAGGCATCGGGCCTAAAGGGGGTATTCGGGACGATGTGCAAACCCTTTCATGCCGGAAAAGCTTCCCGGGCAGGGCTGATGGCCGCTCTTCTGGCCGGGGATGGTTTTACGAGTGCTGAAGACATCCTGGAAGGTAGCTTTGGATTTTTTCAAGTCCTGGAGGGTCGGTTTCGTAAAGAGGCCTTGGACCTGCTTGGAAAGAAATGGGTGATAGGGGATTTGATCCAAAAGTATCAAGCTTCCTGTCATTTTTCACATTCCCCTGTTGAGGCGGTCTTAGAGATCATCCGGGAACACAATTTGCCGGTGGAGGATATTCAGTCGATAGGGGTTCTCTGCTCACAGCTGGCCGTTGATGCGGCGAACAAGATGGAGCCAAAGACCGGACTGGAGGGCAAATTCAGCATTTCATATTGTATTGCCACTGCAATTTTGAGAGGGGATACCGGGATCGAGGCATTTACAGATGATAAGGTGAAGGATCCTTTTCTTGGCAAGTTTATGAAAAAGATATCGGTGGCGGTGGACAAGAACGTTAGAGAGCTGGAAAGCAAAGTCACCGTAAACACCAATAGCGGTGAGGTCTTTTCAGCTTATGCCGATGTGCTTAAAGAAGTCCCGGATCTGGAAATAAAGAAAGCCAAGATTGCCGGAAAATTCCGAAATCTCTCCACGCCCCAACTGGGACAAAAGAAAACCGAGGAACTCCTTGAAATGATATTCTCCATCGACAAAATGGATCGTCTGAACCCGCTCATTGAACTGACACAGACCGATGGACAATTAGGGGGTAGTGTCACATATCCCGGATAACCCCCAGCATGTCCGCCGCCGAGATAATCCCCACCACTTTTTCATCCCTCGTTACAAACACCCGATGGATGCGACTCCGGATCATGGTATCGGCCACCTTCTGAACAGTCGTGTCTTCCTTAACCCGAAAAATCATCGGGGTCATAATGTCGCGGACGGTCATCAAGTGCTCATCTGCAAAATGGAATGAATCAATCTCTTGTGGTGTGAACTGGCTTTCAAGGGTGTGGATATAGTATTCATGGGTCCCATAGGATTCTGAACTCTTTTCCAGCACAGTATTGTGACGAATGATGTCGGTCAGAGAAACCACACCGACCAATTTTTCATCCTCGGTTGTGACCGGGGCGCCTGAAATAGAATTCTCAACCAGAAATTCAACCAGTCTTTTGAGCGACCAATCCGCCTTTACTTCCAGAACCTCCCGGGTCATTATATCTTTTGCGGTTAACCCTCCCATTTCTTTCTCCTCTCTCTTGGATGAGAAAATAGCAGTTAAATCCCAATATTATCATACCGGTTGGTCCAAATCAAATCCGTCTTTTATACTCCAACCAGTACAGGGCATTCGAGCACCAAAGGTCTCACAAGACAGATTTTCGCAGCAGAAGTAAGGATTATTTGGGGCACCCATGGTCGGTTATAACAGAATAATCGGTAGGAAGAGGGTTGACATGGTGAATACCAGTTTTGGAGGGGCACCGTGGCGTAGAAAGATATCGTCTTTAATCCTTGCCAAGATCTGGGTCATGATCACTTCATAGCCCATGTTGATATAGCCGTTTTCGGCTGCTTCATTCGTCAAAAACAACAAATCTCCTCGATCATCACGATATACCTTGAGCCGCCAGTTGACATGGCTGATGTTGTGATAGAGTATCTCAAGTTTTTCAGGTGGTATTTTTAGGGTTGTAACAAATAACCCTTCCTTGATGGTATAGGTTTCCCGAATGCTCTTTACCAATCCAAGGCTGAGAAGGAAAACACGATCCTCATAAGTTGGTTTCTTTCCAAAAGCGGCCTCAAGAACCTTATGTGAGGGTTGGTTGTTGTAATCAGTATGCGGCAATTCCTCTCCATAAAATATTGCCCGTATTTTCTTTTTTCTCGTCTTAAGGTCCTTTTCATACTTGGGATTCTTTAGATAGAGGCGTCGCGTGAATTCTTCCAGCGATTCATAGTATCCTTTGACATGGTACCGCATTATCTGGACATCAGTCGGGATTATGGCTTGTTCCAGCTGCCCCCCAATTCTGTTACAACCAGTGATTGACAAGGGAATCAGGGCAATAATCAATGGAACATTGCGCATAAGGGCACCAGGGAAATCAGCCGCTTCTGGGCTTCCGAGCCTGCCCCGGATCCGGTCCAGGAGCGGCTCTGATCTGCGGTTCCTCACAGAGGCGACTTTTTACGAGACCATCATGTTTGCAGATATTTGTACAACAACGGCATGATTTGTCAAGTGTCAAAAGGGGCCAGGCAGGTCAAAAGAGCGAGTCAAAGGGATCCCAGATAGAGATGCATCGATACACCGGAGAGGAGATCCGCAGTATCTACGTAACCATTGATGAAGAGGAGATCAGATATGGTGGCCTGGGCCATGGGCACAGGCTGGCACCGCGCAGGTTTGGCCCATGAGCTAAAGCTCTTGCAATTACGCGAGAAACCGGGACTTTCCTATACAGACCCCGATACAGGATCGCCCGAACCCATTGCCAATTCCCATTTTCTGCCCTCTGCCGCCAAGATCCTGATGGGATCACCGCTCCCGTTGGACCTGGGTTTTCAACGAATTAGCTGGTTGGGGCATCTGATTACAAACTGGATGAGCGATTACGGTTTCCTCAAAAAACTGAACGCTCGCCTCAAGTCCTTTGTATGCTTTGGCGATACCAGCTGGTGCAAAGGTGAGGTTGTGAAGAGATGGAAAGAAGAAGAGGAGCATCTTGTTGAATTAGAGCTATTTTGTGAAAACCAGCGCGGTGAAATCACGATGACGGGCACCGGGATCGTTCTACTGCCTTCTAAAGGAGAATAGAGATTTATGGATATAAAAGAGTTGGAAGACGAACTGAACAAGATGGGGCTTCTTGTCAGGAAGCTGGAGGAATGGGCGGAGAGCAGGCCGGACAAGACCTTTTTCTATTATGGCGAGGAGGACAGGCATCTGACATACCGGGAATTTAATCAACTGGCCAATCGCATGGCACATAATCTAAAAGAGATGGGTGTGAACAAAGGTGACCGGGTCTCCCTGTTTCTACACAATCCACTCATAACCATTCTGTCCATGTTTGGCCTATGGAAGATTGGGGCGGTATTCTGTCCCATCAATTTTCTTTACAAAGGGCGTCTTCTTTCCTACCAGATCAGCGACACGAATCCCAACCTGCTTATGACCGAAAACGGATGCGAACCCATTCTTAATCAGATTAAGTCTGAAATTGCGGGTCTGCCCATTATCATCCACCGACCAAAGAAAGGGGAGCATGGTTTTAGACAGGAAAACTCCGGTCTAAAGCTGGATCATGACTTCAACCAGACCTCGTTTGATGATCTTTTAGAGGGCGATGACTCCAACCCGGAAACCGAGCTTCATTACTGGGATACAGCCAATATCGTTTATACCTCGGGTACCACAGGACCGCCAAAAGGCGTGATCCAGTCCTATCGCTGGCTTCAAAACTACTGCTATTACGGCGTTGAACTCCTGCACCCCGACGATGTGGTCTATTGCGACCTGCCCCTCTACCATATCGGCGGCGCCTTTTCCCTTGTGGGCCGTGCATCATGGCGGGGATGTACGGTTGCGGTGTGGGACCGCTTCAGCGCCTCTGATTTCTGGAACAGGATCAAAGCCAGCCAGGCCAGTTATACCCTTCTCCTGGATGTCATGATGCCATGGCTCCTTCAGCCCGAGGAAAGACCCGAAGATCGTTTTAACACCCTCAGAAGAGCCCATATGCAACCTTTGCCCGAATATCATCACCGATTTGCAAAGAGGTTTGGCATTGATTTTGTGAACGTGGTCGGCTACGGATGCGCGGCCATGATCAATGAGACCGTTGATGGAGAAGGGACCCCCAAGGAATTCTGCAAAGGGTTTACCAGAAACGAAATCATCCAAGTTGCGCACCGGTTGGGGATGCCGGTGGTGCCCGGAAATGCCGGGATCAGGAAAGGATTCATGGGCAAGGCGTGCATGCAGCATGAGGTAACGATCCTTAACGAGCACGACGAGGAACTCGGGATTCACATTCAAGAGAAATTTCAAAAGAGGTATTTTTTTGATCCCGGATCCACAAAAGGGGTCATGGTGACACCTGCCACCGATCCCATGTTTATCCCTCAGGGATTGGTTATCTATGGCAATCCCTCCCAGATCGGGAAGATCGCTAAAGGAATAGCCTGGTACAGGGGAGAGTCCGTTTACGGGACGGCAGGTGGATTCGGGTGTTGTATCGTTGCTGCTTCCGCGGCAATAAGGCATAAGATCCCAAAAGTTGTCATCCCTGCTGCCGGGGAGAAGATTCTGGGTCACTGTGAGGGGAATGAGGTTTTGATCGCCCTACCAGTTAAGGATTTGCCTGAAATTGTTGCCGGTATGGAGGCCACCGATTTCATCCTCCCGTATCCTACAGCCAAATACCTCATGTTTGAACCAACCAGGGTTCCGAAGGGGTATCCCATAGACCTGCTGTCCCATAAAACCTATAAGGCCTGGAGGGAAGAGAAAGAGAAGGCGTTGAATGTACCAGGTCTTTATTCTTCACTTGACACCCCCTAGGTCCCTTAGACAAAGTTCCTTAGTCTTCAGCCCTCGAACATTTCTCCTGTCAATTTTCTCTGGCCGTACCAACCGATCCCTGATCAATAGTGAAACCCTCGTGATATATAACACGGCGTTCGCTTTCCGCATTCATACAATGGATCGCACCCAAGCTTCAGGAACGGTTAAAGAGCAAAACAGTCAACAGCTAGCTTGACCCCTTATGGGAAATAAAAGAAAGACCGCCACCCGAAGCCACTGGGCCGCCAAAGCTTGCCGATTACCTCATTGACGAATCTATCTCCCAGGTCCCGGAGTCCGATAATTGGCTTTATGTAGATCCTGAGTATCCTGACATCTTCCCTGCCTGATTTTTTTTTAGAAACAGGGGTTGGATTCAAGAGACCGCTCTGCTCAAATTTCATTGATTAGCTGCCCTTCCGGCATGGTCAAACCCTTGGCACGGTACTGGTATTCGCGTCCTGGCTTGGCACAGGCCCCCATTTCAGGCCCGCGAGCTGCAACCACAACATCCTGCGGTCACATTTTGCTTGCCTCACAAGGCGAATTTCCCTATACTCTGACCTCAAAAAAGCGAATTCTTATCCGAGATTCCATATACGGCAGCAGCCCTGATTTCATCAACACCGTCGAAAAATACCCGACGCTTCGTTACTTGGTCTCTGTGCCATCCGACACACCTTGCTGGCTTACAGCGCCTATTACTAGAGAAAAGAAATACAAATATGGCGGCCAAATGCGCGAAAAAATAGTTCCTGAAACTACGCAGAAAAAACCCATTTCGGTCGAATCTTTGGCAAAGAGCATAAACACCTACTTTTGGTACCGCCGTAAGGTATCCGAAGGAACAAAGGGGCCCATTGAATATGAGTTCACTAAAAGGCGTATTGTCCTGTCAAAAAACGGGATTCCGGATAGAACCGTTTGGCTCGTTATAAGACGCACCATCGGACTGGATCCAAGTTACCGATATTACATAAACAATGCGCCTGTTAGCACAAGGCTGCCCACATTCCTCTGGCTCAGTGGCATTAGATAGGCTATAGAGCAATGCTTTGAAGAAACCAAAACGGAATTGGGTATGGATCATTATGAGGTCAGGAAATAAACTGGATGGAATCACCATATTCTAACCCGTATGTTGGCTCACTTCTTCCTTTGGCACCTGAAAATCAGGATGGGAAAAAAGCACCATCTATTACCGTATCGCAGCGTAGGATCAATTACCCCACGCCTCCTCTGGCCGAAGAGAGAGGAGGTGAAAGAGATGGGAAAGAGACGTAACTGGGACGAGGTGGGTGAGATTGTGGCAAAGATCAAAGAGCTGGGATTGAGTCGCAAAGAAGGGGCCGACCAGTTTGGTATTAAGTCATGGGCACTTTATGAATACAACCGACGACAGCAAGGTGGTGGTAAAGGGGGTTCGGGTGAAGGCGGTTCGGAAGAGAACCGTTGTGGAAAAGAGGCTGTTTCCCTTCCTGACGAAGTTCTGGAGTTGATAGTGGATTACCGTAGAGAGAATCCGGATCATGGATTCAAACGGATCCAGGATGAACTCAAGAAGAAACACCTGGTGGTGGTGACCCGCAAGCAGATTCGGGCTGTTCTCAAGGGGTACGGTCTTCTGGATGTGCTGGATTCGAGCTTTGACCGAAAAGAGCCGCCTAAAGGATCACGTCGTTTTGAGGCGGGGTGTCCGCGTGAGCTTTATCAAATGGACGTGACCTATGTGTATATCACGGGGATCTCTGTTCTTTACCTGGTAGTCATCGTGGATGACTACAGCCGGTTTTGTGTGGCTGCGGATTTGTCCAGGGACCAGAAGGGAGCACGCTGATTGAGGTCCTTCATAACGCGAGTGTTCGCTACGGTAGGCCCCGGAAGCTTCTAACGGACCAGGACCGGGGCTTTTACACCTGGAGCATGGAACAGACGGCTTTTCAGCGATACCTTGATGATATGGAAATCGAGCATATTGTATCGGAGCCGCACATCCCCCAGAGCACCGGCAAGGTGGAGCGTGCTGAATCGGCGCTTTTGAGCAAAGGCATTGACATATCGAAAGGTTATCTGGTCTATAAGATCCATGATCATACCCTGAGCGTGGTGTTGAGCGCAGAGGGGCTTGAGGTATTTCTGGATGGAAGCCTTTTGTAGGAGGATGGAGATCATGGAGCTTCGCATTGACGATTTGAAAGGGGTGAACCTGGTTACTCTTTTAAGCCGGCACGATGGGTTGCGGTTTCGCCGTGTGGGGAGGTAATTTGCCTGCCTGTCGCCTTTTAGCGAGGAAAAGGCCCCGAGCTTTTTCGTCCGGATGGTGGATGACCGGTGGCTTTTCAAGGATTTCTCGAGTGGTTTTGGAGGGAGCATCTTTGACTTTGTACGGAAAACTGGGGCTGTAGGCTGTAGGGCAATTTTTCCTATTTCTGTCCGATTTCTCTTGCGTCAAAGCAACTAACCAACAAGTCAAGATTTGAGCTCCATTTCTTTTCGTGAACCATCCAGCATGAAGGATTTTTTATGAAAGGAAACATTGTCTTATTGATCCTGGCAGCACATATATTTGGAATTTCCATCCTTTCTTGTTCCTCTTCTTCAAACCGAATCCGTGTACAACCCAATAGAATAAAGGGCGCCGAACCGGTAGGCATGGAAACATGCGCTTTATGCCACGAAGATATCGTGAAGAATTTCAAACATACGGCCCATGCTCGACTCTATATCTCTGCCGACAAAAGAGAAATATCAGGATGCGAGGCTTGTCACGGAGAAGGGAGTCTTCACGTGGAAGTGGATGGAGGCAAAGGGCAGCACATCATCAATCCGGGAAGAAATCCAGTGATTTGTTATCAGTGTCATCTTGGCGTCAAAATGGCCTTTGGTTTTCAGTACCATCATCCGGTGAAAGAGGGACGGATGACTTGCACGAACTGTCACGATCCACACGGAGAGGATATCTATAAAGCGAAAGGGATGCAAACAGGCAGAGAGAACGACGTCTGCATGCAGTGCCATCGGGACCAGGCCAGACCGCGGGTCTTTGAGCACGAGGCGCTTCGGGAGGGCTGTACCATTTGTCATCGGGCTCATGGATCGATCAATGACAAAATGCTGGTGGAGAATGATAATAACCTCTGCCTAAAATGCCATGCCCAGATCACACTGCCCAATACCATCACTATCGGCAAAATTTCCCACACCACATTCCTTGCTCAGGGGACCTGCTGGAGTGCCGGATGTCACACAGCCGTTCATGGTTCCAACATCAACCCGCATTTGAGGTATTGAGGTGAACGCCCTTCTCGGAAGCGCTTTCATCATCTTTGGACTCCTTGGACTGATTCTGTTCCCAGTGGCTGGTGCTTATGCGCAGGAGCATGAGGAAGACGCCTCTTTTCGTTATGAACTGTCTCCCACCTTACAGTACAGGTATGTTGACGGGGACGAAAATAAGTTTCGCGAAGATCTGTGGATACGGGACGGTTGGGCCGCAGGTGTGAAAGACTTCTTCTTGGAAAGATCATTGAAAGAAGAATGGACGCTACGCATGGAGGGCCATGGCATCGTCCCGGATGAAGATTATGAGATTCTTATACGTCTCAACAAAGAAGATTTGGGGTTTTTTCAGGCCCAATTTACCGAGTTCCGCAAATATTTTGATGACACAGGCGGCTTTTTCCGTCCTTTTGCCGTTCCCGTATTTGACCTAAACAACGACATGCATTTAGATATCGGTGACTTCTGCTTAAACGCCGGAATCACCGTTCCGGATTTGCCCAGGGTGGTCATCGGATACGAGCACCGACACAAGGAAGGAGAAAAATCTCTTCTTGAATGGGGAAGCGTAACGGAGGGCGCATTAACCAGAAAGATATTTCCCTCATTCGAAGAAATTGACGAAAAAACGGATATTATCAAGGTAGACGTAGACTACACTATGAGCATCGTCCACTTGGAAGACCGGCTTCGATACGAGTGGTACAAAACCAACACAAATCGATTCGATGAGGACAAGAATCTTGATGCGGGGACATCGAAAACAGTGAGCATTTTCGAAGAATATGATCATGATGTGCTCACCAATACCTTTCACCTGGACAGTCATATCACCGATACGATCTACCTTTCTTTTGGTTACCTAATCAACGATCTGAATGGCGACGGCTTGTTCAATATGGTGACCACACCGTTTGGGCCTGACCCTTTCGACAAAAACTGGCATGCCGAGCCAATTGAACTCGATCAGGAGAGTCATGTAGTGAATCTGAATGCCCAATTCGGGCCCTATCGCCGGTTCAGTTTTTACGGTGGGTTTCAGGCTGACGTTATAGACACCAAAGGACACACAAATGCCACGCTTACCGAAATCCTTCCAGGCCAAAATATTGTGTCACCGGAGGCCCGAATGCATAGCCGTACGGACAAAAACGGCTTTTTGGAAACCGTAGGCATCCGCTATTCAGGCATCCCTTATACGTCCTTATATGCGGAAGGAAAATGGAGGCAGCAAGATATCGACCAGCATGAAAAGGAGGTGGAGGATGCGGTCACGGTATTTGAACGCCTGACGGATACCGATGTTTATCGCAACAGATATACGTTCGGTTTCAGCAGTTCACCCATTCGTAACTTGACCCTCTCGGGTCGTTACCGTTTCCGCAATCACGAAAATGATTATGATCACAAGATAGATACCGATCCCGGCTATTCGGCCTTTATCAATAAACAGGATCTGAATACCCAGGAAATCCAGGCCAAAGTGTCCACCAGGGTGATCACAGCACTCAAAGCGAGTTTTGAATACCAGCGCATCACAACCAAAATCGACACTCGGTCCCAGACCACTCCACCCAGCGATGTGGAATCGGGCGACTACGTGGCCGATATCTACAGTCTTAGCGTAACGGCCACCCCCATATCCAGTCTCTATCTGACGAGTCAATTCTCCTATAGGAATGCAAAAACTGAGAGCTTTGACAATGGCAGCCTATCCGTTAACGCCTGCAATGGGGATGTGTATGCCTTCATGGGAACTGCGGTTTGGGCGCTCAGCAAAAAGACCGATCTCAGCCTGGAATACCTCTTGAGCTGGACGGATAACTTCCGAGACGACTCAGAAAATGGACTTCCGCTGGGCGTGACTAATATCCGTTACGGTCTCTCCCTTTCCTGCTCCCACAGGTTGACCGATCGGATTCGAGTCCAAGCCGGATACGGATTTTACAAATACGACGACGACAGTAACGGCGGCTTTGACAACTATAAAGCACATGTGATCGGAGTAGGACTCGACTTCACATTTTGAGGCGTCTGTCTTAGCCATGTGGATTTCCCTGTCCCTCTTGGACCATAGAGGAAGTAACTTTGCGCTGAATCTTGGAAAAAAGGGCTTACAGTTTCCATTTTTTCTTCCTTCTTGGCATTTTCATGTCCATTTATAAGAAAAAACGACAGAATCTCAAGAAAACCGGGAGATGCGGACGTAGGTGCAGAGTGTGCATAGACTGTGTGCTAGCGTACTCTGTTGATCGGAATAAGTGTAGAATTGGGGGAGTGGCTCTGTGGAGAAATTTTAAAGGCGGTCCCCCATCGCCACTTCACCTTCAGCATACCAAAGCTACATCGGCGGTATTTCCTGTATGATCGAATTCTGCTGTCCGAACTGAGCCGTTGCGGATGGGACTCTCTGAAAGTGTTTTTCCGGACCATGATCCCGGGAGCCGTCATTGCCATCCAGACCTTTGGGGATTTTCTCAACTTCAACCCCCACTGCCACGTTCTGTGCACTGATGGGGTTTTCTACGAAAGTGGATCGTTCAAGGTTGCGCCGGCATTGGGCACGAAGCCTCTGGAAAAGATCTTTCGGCACAAGGTCCTTGGGATGCTTTTGCCAAAAGGCAAGATCATGGGGAAGTGGGAAAACTGATCATGTCGTGGCGGCATTCCGGGTTCAACGTCCACTGCGGGTCTAGAAACCGGGGACCCGCCCTGAAAGGGTGGCCACTGGGCACTCGAAGGGTGCGAAGAATTCAGCAGGGCGATGAAGAGGCCGTGGCCTCCGGCTCGCCTATGAGAA
The DNA here is from genome assembly GCA_964639275.1 of uncultured Desulfobacteraceae bacterium. Lineage (GTDB taxonomy): Bacteria > Desulfobacterota > DSM-4660 > Desulfatiglandales > Desulfatiglandaceae > CAZXCQ01. The sequence goes on along the minus strand of CAZXCQ010000036.1, from coordinate 42 downwards.
AGTAAGTCAAGAAAAAAAACTCCCCCATTAGAAAAAAATCAC
>CAZXCQ010000035.1:0-31108 GCA_964639275.1 uncultured Desulfobacteraceae bacterium | reverse complement strand
GGCATGTGGAAGAAAAAAAGACCCCCATGCCACACCACAATCGATTTATCCCCGGATTTTTGAGAAGTTACGTCAGATGTTACCTCAATGGGCCATTGTGGCCACTGGATTTCTGAGGTCCCCACGTTAAATTCACGGAGAGTGTAAATATGGAGAACCACGAGAGAATCGTTAGAAGCGTTTGCCAGGCATGTCATTGCGAGTGTGGTGTCTTTGTTCATCTGGTTGACGGGAAGGTCACCAAGATCGAGGGAGATCCCGAAAACCCTATGAACAGGGGCTTTACCTGCGTCAAGGGCCGAGCACAACCGCAAGTGGTCTATCACCCTGACCGCCTGAAATACCCCATGCGGCGGGTTGGTGAAAGGGGGAGCGGAAAGTGGGAGCGGATTTCATGGGACGAGGCCCTGGACGAGATCGCCCAGAAGCTAACGGTAAACAAGGAGAAGAACGGTCCAGAGTCCTTTGCCGTAATCCACGGTACGGGACCAAGACCCACACTCTATTCGACGACTCTCATTGCGTACGCCCTGGGGAGTCCCAACGTGATAAGCGTTGATCTCCATATATGTTTTCTGCCCGGTCTTGTGGCTGAACACTGGACCTATGCTTCTTCGGTCATAGTGGAATCCGGGCCTGATTACCTGAACTCCGACTGCATCCTGGTTTTTGCCGGCAACCCACTGGCCTCCCATCCGCCAAGGGGAGTGGAGATCCTTGAGGCCAAGCGAGAGCGGAATGCCAAGCTCATTGTGGTTGACCCGCGTCGCACCCAGTTGGCCTCAAAGGCGGATCTGTGGTTACAGATCAGGCCCGGCACGGATGTGGCCCTGGCCATGGGGATGATCAAGACGATCATTGACGAGGACCTTTACGACGAAGGATTTGTAGACAAGTGGTGCCATGGTTTTGATGCACTGAAGGAACGGGTAGACGAATATCCCCTGGAAAGGGTGGAAGAGATAACATGGGTGCCGGCAGACCAGATAAGGGAGGCGGCAAGGATCTACGCAACGACAAAACCCGCTGTCCTGCACAAACGGGTGGGCGTTGAACACAACATCAACTCCACCCAAACGGTACGCGCCTTTGCCATCTTGATCGCGCTCACCAGGAACCTGGATGTACCCGGAGGCAATCTCCTGCCCGTGTCCATCCCCGGGTATATCGGATGCGGTGATCTCCTTGGGGAGGACAGGCGGTTCAGGCCCTCTCCGGAGATCGAAGAAAAACGCATCGGCGCAAAGGAATACCCCCTCATCTCCGGACCGGAGGCCGTTATTCCCTTTATCCCCGCCCCGCTTGCCCACGAAGCCTTACGTGACGGCAAACCCTATCCCATAAAGGCCATGTTCTGCGGCGGCGGTAATCCGGTGTTAAATATGCAGAATGTAAAAAGCCTCTGGGCGGCCATGAAAGATAACCTTGACCTCTTTGTGGTTGCCGATTTTTTTATGACCCCCACAGCGGAGATTGCCGATTATGTGCTCCCGGCTGCGCACTGGCTTGAAAGGGACGATACCTGTGACCTGATCTACATGAACTATGTGGCTGCCAGACAAAAGGTCATAGAACCCCTTGCCGAGTGCTGGCACGATATGAAGATGTCCATCGAACTCATCAAACGGATCCCCTGGGCCGATCGCAAATACATGCCCTGGGATGATGTTGATGAATTCAATGAGGCCCTGGTGAAAGATGCGGGTTTTACCTTTGAAGAAATGAAGGCGAAATCGTGCATCATGAAGATGGTGCCCTTGCAGTACAGGAAATACGAAGAAAAAGGATTTAATACCCCGACCGGAAAGGTGGAACTCTACTCAACCACCTTTGAAAAGCACGGGTATGATCCCCTCCCCTTTTACAGGGAACCACCGGAAAGCCCGGTGAGCACCCCTGAACTCCTCAAGGACTACCCGCTGATCCTCTATACCGGGAGCAGGCATGTGGAGTTTTTTCATTCAGAGGGCCGCCAGATTCCTGCCCTGCGCGAGCGCGTGCCAGATCCGCTGGTTGAAGTTCACCCGGATACGGCAAAGGAAACGGGTCTTGAGGATGGAGACTGGGTATGGATCGAGACTCCCCAGATAAAAAGTGAGCGGGTCAAGCTCAAGTTAAAGGTCACCGACACTGTCCATCCCAAAATGGCTCATGCCAGACACGGCTGGTGGTTCCCGGAGAAACCGGCCCCGGAGCACGGATGTTTTGATTCGAATATCAATGTGGTAACCACGGATGATCCTCCCAGGGAGGAGATCTGCGCCTCGGTTCGGACAAGGGGAACGCTGTGCCGGATCTACAAATAGACCGCCACGCCGTGGCCTTGACCAACACATACCCCCGGAACCTGCCGGGCTGATCCAGCGGCGTGTCAGGAGGAGGCCGTAATGCGCTTTGCTGTTGATACGGGCGGTACATTTACGGATCTGGTTTTTGAGGACGATACGGGCTGTCTCCATATGTTCAAGGCGGAGACTACCCCTCATGACCCGGTAAAAGGGATTCTGGCGGCCGTCCGCTCTGCAGCAGACAGCATGGCGATCTCCACTGAGGAACTGCTGGGTAAAGGCGAACTCTTTATTCACGGGACGACCCATGCCGTCAACGCCATCATTACCGAGAGTACCGCCAGGACTGCCCTGCTGACAACAAAGGGACATCGAGACATGCTCGTCCTTCGGGAGGGGGGGCGACTTGAACCGTTCAATTTTTCCGTCCCGTTTCCCAAACCCTATATCCCACGATCACTGACCTTTGAGGTCCCTGAACGGATCGGCTCGGACGGGCGGGTCATAGAAACACTGGATGAAGAGGCGGTCTTGGAGATCATCCAGAGGCTAAGGGATCTTGAGGTGGAAGCGGTGGCGGTCTGCCTCCTTTGGTCGACCATCAACCCAATTCATGAGGACCGCATGGGTGAGTTGCTAGGGGAACACCTGCCGGATATTCCCTACACCCTCTCAAACGTCCTTAACCCGATACTGCGCGAGTATCGGCGCGCCTCTTCGACCTGTATCGACGCCTCGCTCAAGCCCCTCATGTCCCGCTACCTGGGAGGGCTATCGAATCGTCTAAAGGAGGCGGGGTTTAAAGGCCGTCTCTTGATGCTCACCTCCAAGGGTGGGGTCATGGATTTTGAAGACCTTGCCGCCGCACCGATCCATGCCATCGGCTCCGGGCCGTCGATGGCGCCGATCGCGGGCCGTCATTACGCCCGGCTCGATGCGGATGCCGACACGGTCATTATCGCGGATACGGGCGGAACCACTTATGATGTCAGCCTTGTCCACCAGGGGGTTATTCCCATGACACCTGAGACCTGGATAGGGCAGCGTTACCGGGGCCATATCGTGGGTTTTCCCTCGGTCGATGTAAAGAGCATTGGCGCAGGGGGCGGGAGCATCGCCTGGGTGGACGAAGGCGGTCTGCTGCACGTGGGCCCCATGAGCGCAGGGGCAGTACCCGGTCCGGCCTGTTACGGAAAGGGGGGGACCAGGCCCACCGTTACGGACGCCTCACTGGTGCTTGGCTATATTGACCCGGCCTTTTTTCTTGGTGGGGCCATGAAACTTGCAATGGATCATGCCGAAAAGGCGATCACCGACGCCGTGGCGAACCCGCTGGGGCTGGACCTTCTCGAAGCCGCCTCGGCCATCCTCCGGCTCGCTACCGAAAACATGGTTGGGGCAATCGAAGACATCACCATTCACCAGGGAATGGATCCCCGTGGCGCCGTGCTCGTTGGGGGAGGCGGGGCGGCCGGGCTCAACACGGGGGCCATTGCCCGGCGGCTGGGCTGTAAGACGGTCATAATCCCTGAGGTCGTCGCCGTGCTCTCAGCAGCCGGCGCGCTGATCTCGGATCTTCACGCCGACTATCGGGCCCTCTTTTATACCACAGCGGATAACTTCGATTTTGATGGGGTAAATGCCACCCTGGAATCCCTCAGCACCAAATGCCGGGTATTTATGGAGGGACCCGGCGCGGGTGCGATTGAACAATCCATCGCGTTTTGTGCAGAAGCCCGCTACCGGGATCAGATCTGGGAGATTGATCTTCCTTTACAGGGTGCGCGTTTTGACAAGCCCGAAGATGTCGCCCGGGCGCGGGAGGACTTCCATCGCTTGCACGAGCAGGTATTTGCTTTTCAAGATCCTCGATCTGATGTACAGTTCGTGGGGTGGCGGGCAACCGTCCGGTGCAGATTGAGAAAGCGAGAGCTGGGCGGGCTGGCAAAGGCGGGGTCATATGAAGCCAGGATACTCCCTTCGCGAAAGGCCTATTTTAGCGGCGTTGGGATGGTGGATACCCGGGTGGAGCTTTTCGAGACCCTGCCCCCGGAGGTTCCCCTGGAGGGGCCCGTCATTATCGAATCACCCTTGACGACTGTTGTCATCGAGCCGGGGGCAACGGTGGTGCGTAAAGGGAGTGGAAGCCTCGTCATCAGACCATAGAAGGGGAGAAGACTATGGCACGAGCAAGACCAAAGCCCCATCCAAAGAAGACCGGCAGCAACCAGACAAATACCCTTGACCCCATCACCCTGGCTGTCTTGAACAAACGGTTCGAGGCGGTTACCACCAAGATGGCCAACACGCTTCTCCGTACAGGACGGTCGGGTGTTCTCAATCTTGCAAGAGATTTCTCCACCAGCATCGTTACGCGGAATTGCGAACTCTTGAGCGGGGCCGAATCCCTGCCCATCCACCATCTCAGCGGGGCAGACCTGATGGCACGCTCCATGATCGCGCTTCACCCAGAGCTCCGAAAAGGCGATGCCTTTTTGCACAACTCACCATATCATGGCTGCTCTCATCCGGCCGACCATACCATCCTCGTCCCTGTGATCGACGATCAAGGAATACACCGCTTCACCGTCTGGGTAAAGGCGCATCAAGCCGACTGCGGCAACGCCCAGCCCACCACATACATGGGGCACGCCCGAGATGTTTACGAAGAGGGGGCCCTCATCTTCCCCGCCGTCAAGGTACAGGAAGATTACAGGGATGTTCCCGACATCATCCGATTGTGCGAGATGCGTATCCGCGTTCCCGAGCAGTGGCGTGGAGACTATCTGGCCATGGTGGGGGCCGCGCGCATCGGGGAGCGAGAGATCCTGGCCATGGCGCAGGAATTTGGGTGGGAGACCCTCCACGCCTTTGAGCACGAATGGCTCGACTACAGCGAGAAACTCATGATCGCTGCCATCAAGCGGATGCCAAGTGGTAGTGCCGAGGCTACCAGTACCCATGATCCGGTCCCCGGAACCCCGCCTCAGGGGATCAGGATCAAGGTGCGAGTAAAAGTGGACACCGAAAACGCCATGATAGAGGTGGATCTACGTGACAATCCCGATGGGATGCCGTGTGGGCTCAACCTGAGCGAGGCGTGTGCCCGCACGGGCGCCATGATCGGGATCTTTAACAGCATAGAGGACCCCGTTCCCACAAACGCCGGCAGCTTTCGGCGCATACGGGTACATATCAGAGAGGGGTGTATCGCTGGTGGGGGAAAGCATCCTGCGAGCATGTCTGTAGCGACCACGAACCTGGCCGACCGTATTACAAATCCAGTCCAGCGGGCATTCTCCAAAATCAAAGACGGGATCGGGCTCGCCGAATGCGGGCCGATCTTCCCTGCCTCAATGGGGGTAATCTCGGGGAGGGATCCTCGAAATAATCACGCCCCCTTTGTAAACGAGGTCTTTCTGTTGGATACCGGCGGAGCTGCTGCAGCAAAGACGGATGCCTGGCTGACCATCTGTCATGCCGGCAATTCCGGGATGTGCTTTATCGACAGCGTTGAACTCGATGAACTACACTTTCCTATTCTCGTCAAGGCGCGCCGCCTTGTCCCTGATACCGAAGGCGCGGGTCGCACCATTGGGGCCCCTTCCGGTTTTTGCGAGTATGGCCCGGTCGGCGGTGGCACCCTTGAGGTGGTCTATGTGGCCGATGGCGCCATCAACAATGCCAAGGGAACGCTGGGGGGACACGACGGCGCAAAGATCCAGAACTACCTGCGGACCCGGGATGGTACACTGAAAGAGCTGCCGGCCTGCTCGGACATCATTCTTCAGCCGGGAGAGACCATCGTCTCCTATTCTTCGGGAGGGGGTGGATACGGTCCTCCCTGTGAGCGTCCCATGGGAAAGGTCAAACATGATGTGGAAGAGGGCTGGATCACACGGGAACGGGCAAAGGAAGTCTATGGTGTCGTGATCGACAAAACAGGGAACATCGACAAAGACGCGACCGCCGAAAGGCGAAGGGCCTTAACCGACGCAGAAAAGGAGGGATGATTATGAGACTCAGGGATAAGGTGGCCATCGTGACGGGTGGCTCACAGGGGATCGGCGAAGCGATCTGCCATGCCTATGCCCGTGAAGGTGCAAAGGTTGCAGTGGTCAACAGCCGGAGACCGGAGCTGGGACAGGCCGTAGCCAGAAAAATCGAAGAAAGCGGGGGTACGGCCAGGGGTTTCCAGTGCGATGTATCCAACCGAGACGACTGCCGGGCCCTGGTCAAGAAGGTGACGGATGATTTCGGAACTGTCGATATCCTCTTCAACAACGCCGGCATCATGATCAACAAACCGATCGAGGAGTATACCGAAGAAGAATGGGATGTCACCATCAACGTAAACCTCAAGGGCAGCTTCCTTATGAGCCAGGCGGTGGTCCCCATCATGAAAAAGAAGCGGTACGGCAAGATCATCTTCACCGCTTCCATAGCAGCGACCCATGCCTTCCCCAATGCGGTGCCGTACTGCGCCAGCAAGGGGGGGGTCTTGATGATCATGAAGGCCCTGGCCGCAGAGATCTCCAAGTTTGGGATCAACGTCAACTGCATCTCTCCGGGGAATACGGCGACTCCGCTCAACCAGCATCTCCGGGAGGACCCTGAATTTGTCAGACTCATGGAAAGCTATACCCCAACCGGCCGTGCTTACATAACACCGGAGGAAATGACAGGGGCCGCGATCTTTCTGGCCTCCGATGAGGCGACAGCGGTCCACGGTCTGGATCTCCTCGTGGATGACGGTTGGTCGGCTATGTAAAGGAGAATGAACCTGCTGGGTAACACATCAGCCGTTTGAAAGCTGGGCAATGGGGATTCCGAACCCCTATTGCCCTCTCCGAGTGCCACTTTTGAAAATGGGTACATTGATACGCCGCCTGCATTTTACGGAACAGGGAATCCATTCCAGGAGCTTGATCAAGGGTAACAGAGGAGATACGCCATGGCCCTAGAGGTCGATTTACACTGCGACATGGGAGAGAGCTTGGGCATCTATACGATCGGGAATGACAGGGAAATGATGACGCATGTGACCTCGATCAGCGTGGGGTGCGGTTTCCATGGGGGTGATCCCCACGTCATGAGAGAAACGGTCGCCCTTGCCAGGCAACACGGCGTGGCCGTTGGGGCGCATCCAGGGTACCCGGACCTCATGGGATTCGGGAGGAGAAAGATGGCCATCACCCCGGATGAGGCCAAGGACTATATCCTATACCAGGTCGGGGCGCTCAAGGCATTTTGTGATGCAGCGGGTATTGCGCTTCAGCACGTAAAGCCCCATGGCGAGTTTTACCAGATGCTTTGGAAGGACGAGGCCTTGGCCCGTGGCGTCCTGGAGGCCGTTCAAGCGATCAAACCCGAGCCCATTTTCCTGGCCCTTTACAACACCATCCCTTACGAAATGGCCCGCTCCATGGGCATCCGTGTGGCAGGAGAACTCTATGCCGACCTGGATTATTATCCTGACGGGACAACCTTTATCAAGAAGGTGCATGGGGAGATCGATTCCAGGGCCACGGTGGATAAAGTCCTCAAGATGGTGTTGGAGGGAAAGGTTGTAGCCTCCGACGGAAAAGAGATCGAGGTCAAGGGGAGGAGCATCTGCTTTCATGGGGACAACCCCCGGGCACCCAAAATCGCCCGGATCGTAAAAGACGAGCTGGTGAAAAGGGGGGTGAAAATCGTTCCCCTGGGCGCGCAGTCCTATGCATAAACTTTGTTAAATGGTTGAGTAGTTGAAATGGTTGAGTAGTTGAAATAGTTGAGTGGTTGAAGTAAGGAGATCGTTAATGATCTACGAGACTCCGCGTTACCTTTACTCCGGGGATCAGTATCTGACCGTTGAGATCGGTGACGAGATGACCCTGCAGGCCAATTTTAGGGTCATCGGACTTGACAGGGGCATCAATAAGGCAGGGATCAAAGGCATTATCGAGACATTTCCGGGGTGGCGGTCTGTCCTGGTTTTCTACGACTCCCTGGCGATCGATACAAATGACCTTATTTCAGAAATCAAAAAGGTGGTGGCAGAGATCCTTGATGTCAAGGAGGTCCCCTCAAGGCTGATTGAACTGCCTGTCAAATATAAGGGGCGGTGGGGGCCGGACCTGGAATTCATTGCCAGAGAGAACAACATGTCAGCCGATGAAGTGGTCAGGATACACTCTGAGACGATTCACTGGGTGGGGATGGTGGGTTTTACTCCGGGATCGCCCCAGTTGATGCAGCTCAACCCCCCTGTCCTCCTCTCTGTCCGGAAATACCTTTCGCCCAGGATCTATACGCCTCAGGGAACCGTTGCCCTGGGCGGGAGCATTACAGCCATCTATCCGGTAGTCAGCCCCGGCGGATATCAGATGATGGGGCTCACACCGGTACCCATCTACGATCGCTTTCAAAGCCTCGATGCCTTTGAAGAATCACCGGTCTTGCTGCGAATAGGGGACCGGATCCGGTTTGTGCGAGTCGATGAAGACGAATTCGATTATATCCGTCAGCAGGTCTGGGAGTGCAGTTATAAGTACACGATCAAAGAAGAAACCTTTTCCCTTTAGGAGACCCCGGTGGGACAACCGACCTTTGAAGTGATACAGCCAGGCGTATTCACCACGGTCCAGGACATGGGCAGGAGGGGCTATTTTGCCAGCGGCATCCCTCCCTCAGGGGCCATGGACCGTTTTGCGGTCCGGATGGGCAACTTGCTGGTCAAGAACTCATTGGAGGAGGCGGGGATCGAGATGACGGCCATTGGCGTCAAGTTGAAGATCCTTGATGAGACGATTGTTGCCATCACGGGGGGAGACTTTGGTCCCCGACTCAACAACATTCCCGTCGCCAACTGGCAGACGATTCATCTCCACCCGGGAGATATTCTTTCACTGGGCAGATACCGGACAGGATGGCGATGCTATCTCTGTGTGGCCGGCGGTATTGACGTGCCGCCCGTGCTCGGGTCCAGGTCCACTTATACACTGGGGGGACTGGGAGGTGTGAGGGGCCGGGTATTAAAAAGGGGGGACATACTTCAGGCGGGCCCCCCAAAGGCGCCATTTGATCCCCTAAAAGGCAGAAGGGTAAATGAGGAAATTTTGCCCAGACCAGGAGATGAGAGGGAATTGCGCGTGGTGCTCGGCCCCCAGGATGATCATGTGAAGGAGGAAAGCATCGAGGTCTTTTTGAACTCAGCCTACCGGGTCTCCCACAATTCAAACCGGGTGGGGTATCGATTTGAAGGGCCCCAGCTTTTTTTTAAGGAACGCGAGAGGTCTCTGGATGCGGGGTCCGACCCTTCCAACATCGTGGATGACGGAAACGCCATCGGGGCGATCCAGATCCCCGGCGGGACAGAACCCATTTGTCTCGGACCCGATGGCGTGACCATGGGAGGTTATGTCAAGATCGCCTGCCTGATTGCTGCGGATATGGACAGGATGGCCCAACTGGCCCTTAAGGAGCATGTCAGGTTCCGGGGGGTTACAGTGGATGAGGCCCGTTCGATCCTGGAGCAATCGATTGGGCGGGTTAATGAGGAAAACATTCTGAAATAAAAATACCCGCAGACCTGCTGCGGGTATTCTGTTAGATCTCTCTTGTTTTTTTGTGAGGATATTAGTAACCCAATGCCTTACACGAAAGGTTGTACTCCGGGGCCTTTCCCACTGTGTCTACGAGCTCAAAGATGTCATACTTCTTTTTGATATCCGAAAGTTTCTTGCCCTTTACGATAAACCAATTTTGAATGGCCCTCCTGTCACATGGTCTCCAGTAGGCCTCTCCTTTGCCATAATTAAACTTGTGGTCCGGGCTGGTCAAGGCCGCGACCATTTTGGCCGGGTCGAGCGAACCCACCTTATTTGCCGCCCACGTGAACTCGTTGAGGCCGGTGTAGGTGGTGTAGGTGTAGGAGTCAGGTGGCTTTCCGTATTCATCCCAGGCGGCCTTGACAAATTTTTTCGTGACGGGATCATCAAGGGTCCACAAGAAATCAATGCCTGCGTACATCCCCTGAAACTCCTTGACGCACCCCATTCCGATGGGAAGGGCCGTCCATGATGAAAACACCTTCATCTCCTTACTCAAACCCAGCTCGTGAATCTGTTTGATACCGGTGAGCGCCATTCCACCGGGAACGCAAAGAACAAACCCATCAGGCTTGAGAGCCCTTGCCTTGACCAGGTAAGGGGAAAAGTCGGAGGCTCCACCCAGGGGGGCTGCATCCATACCGACGACCTCTCCACCAAACTTCTTCGCACCGGCTATAACCCCGTCGCGGTTTCCATGGCCCCATGCATAGTCGGCGTAAAGGATATAGAGCTTTTTCGCCCCCATCTTTGTGATAATGTACTGGGCAGCTGAAAAGCCCACCGTGTAAGTCACACTCGCAACCGTGAAGCTGTATGGACCGGTAACACCCTTCTCATGAAACTTCTCCACGGTCTGGCAGGAGGACATGTAGGGTATGTTATACTTTTTCAATATCTGGTTTGCGGCAAATGTGATACCCCCGCTCAGGGTTCCCACATGCCAGTCGATCTTCTCTTTTGTGACCAGGTCCTGCAGTCTTCTCACGGCAATGGTGGCATTTAGCTCAGAGTCTCGTAAATAGAGTTTGATTGGCCTGCCGAGGACTCCTCCCCTCGCGTTTATCTCCTTTGCCGCCAATTTAATACCATCTTTCTGGGCCGCTGCGATCCGAGCAAAAGGTCCGGTTAAAGGAATGACGCAGCCAACCTTGACAGGCTCTTTTGCCGAGGCCGGTGGCGTTCCAATCAGTCCCACACCCCCCCCAATCAAGAGTGCCAAAATGATAGGGGTTATCAGTACCCAAGAGATTCCTCTTCTCATCATTTTATCCCTCCTCATCTTAGAGTTTCTGATCCAGTAGTCCCCTTGCCGCGAAAATACTCTTTATCCCCCCTTTCTTTTTTGATTTTCTGGTGCAAAAATCCAGGTCTGGCGTCCGCTCTATGTCATAGTATGACCAGGTCTTTCCAGTATATTACACCATCAGATACTTTTCAACCGCCCTGCTCTCCTCCATCTCCTGTGCGGTTCCCACAAAGGCAACGGCACCATTGACGATGATATAAATCCTCTTTGAGAGATCCACCGTCATCTGGAGATTCTGTTCCACAAGCAAGATAGCCACCTCCTCTGCCAGCTCGGAGATGACCAGCTTCAACTCCTCCCGGATCACCGGCGCCAGCCCTTCAGAGGGTTCATCCAGCATCATCAGATCCGCCCCCCCTGTGACCGCCCTGGCTATGGCCAACATCTGTTGCTCACCACCGCTCAGGCTACCTCCTTCTTGATCGATCAGCTCTCTTAATTTGGGGAAATATTGCAGTGCTTTCTCCCTATTCGGCCTCTTGGCCTTGATTTCAGCCATCTTAAGGTTTTCGCCAACCGTCAGGTTAACAAATATGTCCCTGTTCTCCGGGACATATCCGATGCCCCGCCTTGCGATCCTGTCCGTGCGCTTCCCGGTGATATCTTCACCCCTGAATCTCACAGTGCCGGACTTGGGTGGAACCAGTCCCATGATACTCTTCAAGATCGTTGATTTTCCGACACCGTTTCTGCCCAGCAGGCAAACCACTTCATCTTCTTTCACTTCCAGTGTTACGCCAAAGAGAACACCGCCAGCACCATAAGATGCGTGAATATCTTCTACCTGTAACACTTAGATTTCCTCCCTCAAATAGACTTTCTGGACAAAATCATCTGCCCTTACTTCATCGGGTGTTCCCTCGGCGATCATCTCGCCCTGGTGCATCACCGATACCCTTTCGGACAGATCCATCACCACATCCATCTTGTGCTCCACAAGCAATATGGTATACTTACTCGATATGTTTCTGACGTATTCAATCTGCTGTTTGGTCTCACCCATTGATAAACCGGCAAAGGTCTCGTCCAAGAGCAGGAGCTTGGGGTTTAGTGTAAGAACCATACCGATCTCCAACCGTTGTTTGAGCCCGTGTGACAGACTGTCGGCCAGTACACCCTTTTGATCGGCCAGACCGATCTCTTCCAAAATATTATGGGCGATTTCTTCGGATTTTTTGTCTCTGGATAAGAACATGAATGTCTTGAGCCTGCTCATCTGAAAGGGGATATTTAGCCGCTGGGCCGCTATCATAATATTATCAAAGACCGTCAACTCCGGAAAGATATTGGTAATTTGAAAGGTCCGGCCCATCCCTTTCATTACCCTCTCATAAGGCGGCAACTCGGTGATATCTTCCCCTTGATAAAACACGCGTCCTTGTGTGGGCGGGTAGTGACCTGACAGCAAGTTAAAAAAGGTGGTTTTCCCGGCCCCGTTCGGGCCGATAATGGAAGCCAGCATCCCTTCCTTTAGCTCAAAAGTGACATTGTTGACCGCCTTCAAACCCCCAAATGCTATCGTCGTATTCTCTGTCTTTATCATCATGATTCCAAGTTCTCCTGCACCCGGTTAAGACGTGTATGGATTGTACCTTAATGCTATTTATCCAATTCGTGGTTACATATGGTTTTTACCTATATCTTGCTGCCGAACAGTCCTTTTGGTCTCGTCAGGAGAAAGATGGCCATAAACACGTACACGGCAACCTGTGACATCTCCGGGTACCATAGTGTGGTCAAGGCCATGATCTCTCCAACGATGATGCCGGCAACGATCGATCCCCTGAAACTGCCCATTCCGCCGATCACCACGACAACAAAAGACTCCACCAGGATCTGAACCCCCATTTCCGGATAGACGGCCAGCAGCGGTGCGGCCAAGGCGCCGGCGAGACCGGCCAGGGCAACCCCAATACCAAAGACAAGGGTAAATACTGCCGATACATTGATCCCCAGCGCCTTTACCATATCACGTTTGTCAACGGCTGCCCGTACGGTCATCCCAACGGGTGTCTTCTTCAAAAAGAGCCATACCAGGATCGCCAGGCCTATGCACATGGAGACCACAAAGAGACGATATATCGAGAAGTACGTGAACCCCAGAAACACGGCCCCGCTCAATCCTTCCGGTGGGGAGAAAGGCCTGTAGGCGACCCCCCAGACGAGCCTGATAAACTGGATGATGGCCAGCATCACACCAAAATTAAGCAGGAGGGAAAAGACCGGGTCCTTTCCATATAACGGACGCAGGAACACGAATTCCACAAAAAATCCCACGACGATTATGGTTGCCGGCACCACTATCAAGACAAGCCAATAATTGTTGACAAACGCCATGGATGAGAGTGCGATATAGGCCCCAAGCGTATAATAGGCCCCGTGGGCAAAATTGATTATCTCCATCAAGCCAAAGATGATGGACAACCCCATGGCGATCAGTGCCAAGATCATCCCAAAGACAAAACCGTTCATCAGTTGTCCAAGGATTAAAATTAGAAAGTCTGGCATCTTTATCTCCTCATCACTTGGAAACCTGGCCTGCACTTGTTGCAATCTTATCCCAAACTCCCTTGGGCAGAAACAGCACCAAACCGATAACGATCGCTGCAATAAAACCCATCCACTCCTGGGTATAAGAAGCAATGGTATCCTTGAAGCTCAGGAAGATCATCGATCCCACGAGGGGACCCCACAGGGTCCTCATCCCGCCGATCAGGCACATCAGGATGATCTCGCCGCTCAGGAGCCAGTGAAACGAATCAAGCCCCACGTAGTTCATGCGAATGGCATAGAGGGAGCCTGCCACCCCCCCGAATAACCCCGACAAGGTAAAGCATATCAACTTGAATCTAAATGGGTTGTAGCCCAGAAAGGACACCCGCAGTTCGTTTTCCCGAATGCCGTGGATCACCCTGCCAAACGGCGAGTGGATGATCCTATTTATGAGAAAGGCGCAAATGAGAAAGATTACCATTATGAAAAAATAGAGCCGCAGAGGTGAATCCAGAGAAATAGAGAAGAGGCCTGGGATCTCTATCGGGGGCGTTGGAATAGCCAAGAGCCCGTCCGAGCCACCGGTAATATTTTTGAGGGGAGACCAAACAAGGAAATAGAACATCTGACAGAAGGCCAGGGTCGTCAATGCCAGATATGCGGGATCTGAACCATACCCGAATTTCTTGAGGCAAATGTAGCCAATGATGATCGCGATGACCGTCCCGGCTGCCACGCCGAAAAACAAGACAGTCAGACCTTCATACCAATTGGCGAGAATCAACCCCGTTGTATACGCCCCAAACCCGAAGAACATGGCGTGGCCGAAAGATATGAGCCCCATGTGACCAAAAATGAAATTGAAGCCCATCGCAAGAATCCCAAAGATAAGGATATCCATTGAAAGGTATATCGAGGGATTGACGAAGGGCATAATGACGAGAACCACTGTCAAAAAACACATGGGAAACAATGGGTGTTGGGTGATCCTTCCGAATATTCCTTGTCCTCTATTGTTCTCTTTCGGCATGATTACTATTCATCCTCCCGGATCGCGCCTTTTTGTAAAGCATCTAACAACTCATACCAACTACCATTACTGGAAACCGGAACTCAAGCCGATCAGTCTTTGTTTTGGTGTCCCCTTCTACTTTATCGGACCCCGAAAAGTCAAGCCAAAAAACCCATTTTTTCCAAATAGTTGAGAGTCCAAAGTTCTCTCGTCATGCCGGACTTGATAAGCCTGCCCCGTACCCGATACGGGGGCATCCAGAAGTCATATGATATTGATAATATTCTGGATTCCGGCTTTGGCCGGAATGACATCACATAATTCTTGATTCTAATAATATCAATTACTTAGAAGAACTTTCGACTGTGTAGCCAAATATTTGTTGGTTAAAACGTAACTTCTCAACCCCCCGGCAGGTTGAATAGATTCTGGTGTGCCATCAAACGTAGACAAACACCGGTTTTGCTCAGGGCTCAGCCTCCAAAATAGGGATGGACCCACCGGATATCGTCCCCCTCTTTGATCTCCAACGACTCGTATTCGTGGGATTTTACGACCCGGCCATTCAAGACAAAGATGATGTTATCCTTTCCCGTCTTCTCGACAATGGTCTTGATCATGGGCTCATCCTTCTTGGCCTCCCGGATGAGATTGACCACCTCAATAAACTTGGCCCCCTCCCGGAACTCCTGTTCTTTGCAGTTGATCGACGCCTTCACCGGCAATCCCTTCAAACACTAATCGCTTTTCCCGGGCGGGGGGAAAAGGTCGTATCCTGGAGACCACTCCCCGCTTTTCACCGCCGGTGTCATTTTAGCCTTTTTCAAAATTGGCACTTGGAGAGGGCAATGGGCGTTCGCAATCCCCATTGCCCGGCTTTCAAAAAGCTAAAGTGTTATAATTGCCGTTATTCGACAAAGTCCTCCAGCCCGAGTTCTTTGAGCTTGGCCCGGGTGGGCTTGCCTTCATCATCCCAGCCCCGTTCCCTGTAATAGTCCATAATGGCACCTTCCAGCCCGACCGGGATCTTGCCGGCCGCAGGTCCTGAATCCACCGGCTCCATAAACCGTTTGGGATAGTTGAAGTCATCCGCCTTCCTCCACCCGTAACGGATGTTGAGCAGTTTCTGGAGCTGGGTAATCCGGTCGCCGCAGCTACGAAGATCCTCAAGGCTCCACCCCATGCCCGTTGCGGCGTTGATGGTGTTACAGAGATCGGTCAGGGTGTAACCACGGAACTCCATGAATTTACAGTGACAGGCAGAGTTGATGACATTACAGTAGTCGTGGAACTTGGCATTACGATCGGCCGCATTCTCCCACGACCAGCGCTCCTCGTTCTCCACTTCGTCAATACCCCACTCGGGCAACCTGATGTGGCCTACCCAGATGTGCTGCGAATTACCCCTCTCATGGTTGGGGCCGGAGGCGACGCCGGTGCAGTAGTTCAGCGCCGATATGTACTGGGCCCGCCAGTTGTGCGCGGCAATCTCCTGGCCTTTCATCTGCACGGCCCAATCCTCTGATCCCTTGCCAAGACGCTCTGAGGCGATCTTGCACCCCTCACCAAGCAGGTAGCCAAGACCATCGGCCCTCTCCCCGATCTTTCTGACCAGTTCGACCATGGCCTCGGCATTACCCCAGGTCAGATCCAGGCCATAGGTGTCGGCCTTTGTGATGACGCCCTTTTCATAGGACTCCATGGCCCAGGCGATGACCACGCCCAGAGAAATGGTATCCATGGAATAGAGATTTGCCAGTTCGCACGCATAGGCCACTGCCTTTACGTCGTCAACCATTGTGTTAAAGCCCACCATGGCGAAAGACTCGTACTCCGGGCCCTTCCCCTTGTAAGCGTATGGCCCTTCCTTGATTTCGCAGAGGTTGTGGCACTGGATAACGCAGTACTCGCAGGGCCAGGGTTTGGCATTGAGCTCGTTGGCATAATTTGAGGCGTGGTGGGTCTTTATGCCGCTGGGGAAGTCTGCCAGTTGGTAGTTCCTTATGGGCAAATTTCCCTGGGGGGCAAAAAGTTCAGTGGCCATGGCAGTCCCCACGCGCTTTATCTGGAGCCACTCCTCTTTTTCGTTGTCCATCTCGATCAGACGCCGGTTGATCTGCTTGTTGAGACGATCGATCTCTTGCGGGTCATGAAGTTCGATAGACTGACTACCCCGCACGGCAATGCCTTTTAGTAATTTGGAGCCCATGACCGCTCCCAGCCCACACCGGCCGAGAAACGATTTCTTCCGGGTCTGGATATTGGCGTAGCGGACCAACCTCTCTGCGGCCTGGCCGATGGTGACACACTCGAACTTATCACCTTCGGCCTCTTTTATTGCATCCTCTGTTTTGTATGCATCCTTGCCCCAGAGACCGCCAGCGTCTTTGATCTCGACCTTCTCATCGTCAACAACCACATAGACGGGTCTTTCGGCCCTGCCATGGACCACGATGGCGTCATATCCGGCCTCCTTGACCTCGATCCCGAAACTCGCCGTGGCTGCCGAGTCGGCATTGAGGTTGATGGAGGGCGAGATGGCCCCCGCTGTCCACTTGGCCGCACCAGTCTGTTTGATCCCCTGCATGGGGCCGGGGGCAAAGGTCAGGCGGTTGGCCGGATCAAAGGTGGTCGTCCCCCTCGGGCATTCTCGCCAGAGGATATAGGCGTTCATGCCTGCGCCGCCCAGGAACTTCTCGTAGACATCGTCAGGCAATTGTTCGGGTCGGCACGTGCCATTGGTCAAGTCGACCTTTAGAATCTTGTTCCAAACACTTTTCATGACAACAACCTCCTTCCTCAGGTGATCACGACTTCGATTTGCCAAAACTCAATACAGGGCCAAACACTTTCTTTCGCCAAACAGATATTCAAATGCCCTTTTCTCACCCAAAGATTTCCGGGTTCAGGTAATTTGGGGGGGCCTTTTGCAGAAGCCCGCGCGTCATAAGTTTCTCGGGCCTCACGCCCTATTCCCTCTTCTCCGCTTGCTTGATGGCCCAGAACACCTTCTCCGGATCGGCTGGCAGGGAACGAACCCTTCCGCCACACGCATTGGCAATGGCGTTCAAAATTGCCGGCGTGGCAGGGATGTTGGGCATCTCCCCTATTCCTTTGGCTCCGTAAGGTCCAAACCTGTTTTCTACCTCCACGATGATTGGTTCAATATCCGGGACATCGAGCGAAGTGGGGATAAGGTAGTTTTTCAGACCGAGGTTCTGGATGTAGCCCCCGTCGAGGGCCAGTTCTTCTGTCAGGGCATACCCAAGACCCATGGCCACTCCTCCCTCGATCTGCCCCTCAACGGCCTTTGGATTGATCGCCTTGCCCACATCAAAGGCCGCCACATAATCCGTGACCGCCACCTCGCCGGTCTCCATGTCGACATTTACCTCTGCCATATGGGTCGAATAGGTATAGACAAAGTAGGGATTTCCTTGACCGGTCTCCGGGTCCAGGGTGGAGGGAGGAGGGGCCCACCAGCCCTGCCCGATAAGACGTCTTCCCCTGGCCATGCACCGGGCAGCCACCTCCCTGAACTCCAGGGACTTGCTGGAATCGTCCCGGTCATAGACGCGCCGGTCCCTTGATTCCAGCCGGTCGAGCGGCGCCATCAACATCTCGGAGGCCATTTCCATGATCGATTCTTTGACCTGCCGGGCGGCCAGGATAACGGCATTGCCCATCAGCGTGGTCGAGCGGCTCCCCACGGTGGGGCCAGACTCGGGCACGATGTCGGTGTCTGGCTGAACCAGACGAACATCCTCGACCCGCACCCCAAGTTCCTCTGCGCAGATCTGAGAAAGCACGGTAAATGAACCCTGCCCCATTTCGGTGATCCCCGTGTAGAGGAGGACCGATCCGTCCTCATGGACGTATACATTGGCGCCGCAGGCGTCATTGCTGGTCCCGATACTGGTCCGGTACCAACCCAGGCCAATCCCCACGCCCCGGCGCTTGGTCTCTCCCTCCTCCGCATATCCGGCCTCCTCGTACCTTCGATCCCAGTCAAAGGCCTTGGCGCATGCCTCCAAGGTGTCGTGGAGGCCAACGCTTTGTTCCAGCACCTGCCCGGTGGCAGTTACCGACCCCTGCCTGAATCCATTTTTCCGTCGGATATCAAGCGGGTTCAAGCGCAGGGCCTCGGCCAGCTCGTCCATAATTTGCTCATGGGCGACATGCACCTGCGGGGCGCCAAAGCCCCGCATGGCCCCCCCATAAGGATGGTTGGTGTAACAAAGGTAGGCATCTACCTTGACATTGGGGATCTCATAGGGACCCGCCATCATGACCATGGCATGGATATGGGAGCCCCCTGCCGGCGGGATAATCGGCCCTAGACTGGCATAGGCGCCCTGCTCGTCATAGATGACGCCTTTGAAGGCCATAAGGGTGCCATCTTTCTTGGCCCCGATTTTGATCTCCATAATCATGGGATGGCGTTTGGAGGTCTGGAGGGTAACCTCTTCTCTTTCCAGGGCCATATGGACGGGGCGTCCGGTATGGTATGCCAGGACAGCGGCGCGGCACCCCAGGTCAATGGGAGAGTCCTCTTTGCCGCCAAAGCCGCCTCCCATGGGTATCTGGCGGACCCGAACCCTGTTTATCGGAACCCCGAGCACTGCATTTAAATTGCGCCTGACGGTAAAAGGCGCCTGCATGGGACCCTCAACCAGCATGGTACCATCTCTCTGGGGGATGGCCATACAGATGTCGGGTTCCAGGTAGGCATGATCCAGAAAAGGGACGTGGTAGCTCCTCTCCAGGATCACGTCCGCCTGGGCAAAACCCTTTTCCACGTCGCCTTTTCGCAGTTTGTTATAAGAGAGGACGTTTCCCTTTTCGTGGACCTTGGGCGCATCCTCTTTGAGGGCCTCACATGGGTCAAAGACAGGGGGCAGGAGGTCGTAGTCGACCTGGATCAGTTCCAGTGCCTGGTGAGCGATCTTTTCGGTCTCTGCGGCCACCAATGCCACCGCATCTCCCACAAACCGCACCTTGTCACCACAGACCACGGGTTGATCAGGGATCACTGCCCCAAAACCGTTTCTTCCCGGCACGTCCTCTGCCGTCAAAACCGCGGCCACGCCGGGAAGCGCCTTGGCCTTCTCAATGTTGATTGACCTTATCAGGGCGTGTGGATGGGGGCTCCGGAGGATCTTTCCATGCAAAAACCCCTCCTGCGGGTAGTCTGCTCCGAAATCGAGCTGACCGGTGACCTTGCGCATGGCATCGGTCCTAACGACCGATTGCCCCACCACAGAAGGGCCCGCCCCGGGGGCCTTGACCAGCTGCCGGAGGTCCAACTTCTCCCTGGTCAAGACCTTTATTTCCCTTCTGTCATCGGTCTTCTCACTCATATCTTGCATCCCTTCTCCGAGATAGGGCAGCGGGGTCTTATGGTCTAATGGAATGGTCCGATGGTCTCGCTTGCTGTCTTGATGGCCTGAACTATCTTGCGGTAACCGGTGCAGCGGCACTGTACCCCTGAAATCGCCTCTCTGATTTCCGGCTCATCGGGGTGGGGGTGCCTTCCCAGAAGGACCTTTGCGTTCATAATCATCCCGGGTGTGCAAAAACCGCACTGGACAGCGCCTTCGTGTATAAAGGCCTCCTGAATAACATCCAGGGTCCCGTCCGCCTGAGTCAAACCCTCTATGGTTGTCACCGACCGTCCCCCAACCTTAGCGGCCGGAAGGATACAGGAATTTACCGGCCCCCCATCCAGAATGACGGTGCAGGCACCGCATTCTCCCTCACGACACCCCACCTTGGTTCCCTTCAATCCCAGGGTGTCCCTTAAAAGGTCCACCAGAAGCGTGTCAGCAGCGACTTCGGTGCAAACATCGCACCCGTTCAGCTTGAATTGAATCTCCATCTTGCTCATCGCACTCCCCTTAAGGGCGAGCCCTAAGCGACAGGACACCCCGCCCGTTCCAGGGCCTTGTGGAGACCGCGCCTCACAAAGACCCTCACCATCTCCTTCTTGTACTCCTGTGAACCCCAGATCACACTCGAGATGGGGGTAGCCTCTGCGCAGGCATACTCCGCCGCTTTCTCGACCGTCTCTTTGTCGATAGGGGCGCCTTTGAGCATTTCTTCGGCGTTTCCGGCACGAAAAGGCGTTGGGGCCACAGGACCAAGAGCAATTGCTACATCCTTGAATACCCGCTGTTCCGGATCAACATCGACCACTGCTGCCAGGACAAGGATGGCGATCGTAAGCGCCCGTCGCTTGCTCAATCTCAGATAGCACCCGCCCTGGTCTTTTCCAAGTGCGGGAAAGCTGATCCGGGTAACGATTTCGCTTGTTGGGTCCACGGCGGTCTGACCCTTATCCAGAAAGAACCGTGGAAGCGGAATTTCCCTCTCTCCCTCTGTCGCAGCGACGGTCACCAAGGCACTCAGGGCAAGCAGCGGTATGCTCGTATCAGCCGCCGGGTGACCGCTTACCAGATTTCCAGTCACGGTGCCGACATTTCTGATCTGGGGCGATCCAACCCTGGCCGCTCCATCGGCAAGGAGACCGGCTTTCTTTTTGATTAACGGGGAGGAAGCCACCTGGGCATGGGTAACCAGCCCACCCAGCATGATCTGATCGCCGTCTTGCCCAATTGAATTCATACCCGGCAGGCGGCTGATGTCCACCAGGGCCTCGACCTCTATCTCCCGCTTGCGCAGCCGCGGGATGACATCGGTCGCGCCAGCGACCACCTGTGCCTTGCCCTGATACCCGGCGAGCATTTCCAGTGCCTCCGCCAAGGTCCTGGGCATGAGGTAGGCATTTACCCGGATGTCTCTCGTCCAGTGCAGATCCTTAAAGGAATGGGGCATGTTGACTCCTTGCCGAGAGGGCAAAACGTGTTATTTTGAGCGAGGCCTCACTTTGCGTTCTCTCTTTGGGCCTTTTCTATCTGCCGGGTTACTCTCACGTTATGCCTTCGCATTATCCTTTCAGCCCCAGGCGGATCATGGACCTTGAGGGCCTCCACCACATCCTCGTGGTCCTGATAGAGCTGAGGAAGGATGGATGCGAGGTCGCAAACAAAAGGCCGCGACCTCGCCTTGATGTTTTCCAGTAACTCATTGAGCAGCCAGTTGCCACAGGAGTCGTAGATGATGCCGTGAAACTCAAAGTCCGATTTGGAGTATTCCACCACATCCAGATCTCTAACGACCTGCCGCTGCGCCTTCAGAAGCGACTCCAGGCGGGCCACTGTCTTTTTGGCAATTCTCTCTGCTGCAAAGCGGCCGGCCAGACCCTCCAGCAGCCCCCTTACCACGTAGAGGTCATGGGCCATCTCGAGGGTCAACTGGGCCATGCGGATGCCCCGATTTGGGACATGATTTACCAACCCTTCGTTCTCCAAGTTCTTCAAGGCCTGCCAGACCGGTGTCCTGCTAACTCCCAGGTCCTTTGCCAGGCGCTCAACATTTATCCATTTTCCAGGGGTGAAGCGGTAGGAGGCAATCATTTCCCTCAGTGCGGTTTCGGCCTGTTCTCTTAGGGTCAATCGCTTTAGATTCTCTGTCACCTTGCGCTGGCTCCCTTCAATTGAAGGCCTCGATTGGATTTGACGTCAAATATCTTCTGTTAAAACAAACATATGCGAAAGTCAACAAAAATCTGACAAAAAAAAAGATTTATATGAAATTTTCAAGCCTGTACAATCAAGCGATGTTTGATCAATGATATAGATAGCTTTTGGGAATCCACCAAGTTGTCCTGCTGCTGTCTTTGAGATATACTCCGACCTTCCCTCCACTACGCCCTGGGAGGCTCTTGGAGTTGAATTTTATCTGTTTTTCCGTCTCTTTGGCATCGAGATCCTTTAATACCCTTTTTAAACCCGTTTTGGCGCCAACGACCTCAATCCCGGAATGCCCTGTTAGATCGCTTTTTCCAGAAAGAGCCACCTTGATAAATGGAACAAGAGATGGGATCGGGTGGGGCCTGAAATTTCAGATACATGAGTTTTTGCCCTTCCTGGCTTAGATAGCCGGGCCACCATCGTTTCGATCAGAAGATGGGCCGCCAAGATAGATCCCTTTTGCATCTTTTAGAACAATTACCTTTGTGTCCGTATTCGGATCGAGAAGATAAATATCCTTAAAATAGATCGGTGAGCCTGACCTTACTTCATTTTCGCCCCTATTTTCAAAGACAACCTGGACATAAAAGTGACATTCATCCTGGTGGCAGGTCACCAACTTCGCAGTGACCCCCTTCCAGTTTGTTTCGATAGCCTCATTGATCTGCCCAAAGGCAGGAGATGTAAGGCCTAAACCCAGCACACATAAAACAAGATGCATCGTCTTCATATGAGCCCTCCTTGTTTATGATAGAAACGGCACATCTCAATCAGCGGCGGAAAAGTCACGACATGGGATCTATTTCCTTTTTTCAACTTGTTCCCCCCCAATCTTTTTGTGCGGGAGTCTTCCGCTTTCGCTTTCGTCTTCGTTGATGCTTCTGAGTTCCTTAAACACATAGTCCTCGACGTCTGTCGCTGTAATACAACTTGATAGAATCAGCATCACAATACTGAGGACCAAAAAAAGCCTTCTCATTTCTTCCCCTCCCCCGGGATTGCCCTGAGACATCGTGGTAGACGGCCTTGCTGCTTGGTGGCCATGAATCATCTACGGATGGGCACAAGCTACCCTTTTCACCTTGTTCTCCGCCATTTCTTTGTCTTCCACTGATCGCTCGATAAACCCTGACCGTGTTTTGACTCGATGGGGCATTAGAGGAGGTGGACCTTTTTGCCGATTAGGGTCTCAATTTCTGATATGAGTTCGTGGGAGGGAAGAACCCTAAAGCGGTCGTGGGCGGAAATTCTCACCTCCCTGGCCTCCGGCACATCCACCTTGAAGTAAAGCGCAGAATCTCCCGGGTATCTGAACACGATATCCAACAAATCCTCCAGGAGCCCCCTTGATATATTGTCATAGTCGAGTGTGAGTTCTATGGCCTCGATTGCGTTTTGTCGAACCGATTCCAGGGTCACAATGTCCTGGGCAAGTATCTTGGCCGAGTTGTCGCCCGTTTCCACTGTCCCGGTGACGAGGAGGGGATCATCTCTCTTGAGTAGCGGTGCGATTCGACCAAAGAGGTCAGGAAATATGACCACCTCGATAGAACCTGAGAGGTCCTCCATATAGACGTTGGCCATCTTGTCACCCTTCTTGGTTCGTTTTATCTTGAGGCCTTCCACTACACCGGCAACCTTGACCTGGCTCTTGTCTTTTAGCGAGGGGAGGTCCTGAATATCATTGGTCTCCAGCCTCTCGATATCGTTGATGTACCTTGCCAGGGGATGGCCTGTAATGTAAAAACCAAGCGCTTCCTTTTCCCTCCTCAACCGATCCCCTTCATCCCATTCTTCGATATCGGGGAACTCAGAGAGACCCCAGGCCATCCCGTTTCCCGAATCCAGGGACCCGAACATGTTGAGCTGATTGGGGTCGTGGTTGGTCCCGCTGATCCTGAGCACCTCGTCAAGGCCGGCAAAGAGACGGGATCTGTAAATCCCCGTAAAATCAAGGGCGCCACACTCAATGAGGCCTTCAAGGACCCTGCGGTTGACCTTGGAACCCTCTATCCTCTTGCAAAACTCCAGGAGGTCACGAAAGGGTCCGTGCCTCTCCCGCTCTTCAATAACCGATTCCATGGCCTTTAGGCCCACATTCTTTACCGCCGCAAGGCCAAAGCGGATCTTCCCTCCCACCACTGAGAAGTCAGCCTGGCTTTCATTGATATCCGGGGGCAAGATGTCGATCCCCATCTCCCTGCATTCGGCAATGTTCTTGATGGTCTTGTCCTGGTTACCCATGTCCTGGGTCAAGAGGGCAGCCATAAACTGAACCGGATAGTGGGCCTTCAGGTAGGCAGTCTGGTAGGCGATCATTGCGTAGGCGGCGGAATGGGACTTGTTAAACCCGTATCCGCCAAACTTCTCTATCAGCATAAAGAGCTTCTCGGCCTTTAGAGGGGGCACCCCATTCCCGGTAGCCCCCTCGATAAAACGCGCCCTGTGTTTGGCCATTACCTCTGGCTTCTTTTTTCCGATGGCCTTTCTGAGTTCGTCCGCTTCGGCCAATGTATATTTTGCCAGGACCTGCGCGATCTTCATGACCTGTTCCTGGTATAATATCACCCCGTAAGTCTCCTTGAGGATAGACTCAAGCTGGGGGAGTGGGTACCGGGTCCTCACCTTCCCATGTTTTCCACTGATAAATTCGTCGATCATGTTGCTACCCAGAGGGCCCGGTCTGTAAAGCGCAACCAGGGCAACCATATCCTCGAATACCTCTGGTCTGAGCCGTCTGAGCAGGTCTTTCATACCGGAACTTTCCAACTGAAACACACCGGTTGTCCGCCCCTGGGCTACAAGCTGATAGGTGGCCTCATCGTCAAGGGGAATCCTTTCAATCTGGACCCGCTCCCCTGTTGTCTCTTCGATAAGCTTGAGGGCGTGTTTGATGACCGTCAGGGTCTTTAGCCCCAAAAAGTCGAACTTTATAAGACCCAGTTTCTCGATCTGACCCATGGTATACTGGGTCATTACCTCGTCTCTTGGGCCCTTGAAAAGGGGCAGGTATTCCACCAGCGGCCTGTCAGAGATGACCACCCCGGAGGCGTGGGTGGATGCGTGTCTGGCAAGCCCTTCAATGGACCTGGATATCCGAAGGAGTCTTTTTGCAGGGCCATTGGCCTGCTCGAGCTGTTTCAGGTCGGGCTCTTCTTCAAGCGCCTTTTCCAGGGTCACACCCAGCCTCTCCGGCACCAGCTTGGCGATACGGTCCACCTCCCCCAGTGGTATATTGAGGCTTCGGCCCACATCCCTTATGGCCCCCCTGGCCTTCATTGTCCCAAACGTGATGATCTGTCCGACGTTATCGCGACCATACTTCTCGGAGACATATTTGATGACCTCGTCCCGGCCATTGATGCAGAAGTCGATATCAATATCCGGCATGCTGATACGCTGGGGATTGAGGAATCTTTCAAAGAGCAGGCCATACTTGATTGGGTCCATATTGGTTATGTTCAGACAGTAGGCCACCAGAGAGCCCGCTGCTGAGCCCCGTCCCGGGCCCACGGGTATATCACTTCGGCGGGCGTATTCGATAAAATCAGCAACGATCAGGAAGTAGCCCGAAAACCCCATCTTTTGAATGACATCCAGCTCATAATCAAGCCTTTCCTCGTATTCCCGGATAACCTCTTTGGAGACAGCCCCTTCCTCTTCTTTCTTCTGAGAAAGCCTTTTCTTGAGCCCGATTCTAGACTCATCCACCAGGATCTCATTTAGGCTTCGGTTTTCAGGCACCTGAAATACCGGGTACTTGTAGTTGCCAAATTCCATTTCATACTGGCAGCGGCGGGCAACATGGATTGTGTTTCTAAGGGCCTCTTCAAATCCCGAAAGGGTCTGCCCCATTTCAAGTGGGGACTTGAAATAGAATTCGTTGTTGGAGAATTTGAGTCTTTTTTCATCCTCAATCGTCTTGCCGGTCTGAATACACAAGAGCACGTCATGTGCCTCGGCATCAGGTTGGTCAAGGTAATGACAGTCATTGGTTGCCACGAGGGGGATAGAGAGGTCCTTTGACATCTCCTTTAACACCTTGTTTGTCTTGATCTGTTCGGGTAGGTTATTGGCCTGCACCTCGAGGTAGAACCGGTCATCGTCAAAGACAGATGCCAGTTCCTGCGCCCTTTCCCTGGCTGTCTCGATTCGGCCGGTCATGATAAAATAAGGAATCGCCCCCTTTAAGCAGCCCGAGAAGGCAATAAGCCCCGCGTTATGTCTCCTCAGGAGTTCCATATCCACGCGAGGG
Organism: uncultured Desulfobacteraceae bacterium; assembly: GCA_964639275.1. GTDB lineage: Bacteria > Desulfobacterota > DSM-4660 > Desulfatiglandales > Desulfatiglandaceae > CAZXCQ01. The sequence goes on along the minus strand of CAZXCQ010000035.1, from coordinate 4,567 downwards.
TGATAGTAAAACCCCTCTAAATGGCCGAGTGTGACAAGTCGGCTCAGATTTCGGTAGCCTTCCTCGTTTATTACCAGGAGGAGAAGATGGTAGGCGTTGGGGCCTCCATCCGAGGATGGAGATCGATCCCGCCTGTCCCTGGGCGCCACATAGAGTTCACACCCGATAATCGGTTTGATTCCGGCCTTGGCGGCCTGAACGTAGAACTGGACCGCCCCGAACATGTTGCCATGGTCTGTAATCGCCACGGCATCCATACCCAGATCCCTGGACTTTTTCAGCATTTGACTAATGCGGATGGCCCCGTCCAGAAGGCTGTATTCGGTGTGGACATGCAGGTGAACAAAGGGTGAATGATCTGTCACTTTATCCCCTCAGGAGGCTTTGTCTGAAAGACATCCAATTTCTGAGGGCCTTAAGACCCCCTTTTGGGCAAGAGCACCCTCCCCTCCCGGCCGCACTTTTTTATGGGCCTGGAGGTGGGTCTGGACTCTCTTAGTGGTTGTAAGGAAATTAAAAAATATGATACGCTAAAGTTCTGTGATCATCAAGGCCGTTTTCCATGATATTTCCACTCCAATCTGGCTGAAGGATAACTTCTCAAAAACCTCGTGGGGGTGAAAGGATTCTGGCGTCAATAAAACCCTCCCCCACCGTCACTCCCGCCTGCCTGTGCGTGTGCGCACGCAGACAGGCGAAGGCGGGAGTCCAGAAACGGTTGCTTTCACTGGATTCCGGCTGCCGTTTATCCCGTATCTTATCCGGGGCCGGAATGACAAAAAAGAATAAATTGGCACTTTTTACGAATTAATCAATATTAGTTTGGCTCTTTTGTGACACTTTAGCTTTGTGCAACCCGGGCAATGGGGGTTCGGAACCTCCATTGCCCGGGTTGCAAGGGTTAAAGGATTAGAGAGAGGGGTCATAGGTTCGAAAGACATGTTTTGATAGCAGGATCACCCATGGACACCAAGCAGGATAGAATTCCAAAAAGCAGGGTTGAAAGGATTGCCGATGAAAGACGGCGTCTGAGAGAGGAACTGACTGCCTCCAGAGAGGAAAAAAGGGTCTTCCAGAAGGGATTTAGGGAGACCAAAAAACTGCTCGAGCTTATCCCTGGAGCCATAATCCTGGTCCAACAAGGCAAGATCATCTTGACCAATGAGGCCCTAAGAGAGCAACTCGGATATACAGAGGATGGACTTCTGGGTCAGGATTTTGGCAAGCTTATTCATCCTGATTCTGCAGAATATGTGAAAGATCTTGAACGGCGAAGGGTTTCTGCCAAAACGCTAAGGGAAAAGGATGAGATATACCTCCTGACAAGGGAGGGGGAAAGACGATGTTATTACCTGGCGATCAAGAAGATCAGGTATCAGGGGCGTAAGGCATTCCTGATCAACATGCTGGGAGTGGATCAGAGAAAACAGGAAGAGATGAGTCTCAGGCGTGTCCAGAGAAGGGATTCTCTGGTCCGCATGGCCTCGGGTTTAAATCAGGAACTGGAAAGATGTCTGAACGCCCTGAGTGTCCATGCCAGACATTTTCAAAACATCGAGTCCATGGGAAACAAGAAGGAGGATCGAGCAGCCAAAAGGCTCAGTGCGGCCTGGGAAATGGGGAGCCTCATTTCCAGGCAGTTGCGCTGTCTTACAAAGACTGAGAATCAACCATCTGATCTTTCTCTCTTGGATATGGGGAAGCTTGTCCGGGATGCCATCTCTCTCACACGACCCAAATGGGGGGAAGGAGTTGAAGGTAATGATGGCAAGATCAAGATCAATACCTATCTCAGATCCCGCTCGCCGTTAGAGGGCAATCCCCAAGAGTTAACGGACGTCATTGTATCCATGATCCTAAATGCCATGGATGCCATGCCCAATGGGGGGGAGATATATCTGACCACCGAGGAGCATTCGGGTTTTGTGCATGTCTACATACAGGATAACGGGGTAGGCATCAAAGACGATATCAAAGATAAGATATTCGACCCGTTCTTTACCACCAAAGGGGGCTCTGCGCAAGGTATGGGATTGAGCCTTGCCCTTGCCATTGTGCTTCGCCACGGGGGAGATATTGAGGTGGTCAGCCAGGGAGGGGAGGGAGCCACTTTTGTTATAAGACTCCCAATTGCAGGGGGAGTCCCCAGGCCCAAAGCCACAAAGACCGGGATAAAGAATTCGCCTGTCTTGATTATCTCAGATGAGGGTATTGTTCAGGACCTCCTTTTTAGATCATTCCTGAACAAGGGGGCCAGGCCAACTGTTGTCACCACGACCCGGGAAGGGATCAAGTTGTTGAGAAAGAACAAGTTTGATCTGGTAATCGGGGATCTGAATATGCGGCACTTTGAGCCCTCAAAGATCATTCCGATGATCAGAGGACTGGACCATGATTTGCCCATTGCCCTGGTTAACCCTGAACAAGCGGGCAAAAACATGGAAGTCCTGGAGGGACTGGGAGCGGATCTGGTGGTTGGCAGACCCCTGGAGATGGACAGGATATTTTCCTTTTTCAGCCAAGCACTGGCAGCGAAAGAGCGGACAGGATGACCAGCAATCCCTCAGGGCAGTTTGAAGCGCCTTTGGCAGAGAGGATCAGACCGCAAAGGCTCGAGGATGTGGTGGGGCAGGGGCACATCCTTGGCCCAGGGTGTCTTTTGCCAAATGCCCTCAGGGCGGGACGGATATTTTCAGTGATCTTTTGGGGCCCCCCCGGTTCTGGCAAGACCACACTGGCCAGACTGATCGGAGAGTATGCCGGGCTTTCGTTCCATGCGTTTTCTGCGGTCACTTCAGGGGTAAAAGAACTCAGACAGATCATTGAGGACGCAAAGAGGTTAAAGGCGGTTTCGGGTAAGCCTTCCATCCTCTTTGTCGATGAAATCCATCGATTCAACAAGGCCCAGCAGGATGCCTTCCTGCCTCACGTTGAAAACGGGCTTATCGTCCTGATTGGTGCCACAACACAGAGCCCCTCCTTTGAGGTCATTCCGCCGCTTCTTTCAAGGGCCAGGGTCATGATCCTCTATCCCCTGGAAAAGGAGGATTTAAGGTCCCTCCTGATCCGGGCGCACAAGGACAGGGAACGGGGATTTGGGAATCTGGATGTAAAGATCATGCCCGAGGCACTCGATCACCTGATTGATGTCTCGCACGGGGATGCCCGGGTCGCCTTGAGCAATCTAGAAGCAGCGGTACACTATGCCCTGGATACCCGGGGAAAAGATCCGGCTCAGGTCGATATCTCGGTCGTTGAGAAGGCCCTCGACATAAAGGCCCTTCCCTATGACAAGGATGGAGAAGAGCACTACAATATCATCTCGGCCTTTCATAAGAGCCTGAGAGGAAGCGATACACAGGCATCCCTATACTGGCTTTTTCGGATGCTGGAGGCGGGAGAAGACCCTTTGTTTATCGGCCGGAGGATGATCCGATTTGCCTCGGAAGATGTGGGGCTGGCCGATCCAAATGCCTTACAGGCGGCGCTGGCGGCCTTTGAGGCCTGGCAAAAGGTGGGGCCTCCAGAGGCTGAGCTGGCCCTGGCAGAGGCCACGGTCTACCTGGCATCTGCCCCCAAGAGCAACGCCCTTTATCTGGCCGAGAAGGCTGTCAAGAAGGAGATCCAAAGCTCCGGCCCCCTGCCCGTACCCCTGCACATCAGAAACGCCCCCACTCAACTGATGAAAAGGGTGGGATACAGTCGAGGGTATCGCTATCCCCACAACTATCCGGGGGGCTGGGTGGAACAGGAATACCTGCCCAAAGGGATAGGAAACAGGGTCTTTTACCGGCCGACTGACAGGGGATTTGAGGGAGAGATCCGAAGAAGGATCAATAGACTAAAAAGAAGATAAGGGTCAAGACCCTGGGTCCTATCTCCACCTTGAACCTCAGTGGGTTCTAACTTCTCAAAAACCCGGGGGGTGATGGATTGTGGTGTGGGATGGGGTCTAGATATTTTTGGGCCTTGTTCACAGGGGGGGTGACCATCGGTTGGTACAACCGTCATAGGACCAGCTGCCGTGAAGCGCCCTTCGGGATGTATACTGGGGATTTTGCGCCCACAGGAGCATCTGTTGATGGGCCTCGGCCAACTGTCTGAATTTTTCCGCATCCCCCCCCATATCGGGATGGTAAAGCTTGGCCATTCTCTTATATGCCGTTTTTATCTTTCGCTCCTGACCATCAGAGGAGAGATCCTCCCTGTCAAGTCTGAGGATTTTCAGACAATTGGTTTCATGTTTGGATAGCCTTGGGCGGGCCTTTGTGTCAGGCTTGATGCTTTTGGGATCAATATCTTTTTTGTGGTTCTTGGTGAGCAGAAAAAGGGATGCAAAACTCCTTGAATTCTTGTTATCAACCAGATGATACCATTCCCGCCCCGACTCGAGTATCAGATTCTTCAGGTCTTCAGCGGGTTTTTTGTCATGGCTCCTTTTGCAAATAAAGCGGGAGATCTCTTTTGACCAGACCGGAAGTACATCCAGGATCACATGTTCATGGGTGAAAGAGAAGGCGGCATACCTGGCATTAAAGGTCTTGAGCAGGCCTTTTGAAAGGGAAAG
>CAZXCQ010000034.1:0-31322 GCA_964639275.1 uncultured Desulfobacteraceae bacterium | reverse complement strand
TCCACAAAAATGCAACCTTGAACCCCTGAACCTTTGAACCCGTGAACGGTTACATGAATACAAGTTTTCTACCCTTGCGGATCCTTTTTAAAGAGGTCCCGAATCAATTGCAGGAGTGCGGGGTCGGTGATTGGGGTTGAGGGCCCCATCACAGCCCTGATCTCCCTCGTATCCAGTTTGGTCTTTTCTCCCTCCAGATCGGATTCATAGACAAAGTCCACTCCGGGATACCCGACAATTAGCGAAATCATGGTTGATCCCATGTCTCCTAATGGTTTCCGGTCAATGTGGTCGGCCTGAAAGGTTGCAGTGACCGCGGTGCCCCGGTCAGGTTCTGACGCGATCTTTAGATTGCCACCCGCCTCCCGAGTCGCCTGTTCCAGAAAAGGCAGTCCCAGTCCCACGCGACGGGTTTTTCGGGTGGTCACAAATGGGTCCCGCGCCCTTGCAAGCATCTCCGCGTCCATGCCACTTCCGTTATCCCGGATCACTATCTCGAGCAGATTCTGGCCTCTATCCTCCCGGATAGATATTTCCACCAACGTGGCCCCGGCATTTGTGGCATTTTCAGCAATGTCCAATATGTGGAGCGATAGATCCTCCATGGGTTGACGATCATCTAATGGCTTTCAGGGCTCCGGGGATGATCTGTGGTGCCATTGACGATCTTCCGGCCCCTTATCCCCTTTAACGCCAGGGCTAACTCGTCCATACCCGGATAGGCAATCTGAAAATGGGTCGGACTGGCCCCGATTTCTTCCAAACAATGCGCGTCTGAGGCCGTTATAACCGGGAAGAGGCTGCGTTTGCCAAAGGGGTCTTGGATCTCATTCAGGCCCATACCCTTTGAGATTTCAACGGCGTCAAATCTTACCCCTTCGGGGATAAAACCCAACTGACTGACGACGCTAAAACTCTGTCTATCAATATGGGCGGCCACTGCCAGCCCGCGTCGGTCATGTATCTCCGCCACCACCTCGTCTAAACCGAGGTCGGTTGCCCCGATCAACAGACGTTTGTTGATGCCCTCGACCTCGTCTGATTCGTTGGCCACCACCTGAATCCCGAACAGCTCTTCATCGTTTTCGCCCCTTTGGAGGTTTTTATATACCAGTTCCTGCATGGAGAGGGCACTCTCGGCCTCTCCAAAGAGCGCAACGATGTGGGCTTCTTCAGAGGTTGTTATCTCCATGCCGGGAATAATAGAAAGCCCTGTTTCGCGGGCCGCGGCCATAACCGCACCGGTGTTCTCTGCGCTGTTATGGTCTGTTATGGCAATGATTGTCAGCCCCTTGGCGCAGGCCTCCTTTACGATCTTCATCGGCGTCATATCGAGGGAAGCACAGGGTGAGAGACAGGTGTGAATATGGAGATCCGCTGCTACAGCCCGTAATACTTCCGATCCCTTCCTTGACAAGTACGCCCCTTGGATGCCGGTGTTGCGTGAGTGTCAGCTTCCGGTAATTCCCAGCTGATATAGTTGCCCGACCAGTTCAAAGGCGGGCATCCTGCTGACCATGATGGGGATCTGTTCGGCTGTCGCCTTTCTGACAGTTTCCTCTTCAGGCCCCCTCCCATTAACCAGGATGATCCCGGACAGGGCCTTCATCATTGCAACGGCGACGATATTCTGGTGGATCTGCAAGGTGACCCAGAGATCGCCCTCCCTCGCATTTCCCATGACGTCGCTCAAGAGATCGCTGACATAACCCCGTGTCACCACGACGTCGAGCCGCTGGGCTGCTGTCTTGACATCCAGATTCAGCCTTTCAACCAGTTCGGCTAATGTCATCTTCTAGCCCTGAACCCCCCGGTAGCTTTCTACGATCCCCACGATTTCCTTGGGATCCACCTGGCCATGGGTGGTGTCATCGACTACCATTACCGGGGCCAGACCACAGGCCCCGATGCAACGGACGACCTCCAGCGAGTACTCCCTGTCCTCGGTAGTCCCTCCCACCTCTACATTGAGGTGACGATCCAGGGTCTCCAGCAATTTCCCGGAGCCCTTGACAAAGCAGGCGGTGCCCAGGCAGATCCGGATGGTATGCCGGCCCCTGGGGACCATGGTGAAAAAGGAGTAGAATGTCACGACACCAAAGACATCCGATGCCGGAATACCCAGTCCATTGGCGATGTAGTTTTGTACCGGTACCGGCAGGAAGCCAAGGATTGCCTGGGTTTGCTGAAGCACGGGAATGAGGCCGCCCCTCTTGTTTCTGTATGTGGAGAGTATCTGGTCAATCCGATCCTTCTCGTCCAATTTCTCTTCTGCCCGAAGGAGATCGAGGAATCTCTGGTTCACCTCTTCGGGGTTGCTGGGGGGTATCTGGCTCCCGATACCTCCTGAACGGGGTAGCGAGTCCAAAAGATCGCCGCAGTGCTCCAGGAGGGTTCGGTGATGGTAATTAAATGAAGTCCAGCCCGGCCGGCGTAAAGGAGATCGTTTGTCCCGAAAGGTAGAAAGACCCATCGCGGCCGGATCGGATAGGGGTCTCTGGATACCCCCCTTTTCGATCCGGCTGTAGGTAATCCCCTTTAGTTGAGGAATCAGTTCGATAATCTCGTTGTCCCATATCTCCCGGCTCGTCACCTCCGGCCACTTTTCACCGAGATGATTGGCCAGTTGTGTAAAGATCCATATTTCGGGTCTGGCCTCACCCGGGGCGGGGACCGCCTTTCTCATCCGGCTAATCCTGCGTTCACAATTGGTGTAGGTTCCTTCCTCTTCCGACCAGGCCGCTGCCGGCAGGACCACATCGGCATAGGGTATGGTTTCATGGTTTAGGATGTCTTGAACCACCAAAAACTCTATGGACTCCAGTGCCTTGGTAATATCGGGCATGGCCGGCCTGGCGATAGCGAGATTCTCCCCCACACAGTATAGAAAACGGATCTTCTCCCCCGAATCCTCGGGTTTGCCGGCAAGCTTCTGTACCATTTCCCCGAATCTGAGACCGGGTGTGCCATCCAGTTTGTGCCCCCAGGCCTCTTCAAAATGTTTGCGTCCCGCCTCATCGTCCACCATAACAAAACCCGGTAAGAAGGCGGGCAGCATCCCCATGTCGCAGGCCCCTTGAGAGTTGTTCAGGTCGCCCATGTAGTTGAGACCACCGTACTCTCTGTCCAGATTTCCCAGCACCTCCTGGAGCCTGACAAATGTCCTGGCAAACGAGGCGACGCGAGGGCCATAGACCAGCATAACGGGTTCTTTTGAATCGAGTATCTTTACGGCGGCGGCAATTTCCTTGGCAGACAGACCAGTGGCCTGGGTGACCTGCTCCATGGAAAAACCCTCTGCGGTCTCTCGAATGTCATCGGCAGGTTCTCTTCCCCGGTCGATCAGTTCCCGGATAATCCCGTTGACAAAGACCGATTCGGTGCCCTCTTTGAGTATGAGGTTGAGCGAGGCAAAGGTGCCAATTTTGGTTGGACGGGAGTCCACCACGATTAACTGGCAGCCCCTGTTTGCCGCCCGTTTGACAAAAGTGCCTGCCACGGGGTTTTCTTCGGTTATATCGCTCCCGATCAGGATCATCCGTTTTGCCTTTTCCAGCTCACCGATGGGCCTGTTGAGGCCGCCTGCGGCAAATGGTGAGGCCAGGTGGTTGGTCCCGATAACCGACCGGAACAGCTTTTGCATCAGATAGAGGGCCTCGTTGGTGGATTTTGCAGAACAGATCCCTGCAATTGCCTTGGGTCCGTGTCTCTCTAGAATCTCTTTTATCTTATTGGTGATAAGCCCCAATGCCTCCTCCCAGGAGGCCCCGCGGAGCTTGCCGTCTTTTCGGATCATCGGGCGGGTCAGGCGATCCGGGCTCTGTACGAAATCGTATCCGAACCGTCCCTTTACGCACAGACTGCCCCGGTTGGGCAAGGCGTCCTCAACGCCGGTGACCTTCATGATCATGTCGTTTTTTATGTGCAGATCCAGCTGACACCCCACAGCGCAGTAAGGGCAGGTGGTGCGGACGTGACGCGCCTCCCATGGTCTGATCTTGTACCGGCTCTTTTTTTCGACCAGGGCAGCCACCGGGCAGGCCTGAAGACACTCACCGCAGAAGACACAGTCAGAGCGGGCCAGGGTGCCGTCGCCGATCGCGACAATCTTGGCCTCTGCACCGCGATAACCGTGTGAGATGGCATTGTTGACCTGGATGGAGTTGCACGCCTCAACGCATCTGCCGCACATGATGCACCGCGAGTTGTCACGCACAATCAGCGGGCTGGCGGTCTCGATGGGGTGTTCCGTCTTGGCCCGCACCAACCCACTGGTGTCGACCTGGTAGCGGTAGGCAAAGGCCTGTAGTTTACAGGCACTGTGGGCCGGGCACAGATCACTGCTCTGATCGTAGCGTTCGACCTCCTGTTGAAACTCGGTCCATTGCCCGGAGTACTCGGTGGCAACGGCACAGTTATGGTTCCCGGACTGGAGCAACAGGGCCAGTATGGTCCGACGGGCCTCCAGAACGGCAGCGGAGTGGGTATAAACGACCATATCGGGCGCAGCGGGCGTTGCACACGCAGCTGCCAGTGCCCGTCCGCCCTCAACCTCGACCACACAGATGCGACAGGCACCCGTGGGTCGTGTCCCCTTGAGATGGCACAGGGTGGGGATAAAGATACTATTGCGTTTAGTAACATCCAGGATCGTCTCTTCCGGAGTAAACTCTAATTTGCGACCGTCTATTGTAATGGTGTTTTCGGACATCTTCTCTCTCGGGGCCGTGCATTTCTGGTTGAATGTCCGGCCGCTAAAACACGTTATCTGCAACCCGCAGTTATTTCTTTTTCTCGTAACAGATCAGCCCGCACTGAAGACATCTATCCGCCTCGCGCGCCGCTTCTCGCGCATCCAGCCCGGGGAATTCCTGCGGGAAAATCCAGGCCGTCTTACTGTCTCCCTCCACATCCGAAACCGGCGGGAGCTGTCTTTCGGACGGGCTCACGCCGTGTATCTCTGTGATATTCAAGATATCGCTGGCTTCGCAGGCGAGTTTCGGGACGGGGACAACAATGCCGTCGGTAAAATGCTGGTGTAAGGCCCGTGCCAGGCGTCGGCCGGAAAGGATCGATTTGACCACGGCTGAAGAATCGCTAATACGGCCTGGTTCAGGCGAACCGAGAATGCCGCAACCCCCATCTGTCGGGAAGGTACGGAAGGTCTCGATCGTCTGCCATCTGATCTCCTCGGATTCGGCCTGTGGTTTCCCCGCAGCGTGCACAAAGACCATCTCGGGGAGTCGTCCCGCCGACAGGATAAGCCTGTCTGCATGGATGATACTTCTCTGGGCGGAGATATCACCACTCAGTTCCTTATCCTCCAGGGCAAGCCTGTCCATATGCCCGCCGACACCGCCGATCGCTGCGATCGTTGTGGAGGCCTGAACTTTGATACCCTTCCCGGCGAGGGCCCTGGTGTCACGGAGATCAATCGGCAGGGCGCCAAGAGGCTGATCCGAGACAATGGTTACCTTTTGGGCACCCAAATCAAGACACCTCCGGGCCACCTCCAAGGCCTTTAGACCACCGTCTGCAACGACGACATGCCTTCCCATATCGATCTCTTCGCCCCTGGCAAGCGCTGTGAGGAAGTCCAGCATGATAAACAGGCCGTGGAGGGCCGCATCATATCTTTGCTGGTCGGGCTGGAGGATCTTGCGGCTGTCAAACCCTCCCGCCGTGAGCACAACGGCGTCATAACCATCCTTGAGCAAGGAGCACACATCGAAATCGCGGCCCATGGCCATATTGGTGTTGGCCTCAACCCCCATTCCAAGAATACCCGCGATATCCTGATCCAGGACCTTCCGTGGGAGGCGATCCTCTGCGATGACATAACGCAATATGCCGCCCAGTTCTGGTTTGGCATCGAATATGGTAGGTCGATAGCCCAGCCGCGCCAGGTAATATGCGGCTGTGAGCCCCTCGGATCCCCCCCCGATCAAGGCGATCTTGATCTCATTGTCAGGGCACCTGTAAGGATTGATATGTCTGCCGGTTGACATCTCGTGGTCTGCCACAAACCGTTTTAGCGGATTGATGGCCACCCCATCATCCACCAGGTTTCGCCGGCAACTGAGCTCGCATGGGGCGGGGCAGATGTAACCGCACACCAGGGGAAGCGGGCATTTTTCCTTGATGACGCGGAGGGCCTCCTCAGGGTTTCCATTGCGAATCTCGCGGATAAAGCCAGGGATATTGATACCGGTGGGGCAAGCCCGCTGGCAGGGTGCCGTGCACTCGTCCGTGACATATTCGGCCACGATGCGCCGGGTCTGGGAAGTCAACGCCACGATCTTTTTGGGGCAGGCATCAACACAGGCGCCACAACCGACACAGCGACCGTGATCCACCACAGGCAGGTTATCATCACCAATGCTCAAGGCCCCGAATTGACAGGCCTTTACGCAGGAGCCGAGTCCGATGCAGCCAATGGGACAGAGTTTGCTCCCACCGTAAAGCATCACGGCCGCCTGGCAGTCAGAGGCACCGTTGTATAAAAAGACCTGTTCCGCCTTGTCCACGCCGTAAGAGCAGCTGGTCCAGGAGAAATCGGGTTCCCTTTCCTCCACCTTCTGGCCCATTATTTCCCCGACGGCCTGGGCCACATCGAATCCCCCGGCTACACAGATGCTTGCCGATGCCCGTCCGGCGGCAATCGCCTCGGCAGCAGCGGCACAGCCGGCATTCCCACACCCCCCACAGTTGGCCCCGGGTAACGCATCGGTAATGGCCAGCACCTTTGGATCTTCCCAAACGTAAAAGGCCCGTGAGGCAATTGCCAAGACAATGCTAGAGACGAGCCCCAACACCAATAAGAATATAGCGGCTGATAACATATCCCCGATCCGAGAAATTTCACGTTATGGGTCCAGGCCCCGGGTTCAGATTCAACGACCCATTGGCCTAAACCGCTAGTTTTGCAAAAGCGCCTTGAGCGAACTGTCAACACCCACGAAACCAAAAAAGGCCAGCGACATCAGACCTGCCATGATCAACCCGATGGCGGTGCCTCTAAGTGCCCTGGGGACATTGGAAATCTCGAGTCGTTCGCGGATGCCTGCAAGCAGGATCAAGGCGAGGGTAAAACCGGAGGCCGAGGCGATACCAAAGACGACGGCCTCAGGAAAGTTCATATCGCGGCGAATAACGAGTATCGCCGTCCCGAGAACTGCGCAGTTGGTCGTGATGAGAGGGAGAAATATACCGAGGGCCACATAGAGTGGCGGGGCAAACTTCCTCAGAAACATCTCCACAAACTGCACCAGCGCTGCAATGACGAGAATGAATGCAATGGTCTGGAGATAGCCCAGGTTAAGGGGTTTGAGGACCACATGCTGGACCACATAGGTGACAGCAGTTGCTATGGTGATGACAAATATGACCGCCAGTCCCATCCCTATTGCCGTGTCCATCCGCTTGGAGGTGCCCAGAAAGGGGCAATTCCCCAGGTATTCGGCCAGCAGAATGTTCTTAATCAGAACCGCGCTGATGACAAGAACAATGTATTCCATACCGTTTTCTCCAGAAGCCCTTACTGCCCGTATCGTTTGAGTTCAAGACACTGTGCCGCGTGCCGATCTGGTGACCCCCGTATATAGGCGGCGTTACGATTGCTGGGTTTTTGAAAATGCGTTCATCGCGGCCAGCAAAACCCCGAGGCTGATAAAGGCCCCCGGCGCCTCCACCATAAAGGTGAACGGACGGAACGACGACCACATGACGTGGGCACCAAAAAGGGTGCCCGCACCGAGAATCTCCCTGATCGCCCCAAGCACGGTCAGTGAGAGGGTATAACCCACGCCAATGCCAAGACCGTCCAGGGCTGAGGCGATGATCCCGTTGCGAGAGGCAAATGCCTCTGCCCGGCCCAAGATGATGCAGTTGACAACGATCAGGGGGATAAAGATCCCAAGACTCTCATAGATCTTGTAAAAGTAGGCCTGGCTCGCCAGCTCAACCATCACCACAAAGGAGGCGATAATGACGATATAGCTGGCAATGCGCACCTTGCGGGGGATCACATTCCGCAACGAGGATACCAATACGTTGGAACAGGCCAGTACGAAGATGACAGCCAGCCCCATACCCAGCCCGGTTTCAGCCGACTTGGTCACGGCAAGGGTAGGGCACAGCCCAAGAACGAGACGAAAGGGCGGAAGCTCTTTCCACAGACCCTTGGTAAATGTATTCAAAAAACCCATCTGCTCATACCCGCTGCTATCTGCCTTAAGAAAGTCCCTTTTTTTTGATCTCCATATAGAGTTTGAGGCTCTTGCCTATTGCCTCATAAACGCCGTGGCTTGAATAACTGGCACCCGATATGGCGTCTACCTTTTCTCCAATGCCCTTGGGTGAGCTATCCTTCAAATCAGCAGGAAGCCCCTTAAAGCGTTCGGTAAATTGATCTTCTGTGACCTTGGAGCCCACTCCCGGCGTTTCTTTGTGGGATACGATCTGAATACCGGTTAGCTTGTCATTTTCGATGTCATATCCGACCATCACCTTGATGTCGCCACCAAACCCCTTGCCAAGGGTTTCGTAGGCGATGGCCCAGGGTTTTCCATCCTTCTTGCCCACAAATAGCAGGATTTCCCGGCCATCGATCTTGATCTTCTTGCGATCTGCGATCAGATCGTTTTGAGACCCCTCCAATACGCGTTTTACCCTTGGACCCTGGACATTGATGAGGACCTGGTTCTCAATGCGCTCGGCGGTCATTTCTCGGAAACCCGAAAGTGCGATGCCACAAAGGGTACATATCAGGGAGAGAACCACTATCATTTGTGTCACTTCTTTCATGTGGCTGACCTCCCTTGGGCGGATTCACTTATGGCCAGCGGGGTAACCGGCTTCATGGTCGGTGGGAGGGGTTGTTTCCTCCTTATCTTATCCAGTAGCGGAGCAAAGAGGTTCATCAACAAACAGGCAAAGACCACCCCATCCGGATAGACACTCCATGACCTCAAGACCATTGTCATGGCCCCGCAGCCAAAACCAAAGGCCAACATACCCACCCGGTTAACGGGCGAGCTGGCATTATCAGTGCTCAGGAAGAAGGCCCCGATCATGACATTGCCCGCAAGGATATTAAAAAGCGGATTGGCATAGGTTGTGCTGTCTCCCAGCCAAAAGATTGCCGAGACCACCACCACTCCAACCAAGAAGGAGAGGGTGATTTCCCATCTGATCATCCCGCGCACCACCAGGTAAAGGCCCCCTGCCAGCAGGCAGACAATAGCCGAACTCCCTATTCCCCCCGCCTGTTTTCCCAGAAACAGGGCCATCAGACTGAAATGAACCAGTCCTCCCGAACCTTTGGCCTTGAGGACCGAGAGGGGATACTGGAGGATAAAACCGGTTTCGTAATTGATGAGTGCCAGGTCAAAATCGAGATAGCCGGCCCATGCCCGGGTCACCCTTATGATGGCCCACCCCACCAGCGCCGGGTTGAGCGGGTTGGCCCCCAGCCCGCCAAAACACTGCTTCCCGACAATAATGCCCGCAAAGTTTGCCACCACAACCAGATAAAAGGGGACACTCGCGGGGAGGATAAGGGCCAGCAAAAGCCCGCTGACAGCAGCGCTGCCGTCAGCAATGGTTATGGGTCTCCTCAACACAGACTGAATCGCAGCCTCGGCCAGCATAGCCGAAGCGACGGAGGCCGCCATGACCCGTATGGCGTCAAATCCGTAATAGTAAGCGCCCATTGCCATGGCCGGGATCAGGGCCAGGATAAAGTTGTATGATATTCCCGTGATCCTTGCCCCGCTGTGACAGTGTGGGGCCGGGGAAACCGTCAGGTCCAGTGCTTTCATTCTTGGGATTTCCTCCCGCCTGTCTTGGCATCAAACAAAGACAGGTCTATACTTTTGGGGAATCTTCTTTATCCAAACCGGTATCAAACAGCCTGATGGCCGGACATACCGGGCCGCAGGCGGTGCACGCCAGGGCCTCTTCCATGCCCATCGTTTCTTGTGGCTCTGTCCGGATGCCATGCTTGGCGCGGGCAATATATTGAACCAGGGGTCTGTGGGCCGGACATACATAGGCGCACAACCCGCACTCCAGACAGTTTTCCGCCCCCAGGGTCCTGCATTTGTCATAGATACGATACTCGGAAAACCTCCCCAGGAGATTTACCTCCAGGTCAACCGGGCATATGGCATTGCACTTTCCGCAATTGGTACACTGGGTGTCCTGGAAAAAAAAGACCTCGGAGGGGCCCTGGACGTGAACGGATTCGGTCGTCGCGGTGACGGGCTGCTCATCCGAAAAGCAGGCGTAACCCCGCATGATTCCATTCAGGATCAGCTTCCCCTTTGGTCTTGGTTCCACAGATGCCCGTTTCAGAATCTCCCCGACAGGAGTCCCGATGCGGACACGAAAGTTACGGAGTTGGCCGTCTTGTCCGCTCGAAAAGGTTACGGTCTTCTCTAACATGGGTCTGCCTGTCTTCAGGCTGCCCAGCATAGCCAGGGCGTGTTCAACGCTGACGACTATCGTGTTTCCTGCAAGACCCGTATCATAGGACTTCATCAAAAGACCCGCCCCGTATCTCCTGGCCAGGATTTCAGGAAAACCATTTGGGTAGACAGGTGGGACCAGGGCAAGACTGGCCGTATCCGTAGAGACCTTGCTGGCAATACCTGCCAGGTTATCGGGCACCGCCAATACACACTTTGATGCCTCGGTGATTCGGGCCAGAAGTTCGATGGCTGCTCCAACCTGATCCGTGTTGTCCCGAAAGACCTGTTGATTCACAATGCTGAGCGGATCCAAGTCCATCGCACTGATAATCAGTGCGTCCACGGGGGGCCAAACCCTGGGATCACGGATAACGGAGGTCAGGGCCGTAAAGCCTGCCCGATTAACACCCGTCCGCAATGTCTCAGGCCTGGCCTCGGAGAGGCCTCCAATGGCCGTCAAGGAGGGGGCAAAGCTGTCCTTCTGATCAGCACTGATCTGAACCGCAAGATATTCACGGGAGTCAACCCCCCGGAAAGTGGTTGCCTCCTCAACGCGGCCCGTCACGGTTGAGACAAAGGGTCCCTTTCCGTTACGGGCCAGATCCTGGCCGGTTTCGACCTTGGTTCCCACGCGTACAGCCAGGTCAGAGGGCGTCCGTCTATACCATAAGAGGGTAATCTTCTCCGGCACGGGAAGCACATCTATGGGTGCAGACACATCCCTGTAAAACACCTTGGGTGGAACAATTCCGAAAAAGGATTTTAGGCCCATCTATTTGGTCTCACTGTAACTTCTCAAAGACATCGGGTTCATTCTTTATGACACAGGCTGCAATCCTTTGTGTCATGACAACTGGCGCAGTTTATGCCAATGAATCGTATATGGTTTTCATCCTTGCTCTGAGGGATCTTGTCGGCCAGTTTGTAGTGACAGGCACGACAGTTTTTCTCCCTTGACATGCCCTGCATCTCTTTACCCCCCTTAAACGGGTGGTGGCAGGTCATGCAAGGCTCTCCCACGTCTTCCCCCGTATGGGTCTTGTGGTCAAAAGTCACCAGACCTGCGTCTGTATCAAACTTGACGGTTTCGGGGGCGGGTGGCAGGGTAGCGCCGGATTTCTCAAATGCCATGCCCTTACGGATGTGGCAGGAATCGCAGGCCACCGCTATTTGCATGGACTTGTGACATTCGATGCAGTTTGCCCCGATAAGGCGCTTGTGGGTGGAGTCCTCGCTCTCAACTTCGCGGGCCTCTCCGTAATAGTGACATGATCGGCAATTCATCTCGGTCCGGGCTTCTGCGGATTCCTCGTCAACGCCGTGATGGCAATCACTGCACTTGGCAAAGGATGAATGATAGGCGTGATTGAAGATCACATCACCTCCCGCGGCGTCAAACCATACCTTGTTCGGGGGTAGTGGGGGGCCCGAGATGGAATACCCGACAATCGCCACAATAACGCATACCGCCAGGAGGGCTGTAGCAAAGAACTTTTCTATCTGGTTAAACATAATTCTTTCTTATCTTCTCTTCCCGGAGATCATTCCTCTATTTTGTCGTTACCCCCAGTTCCGTCCTACCCTTCCTGAAACCATAAATCATATTGTGACCATTCGGCACGCAATATCCTTTCTCTAGGGAGTGGAGGATGGCGTTTCAGGATTAGTCATCCAGGACCCTTAGGTGATTTGTCACGGGCTGGCAGGGCTTAAGTCCCGGGCGGTATAACAGACACATACCGGAGTGTCAAGTCATTACAAAAAAAAATCAGCCCCTGCGAATTCCCTGGCAAGCTGCTGAAAAAACACTAATCTTTTTTATCTATCCGCTCTGAACGGGACTTTTTCTCTTTGGTTGTGAAAAAAAATACAATCTTCGATCCTTGCTTTCCTGTCAACTACATCTTCAGCAAAGGCCCGGCAATCGGGTGAACCGCACACACCACACTCCTTCCTGGGTAATGATCGCAACGTGTCTTCGACCCGGTTTAGCCTTTCAATGCCCTCTGATACAGAGCGATCGGATGCCACTCCCTGGAACTGAGAGAGGTCTCTTTCAGTGAAAAACCACCCGCTTTTGTAGAGCTTAATCACATACTTATACTTGATCCTCTTTTCCACCCCAAACATGCGGACCATCCTTTGAAGGAGGTGTTTGGCCTGGTACTTGTCGGCCACAGTGAAAGGACCGCCGAGACATCCCTCGGTGCAAATCCGGCATTCGATGTAGTCCACATCCTGGAGCAATCCCATTTCGATTTTCTCCAAGTAACGTATGGTCTCGTGGAGACCTGAGACCGCAAGACAGTTCCCCTTCATACCCGCAATCTCTCCACCCGACATGCCCCAGCCAATCCCAATGCCGCTGGAATGATGCAATACCTTGTCGTCGTCAATCTCCTGGATATTCCTCTTGAGCTCTTCATAAATCCTGTTGATCCCCACGGCCTTGTCCTTCTGGCGGTATCTTTTAAAGACGGATTCCTTTACAAAGTCGGTCATGGCCGGGCAGGGGGTAATGTGGAGGACCTTGATTTCCTCAGGCCTACACCCGTATTTTGCAGACAGACGCCTTTTCCCTTCCCTGGCGACTATCTCACGGGGTGTGGCCAGGGGAGGAATGTGTTTTTGGAGAGAGGGGAACCGGTAGGAAATGAGCCTGGTGACCACAGGGCAGGCCGGTGATATCAGGGGAAAGGGTGAATTCGGCTGCTTGCGGTGCTCTTTGATATAGAGCTCAACGGCAAAATTGAACATTTCGCTGGTGTAGGACTGGTCATGGACATAGCCAAACCCCATTCTTCTGAGCCCCAGAAGGATGTCATTTGGCAGGTAGTCCTCACCGAATTGAGAGTAAAGGACTGTCGAGGGACTTATCACGAGGTCGGGTCGTTCGGTAAAATCGTCCATTTTTGACGTATTCGACCTGACGGCCCCTTTTGGGCAAATGCGGACACATTCCCCGCAGTCAATACACACGCCCTCTACCCGGGCGACCCGGCCGTCCCTTACACGGATGGCCTTTGTGGGACAGGCCTTCATGCACAAGACGCATCCCGTACACTGCGTCTCGTCAATCTTGACGTAGCTGACGCCAATTTCTTCCTTTTGTGGCTCAGGCATTATCCCTGTCTACCTTGAAACCCATCTTCAGACGGGCCCCTTTCCCGTTCTGAGAATCAATGTCAAAGAAGTGAGCGTTTTTCTTTATGTTTGGAAGCCCCATCCCGGCGCCAAACCCCATTTCTCGATACTCAGGGGTTGCTGTGGAATATCCTTCCTGGAGTGCCAGTTCGATATCTTTAATCCCAGGCCCATTGTCTTCGACCTCCAGAAAGATACTCTCAGGGGCAACCGTCAATGAGAGTACCCCATCCCCACCATGCATCACCACGTTCATCTCCGATTCATAGGCACAAATTGAGACGCGCCTGATACAACTCGCCTCAAACCCTACGGTCTTGAGGATGTCCTGGACCTTGATGGAGACCTCCCCGGCTCGAGAAAAATCCCTGGCCTTGATCTTAAAACTCCTCGTAAGATGAGTCATATGGGATACCCGGGGAGGGGATGCTATGTTTTGCGTGCTGAGCCAAAGTCCTTTGCGGAGGTCTCGGATGAGCGCGAAGCCTTTTGTTCGACGCCCCGTAGCCCCTTACCAAAAAGCCTGCCGCAGGCAGAGAACATGGTGAAGGGAGTTGAAAGAAGGGGTAATTCGTGCTCGCGGGCCTGGGCGACCATTTCAGCGGCAGGGCGCTTCCCCCTTACCAAGACCACGGCCACGACCCCTGCGACGACCGAGGTGCGGATGACCTGTATGTTACAGAGGCCGGTTAACAGTATGGCACCACTGGTCGGTCCGGTGAGCATGTCGCTCATCAGATCACTTGCAGTGCCTGCCCTGACAGGGATGTCCAGTTTGTCATTTCCCACAATCACCTGCGCGTGTAACGTATCTCTGATATCAGCCAATTTTATGGTTACCTTTTCCAATCGTTTTACTGACAACCTCCTCAGATTCTAAAACATAATACTATATATTATCTAGTGAGTTAAAGTCAAAAAACCTCGCGAATCTGTAGCACTTTAGCCCTTTGAAAGCCGGGCAATGGGGATTCCAAACCCCCATTGCCCTGTCCAAGTAGAAATTTTGAAAAAGGCTAAATTGATAGCAAATATGATGGTTTTGCAAAAACCCATCAATTCTATTTTCGGTCATTCCCGCGAAGCCAGGCTGGTTAAATGTATCCCGAGCCTGTCACATCCAGCTGGTAATGGATTTTTATCAGTCTACTGGAGACAAGAATGGCAATCTGTTTCATAAAATAAAAACCCGCCTTGTAGTCCTTTTCAAGGATCTTGTTCATCTTTTCCACCGGGAGGGAACAGACCTCCGAATCCTCTATTGCCTTGGCAGCAGAGGTGAACCGGCCCGAGATCATCGAGGAGAGAGCAAAGGCCTCTCCCGGCATGACCGTGTGAACCGGTACAATCTGTGTCCTCTTGGTCGTCATGATATCTACCCGTCCCTTGATAAGGACCGCCAGGTTCTCAGCCGGGTCATCGATATTGAAAAGCATCTCATTGGCCTTATATTTCACAGGGATCCCGATGCCCGCTATTTCTTCAATAAGATTGTCGGGAAACATCTTAAAGGTCTTGCACTTCTTAATGACTTCAATCGGTACCATCTGTCTTTTCCCCTTCTAGACTGTTTTCTTTAGAAAATCCCTTGTCTTGGCCTCATAGGTTGGCCGCAGACAATAGATGCCGCAATTGAGACATCTCCGGGAAGCCCTGAGGGCTTGGGACTCGTCGAGCCCCAGGTTTACCTCTTGCCAGTTCTTTCGCCTATCCCCCACAGGGATACGGGGCACGGTTTCGCGTCTCGACTTGGGGACCCTTTCTAATTCGTCCCGGTCCACGAGATCAAGTGCTGTTACGCGGAGATCAGATAACGGCTCAACCCAGGCGGATTCCGGTTTTTCTTCGAAGTTGAGGTATTGGTCTATGGCCCAGGCGGCCTTCCTGCCGCCGGCGATCGCCTGGACAGCGATATTCGGGCCTGTGATGATTTCACCGGACGCGAATATGTGGGGGATGCTGGTCTGCATGGTCTCCCCATTGACCACTATGGTTCCCCTCGGGGTAAGCGCCAGCTTGGCCAATTCCGGACTTGTCTGAAGAAACTCGACGTCCGTGCCCTGTCCGATGGTCACCAGGACGCTCTCGGCGTTGATCCTCATGATTTGTGATTCGTCATATTCGGGGTTGAATCGACCGGTCTCGTCAAAGACCGACAGACACCGTTTAAACTCAACCCCAATGGCCCTCCCATCCTCTCCCAGGATCCGCCTGGGTCCCCAGCTGTTATTGAGGACAACACCCTCGGTAAGGGCGTCCTGTATTTCGTGCTCCCAGGCCGGCATGTTGAAGCGATCTTCAAGACACACCGTGTAGACCTCTTCCACGCCGGTCAAACGGATGGCGGAAAGCGCCACATCAATGGCCACATTGCCACCCCCGATAACGACCACCCTTCGACCCAGCCGAATGTCCATTCCCAGGGAAATATCCCTCAGGAAGTCAATCCCCGTCTGGACACCTTCGAGGTCCTCCCCTTCGATACCCACCCAAAGCCCCCTGGGGGTCCCCGTGGCGATAAAAAAGGCCTCAAACCCCTCTCTCAAAAGGGATTCATAGGTCATATCGCGGCCCAGCCGGGTATCGACCCGCGCCTCGATCCCTATCGACAGCATCCCTTCGATCTCCCAGTCCAGGATCGCTTTGGGGAGGCGATATTCGGGAATTCCGTATCTGAGGGCGCCGCCCAGCTGTGGCAGGGCCTCAATGATCGTGGGGGCATGCCCCAGTCTCCTCAAATAGTAGGCGCAGGTCAGACCGGCCGGTCCCCCGCCGATGATGGCAACCCTATGGCCGGTATCGGGATGGACAAGGACGGGTAATCGCCTGCCTTTCTTAAACTCCAGGTCCGCTACAAACCGCTTTAGGTCGTTGATGTTGACCGCCTCATCCACATCACTTCTCCGGCACACATCCTCACAGGGGGCAGGGCAGATACGCCCGATGGTCAAGGGCATGGGGTTGTGCTCTTTGATGACCCTCAATGCATCCTCATACCGGCCTTCGGCGATAAAGCCCAGGTATCGCGGGATTTCGATCTGTGTGGGGCAGGTGGCCTGGCAGGGGGCGGCACAGGCATCAAGCTGGTTCCAATGGAGGACCTTTCGGCTCTCCGAGACCACCCGCATGACGCGCCTGGGACAGAGACGCGCGCATACGCCACAGCCCGTGCAGCGGCTGTAATCGATTTGCGGGAGGTTGGTTTCGCTCATGGTTATGGCATCAAAGGGACAGTTTCTGTAACATGTGCCATATCCCAGGCAACAATATTCACAACCGCTGGGCCCTTCGGCAATCATATACGCGGCCCGGCAATCCCGGACCCCCAGGTACTCAAAGAGCAATGGATCGTAGAATCGACCCCCCCGACATCCCCGTTCGGCGAATTCCACCTCACGGTATTCAACGGGGATTCCCATGACCTCTGCCACCTTTTCTGCAGATTCCTGCCCACCCACCATGCAGACATTGGCAGGGGCCTGACCGGCAACCACGGCATTGGCCGCGGCGCTGCACCCCGGATAACCGCACCCGCCACAGTTTGCCCCGGCCAGGGAATCCTCCACCCGTTCCACCCGAGGGTCTACCTGGACGTAAAAGATCCTTGAGGCGATGCTGAGGCCAACTGCTGCCGTAAAACCAAGGGCGCCGAGAATAAGGACTGCCAGTATCAAGGGTTAAACTCCTCGCTTTTTCATTATCCCACCATCCCTGCAAACCCAAAAAAGGCCAGAGAGAGTAACCCCGCGGTGACCAGACCAATGGCCGTTCCCTTCATAAAATCAGGGACCGCCGAGACCTCCAGTTGTTCCCTGATTCCTGTAAAGAGGATGAGTGCAAAGCTGTACCCCACGGCCGAGGCAAAGGAGAAGATCACGGTCTGGACAAAGGTGAATCCCTCGCGGATATTGATGACAGCAACCCCCAGGACAGCGCAATTGGTGGTGATGAGGGGTAGAAATATACCCAGTGCCTGGTAGAGGGCGGGGAAGGATTTCTGGAGAAACATCTCAACCAGCTGCACGAGCGCGGCGATGATAAGGATAAAGAAGATGGTCTGGAGGTATTCGAGCTTGAGGGGCACCAGGACACAGCTCTGGACGATCCAGGTGATAATACCCGACAGGGTCATGACAAAGACGACGGCCATGGCCATCCCTGTTGCGGTCTCCATCTTTCTGGAAACGCCTAGGAAAGGGCAGTTTCCCAAGAACCGGCCAAGGAGGATGTTGTTTACGAATATCGCGCCAACAACCAGAAGCATATAATCAGAGAATGTCCAGGCTTCATGCATGGCTCAAACTCCTCATGGGCTAAACCCTTCCCCTTTTTATAATATTCATGACTCCCAGGAGGAGTCCCAGACACACAAAGGCCCCTGGAGGCTTTACCATAAAGGTCATGGGTGAGAAATCGGGGCCAAAAACGGCATGACCAAAAAGGCTTCCCGTACCCAGGATCTCCCGGATGGCCCCCAGGACGGTCAGAGACAGGGAAAAACCGAGGCCAATACCGAGGCCATCTGCAATGGAATTTGGGACTGGTCTTTTCGAGGCAAAGGCCTCGGCCCTCCCCAGGATAATGCAATTGACCACAATAAGGGGGATAAAGATCCCCAGGATCAAGTATAGGGGGTAGAAGTAGGCCTGCATGATCAGTTCAACCATCACCACAAAGGTTGCGATAATCAGGACATAGGATGCGATCCGCACCCTTCTGGGGATGATATTTCTCAGGGCAGATACCAGGGCATTGGAGCAGGCGAGCACAAAGGTCGTCGCGAGCCCCATGGCGAGACCACTGTCGGCCGCCGTGGTCACGGCCAGGGTGGGGCAGAGCCCCAGCACGATCCGAAAAGGGGGAATGTTTTTCCAGAGGCCCTTACTGAAGTCCTTCCAGAGTGACATAATTACTCCTGATATTGTTTGTTTTTGCCCTGGTTGACTAGCCTGTCCGGCACGCCTCTATTATCTTGTCCTTGTTTCTGGAATAAAGCTCCAGGCCTTTTCTCACCGCATTCAGGACGCCACGGGTCGTTGTGGTTGCTCCGCTGATGGCGTTGATCTTGCCCCCTTTGTCACTCATCGCCACCTCGCCGGGGGCAAGCCCCGCAAATTGTTTATAGAACTGGGGTTCCACGGCGCGCGCACCAAGCCCCGGGGTCTCGGAGTGGGTTGTGACCCTCTCTCCGGTCAAATGGCCGGTCTTAAGATCGACCCCCATCATGACCCCTATGGGGCCGCCAAACCCCTGGCCGGTGACCTCAAAGGCGACAGCAAAGCATTTCCCCCTCCTTTTGGCCGGAAAGATAGATTTTCGAATCACGGCGCCATCCTTTTCTTCAAAAACCACGTCCTTTCTGTAATCCTTGATGGGGTCGTTGTCGTAACCCGAGAGGACTGCCAGCACTGCCGGGCCCTTGACAAATTTTAGTTTTTGATACTCGATCGGGGTCTTGGTGATCCTTTCGAGGAAGGCCAGCGACCCACCCGATACGATGGAGATGGCAGTCAAGACGATGATCATCCTAACCATCTCTCGCATGACCCTTCTCCTTTCCATAAGGCCTGGGGGTTATCTTGTTTAGGAGAGAGGTGCTGGCGTTGGCAAGCAGGATGGCGAAGGTGACCCCGTCGGGGTACTTTCCCCAAGTCCTGATGACCATGATCAGGGCGCCGCAGATGATCCCGTAGGCAAACTGTGTCCACCGCCTCACAGGAGAGGTGACCGGATCAGTTGCGATAAAAAAGGCACCAAGGATCGTTGACCCTGTCAGCAGGTGAAAAAGCGGATTGAGATAGGCCCCGCTGTCATAGAGCCAGAGGACCGCGCTAAAGATCAGTACTGCCCCGAGGAGGCCCGCCGGGATCTGCCATCTGATAATCCTGCGTAACAGGAGGTAGATCCCCCCTGCCAGGAGGGCAACGACACAGACCGTTCCGATTCCTCCAGCCTGGTCACCCCGGAATAGATCAAGATACCGGAAACCATAATCGTGAAAGGCCGCAATGCCGTCGAATTTAAAGACGGAAAGGGGCGGATCAGGGATCTCGCCGCCAAAGGGCTCAATCCAGCCGGATATCCGGTCGGGCCACGAGAGCCGGAGGACCAACCAACCCACCAACGTATCATTAAAGGGGTTGTTCCCCAATCCCCCGTAGATCTGCTTGCCCAGGATAATGGCTGAGGCCGATCCGATCAGGACCACCCACCAGGGCGTTGTCGAGGGAAGCAGAAGGGCAAGGAGCAGCCCGCTCAGGGCAGCACTCCCGTCGCTAACGGTGATATCCCTCTTGAGGAATCTTTGCATCCCGGCCTCCAGGATCAAGGCCGTTGCCACAGAAACCACAATCACCTTCAGGGCGCCAAGCCTGAAATAGTAAAGTGCGGCAACGGTAGCAGGGAGGAGGGCAAGCAGCCGGTTGTGCATAATCGTGGAGATACGGTTTTTGCCGAAGATGTGAGGGGGAAAGGATACGTAGAAGCGAAACTTAGCCGGCTGCATTTTCCTTTTCCTTACGGGCCAACTCTTGTTTTCCGTAGTTTATAAACTGGACAAGCGGACGTCTTGACGGACAGACATAGGCACAGAGGCCACAATCGATGCAGGTATAGAGGTCATATTGTGCGGCGGCCTCCTCAAAACTTGAAAACTCACAAAATTTACCCAGGAAATTGGGCATGAGTCTCACGGGACACACATCCACACATTCGCCACAATTGATGCAGGCACGATAGTTGTCCTTGACCACATGCTCTTCGGTCTCAACCCACAACCAGCGGGTATCCTTTAACACGGGTCTGTCGAGGGAGAACTGCGCCATACCATCCAGGGGGTTTCCCAGGACAAGGCGGCCGGGGGTTCCCTCAAAGCCGCCACAGACCTCGATAAGATCTTTTAGAGGGGTTCCGATTCGGGCCTTGAGGTTCTTGGGGGTCCTTATTCCCCCACCAGAGACGGTTATATACCTCTCAATCAAGGGTTTACCCAGTTTGACAGCCTCGAGGGTGTGGATCATGGTATCAACGTTGGCAAATACGACCCCCTCGTCAATGGCCTTCCCATGAGGAGAAGGGATCTCTCTGCCAAAAAGCTCTTTAAAGAGAAGGTGAGGGTGCCCCAAGGGGTAATAGACGGAGACCTTGACAATCTCCACTGCCTCTTGAAGTCCGCTTTCCACGGATGCCCGGATTACATCTTCATGTTCATTGCTGATGACAAGATAGACCTTTTCAGGTTGCAGCATCCGCCTAATCACCCCGGTCGCTTCAACGAGATCGGAGGATCTCTCCACCAACAGCCGTCGAGCAATCGAGCCCACAAATCCATGGCCGATTCCGTTGACGACAAAATATCTTACAGGTGTGACCCGGGTTCCGGCCCGCTCAGCAGCGGGAAGGGTCTCAAAGGGTATGATCTTTACACCCGCCTCTCTGATGATCCGCATCAGATCGATGGGATCTGCCTCCATAATATCCCTCAAAGGGGAAAGTTCTGTCTTCCATGCCTCCTCTCCATCCGATTCTATAAATATGCTGCGGGTGTTTCCGCCCTCTGCATAGCGGTAGCTGTCTATGTCTGTTACCTTTCCGGATACCGAGGCATGGATCGGGGTCATCCGGTTGCTTGGGTCCTCTGCGACTTTTTCCCCTTTAAAGATTGTTTCCCCTCTTTCAACAAGGGATCTACAGAATATGCCGGGGCGGTCAGAGAGTGGGAGGATGATATTTTTTGGCGGCGGGACTTCTAGAATGGGCATTTCAGGAGCGGGCAGTTCCATCTTGAGCCGGAGACCCCCATAGGTCCGAATAGTGTTCATTGGCAAATCCAGTGGGTAAGTTTTAATACAGTCAAGGTACCACGATGTGGCGCATATATAACAGAATAGCTCGAGTTTGAAAAGAAAAAAATGATATCTGTAATATCTGAGGAGCTGGGGGAAAGACATGACATGGGGCCTGGTTTTTTTCTTGAATTTTTTCCTGGATTTATCCATAATACCTGCTCTTTGACCCCCTGAGTGTAAGATCTCACAGGGGGTATGTCAGGCCGTAGCAGGCCCGATACAGATATTGAAGAGAAGGTATTTCAATCGACTTATGGTTGTCACCACCAGACATGGTCAGTCATTTGACACCGAAAAGGACCTTGTGGCCGCAGAGCGCCACATTCTCCAAAAGCTATTCCTGTGGGAGTCGATGACCTCCAGTCTTGAGGAATTTCGAGAAAAAAAGGCGGAGGCCCTCCTTAAGGGATGGAATAACTCAGGCCCGATTGAGGCGAGCCTTGCCCTGAGGAGCATTATTGGGGACTTAGAGACCAAGGTATCCATTCGGCTGGGGGCGAAGGGCTGATATCGGGTGGGCACCGAGGGGAGAGGAACAGGCATGAACTCAGAAGGAGGACCCGTACTTGAGGAGCGCTTCTCCTAAATCAGAGCCTCAAAAGGTCAGTGAATATATTCAGGTCATCCGGGGAAAAGAGAGGGAAAGGCCCCTCAATGTGGCCATTGTCGGCGGAGGCAGGGCCTGCCATAACCTGCTCAAGATCCTTGACAAAGACCGCCTCTCCAGGCTGAGAATAAACATCCTGGGGGTATTTGATCTAAACCCGGATGCGCCTGGTTTTCGCTATGCAAAGGAATTGAATCTCTTTGCAGCGACGCGCCTCGACAAAATACCCACCCTGAAGGGGCTTAATCTGATAATCGAGCTTACCGGATCAGACAGGGTGAGGGAGGAGATATTCAGGTTAAAGCCTCCAGGAGCCTCGGTGATAGACCATGTCGCCGCAAGATTACTCTGGGACCTTTTCCAGATAGAGGCGGAGAAGGCCGAGCTCGAGAGGGAGCGTCAGAGGTATGGGGAGCAAAGAACAAAGAGGACCCAATTGGTATTGGATTCCCTTCCTTACCGGGTCATGGTGGTCAATATGGACATGACCGTTGATATGGTCAACCAGACCTTCCTGAGGGAGTTTGACCTGACCCGGGAAGAGGCCGTTGGAAATAATTGCTATAGGGTGAGATACGGTCTGGACAAGCCATGCAAGGAGATGGGAAACATCTGTTTCTTGGAGGATCGGATCGAAGAGATCAGGGAAAAGGGGTTTTTTAGCGTCATCAAAGAATATGAGACAGAAAACGGGGAACCCCATTTTGATGTGATCACCCTTTCACCGATCTTAAACGAGGAAGGAGAGGTTGTTCAGATACTTGAGGCGTCAAGGGATGTGACCGATCGGATTCGCCTCGAACGAGAGGTCGAAAAGTCAAACACCTTTCTTGAGAACGTCATACAGAGCACTGTGGACGGGATCGTGGTTGTGGATACAAAGGGGAACGTGCTGATATTCAATGAAGGCATGGAAAGACTAACGGGATATTCCGCCAAAGATATCGTGGATCGGGGGCACCTGAGCAGCTTTTACGACATAGAGGTAGCCAAAGAGAACATGAGAAAGATGCGCAGCGATAGGCACGGCCCCCAGGACAAGTTGAACCCGACGAGCATGACTGTCACCACCAAAGACGGGGAAGCCATACCTGTGACCCTGTCTGCCTCGATTATCAAGATCGATGGAAAAGAGATCGGTAGTGTCGGGGTGTTTACCGACATGAGGGAGATCTTAAAGATGCGGAAGGACCTAGAAGAGGCACATCTTCAGTTGGTGCAATCGGAAAAGATCGCTTCGGTCGGAAGAATGGCCGCCGGCGTTGCCCATGAGATAAACAACCCATTATCCGGGATTATGATGTATGCTGAAATGCTCAAGGAGGATCTCGGGGAGAGACCACAGCAGATAAAAGATGTTGAGGAGATCATTGATCAGACCCTGCGCTGCAAAAAGATCGTCTCGCAATTGCTTGAATTCAGCCGTTCGTCTGTGGGCAAAACATCCTCTTTTGACCTGGGAGAGATGATCGGTAAATGCCTGGATCTTCTCGTCAATCAAGTCCTCTTTCAAGACATCGAAGTAAATACGGACATCGAACCGGAGTTGCCTCAAATGGTGGGAGACATGGGCCAGCTCCAGCAGGTGTTTACCAATCTGTTTATCAATGCGGCCGATGCCATGGAAGGTAAGGGCAGGCTGGATATCAACGCAAGGTATGATTTTCATAAACAAAGGTTTGTTGTCAGAGTTGCCGACACCGGGCCTGGTATACCCGAAGGATTGCGAGACAAGGTCTTTGACATCTTTTTTACCACAAAACAGGTGGGGAAGGGCACCGGCCTGGGTCTGGCCATATCCCAGAATATCGTTAACCTGCACGGCGGGAGCCTGAGATTTGAATGCCCTCCCCAGGGCGGTACCGTCTTTATTATCGAGCTTCCTTTTGAGTTTGATGAACCTTCCCGGGAAGAATCCGTTTTTGTCGGTCTGGATGAATGATGGATGAGACAATCAAGATCCTTGTTGTGGATGACGAAAGGGTTGTGAGGGATGGGTGCCATCGGGTGTTGACGGGCAAGGGCTACTCGGTCTTGACCGCAGAAGACGGGGCGAGGGCCATTGACCTCCTTGAGAAAGAGCCTGTTGATATCATCCTCTTGGATCTCAAGATGCCCGTTATGAGCGGGGAAGAGGTCCTTGAAAGAACCCATGAACGCTATCCAGATGTGCCCGTGATCATCATCACCGGTCATGGAACCATTGATACGGCAGTGGAGTGCATGAAAAAGGGGGCCTATGATTTTATCACCAAGCCCTTCCAGATTGATCAGTTTCTCCTGACGATAAATCGGGCCGCCGATAACCGAAAGCTGACCATGAAGGCCAGGCGATTTCAAGAGGAGAATGTACGGAATCTCTATGACCTGAACCTGGAAAAGAGCCGGGTGAGGACCATCATCAACTGTATGGCAAACGGGGTCATGGTAACCAACCGGAATCTGGAAGTGGTGCTTCATAACCCGGCGCTGATAAGGCTTCTGGATGTGTCGCAAGACATCAGTAAGCCAAGGCCGCTGACAGAGTTCCTCACCTACGAATCCCTGATCGCCACGCTCGAGCAGATCCAATCGGGCGAGTCACCAAAGGACGAATTTATCGCGCAGGAAATAAAGACCGGAAAGAATACGCTTCGGGCGATCTCCGCTCCGGCCCTCGGACCCGATAATGGCGTGGTAGGGACCGTAACCGTTCTGGAGGACATTACGGCCTTCAAGCAGCTGGATGAGATGAAATCAGACTTTGTCAGCATGGTGGCGCACGAACTCCGCAGCCCTCTCGTATCCATCAGGCAGCAAAATACGGTATTATTGGAGGGACTCGCAGGGCCTCTTGAGGAAAAGCAAAGGGACTTTTTGGGAAGGGGTGTCAAGAAGATCGATCAACTATTGGAGTTGATCAATAATCTCCTGGACATGGCAAGGATCGAGGCAGGACAACATATCCAACACCAGATTCCATTGAATATCGGAGAGGTGATCAAAGACACGGTCAAACTGATCGAGCCGAGGGCCAAAGAAGCTGGGGTGAGCCTCAAAATCACCTCTGAGGACCTAAAACCGGTTCATGCCGACCCAAAGAGTATCGAAGAGATTCTTAACAATCTGATAACCAATGCCATCAATTATTCTCCGGATGGGGGGGAGGTCGTGGTCTCTGCCCGCTCTCTGGGTGAACACGTAGAGATAATGGTAAAGGACAGTGGGGTCGGTATCTCGCCGGAAGAACTCCCCAAAATTTTTGATAAATTTTACCGGGTCAAACATCCAAAGACCCGGCAGATAAT
The DNA here is from genome assembly GCA_964639275.1 of uncultured Desulfobacteraceae bacterium. GTDB lineage: Bacteria > Desulfobacterota > DSM-4660 > Desulfatiglandales > Desulfatiglandaceae > CAZXCQ01. The sequence goes on along the minus strand of CAZXCQ010000034.1, from coordinate 5,965 downwards.
GGGGACAGGCCTGGGTCTGGCCATTGTCAGAGGAGCTGTAGAGGCACACCACGGTACGATTGACGTGGAAAGTATCCCGGAAAAGGGGACCACCTTTAGGGTTTTGCTCCCCGTGACGATCTCCGGTGATTGACGGACTCAGGCGCATCTATCTGGCTCGCCCTTCAACATCGTTTTTTCCTTTCACATTCACCTACGGGGCCGAGCTGGACTCACGGGGTAAATCTGCAAGACCGGGCCTCTCTTTTGGGTGTCGATTTGGATTCTTTGTATCAATTTGGCTTTCCTCAAAATTATAACTGAGACAGGGGAATGGGGGTTCCGAATCCCCATTGCCCGGGTTTCAAACGGGTAAAGTGTTATGATTCTTTCAAAGTCGGCAGTTGGATTCTTCAAGGTACTCCCATCATGTCAGATAAAGGAACACCCGTCATAAACATCGCCATTGTGGGAGGAGGGGCTTACTGCAAGGAACTCCTTGAGAGGACCATGCTGGTGGGAGACGAAGGCGAGGTGACCAATCAGATTCTGGCCGTGGCCGATCCGAATCCCGAAAATCCCGGCATGTTACGGGCCAAGCAGTTGGGCTTGATAACGCTGAGCGACTATCATCAGCTCTACAATCCCGACTACGATATCCACCTCATTTTCGTGCTCACACCGCAAGAAGATGTCCTGAAGGATATCCTGGCGACAAGACCCCCCCGTATCCGCATCCTTTCCTACCATGTCTTTGAGATATTCTGGAAGGCTATCGGGTCGGAGGAGCGTAAGCTGAGGCAAAGAAGCGAGGAAATGGAGACCATCCTAAATGGGATTCAGGACTTTATCCTGGTCATAAACCCTGAGATGGAGATCTTGGATGCCAATGATTCATTCCTGACAAAGATGGGGTTTTCCCGCGATGAGGTGATCGGCCGGAAATGCTATGAAGTCTATGAGACAAGATATCAGTCCTGCAACGCGGGGGATCCGGTGTGTCCCCTAAAAGAGGTCATTCGAAATAAGCGGCAATGTCGCCAGATAATGCGCCGGGGAGACCCGGAGGGCAGGAGCCGGCATTTCGAGGTCAATGTCTATCCCATATGGGAAAAGGATGGCAAGATTTCCAGATTCATCCATATAAGTCACGATATCACAGAGCGCCGCAGGGAGGAGGAGGAGATGACCCGGCGTCTGGAGCAGATGGTGGAAGAGCGGACCAAACAATTGAAAGAGACCCACGAAAAACTCCTTCACCAGGACAAGATGGCCTCGCTGGGAAAGCTCTCTGCCTCGGTGGTCCACGAAATTAACAACCCGATTGCCGGGATATTGAACCTCGTCATGCTCATGAAACGGATTATTGGAGAAGGCCCAATTCGACAGAAGGAGATCGGCCAATTTAGTCAATTTCTTGATCTCATGGAGACGGAAACCAGGCGAACAGGCCGTATTGTTTCTAATTTGCTCACATTTTCGCGCCAATCCAGGATGGAAATAAAGCGGATTGATTTGAATCGACTCATCGATCAAACGCTGATGCTCAATTCAAACCTGCTTAAGATAAGCGGGGTCAAGGTTGAGAAGGCCTTGCAACCGAACCTTCCAGAGATTGAGGGGTCTGAAGACCAGCTCAAGCAGGTCTTTGTGAATCTGGTCTCCAACGCGGCGGAGGTGATGGAGGCAAACGGGGGTGGTCTCTTGACCATTGAAACCAGACACCTCCTGAAAGAGAAAAAGATTCTAACCAGTTTTAAGGACACAGGCCCCGGCATTCCACAGGAGACCATCACGCGCCTTTTCGAACCCTTTTTTACGACCAAGAAAGAGGGAAAAGGCGTAGGGCTCGGGCTTTCTGTGGCATACGGGATCGTTCAGGAGCATGGGGGCTCTATCCGCGTAAAATCGAAGGTGGGAGAGGGTACGGCTTTTCTCGTAAAGCTTCCACTGGAGCAACCCTCCAATCACCATAAGGAAAGCGGGGGTAATCATGGGTAACACCAGGATCCTTGTTGTTGATGATGAGTTGATCATGAGGGAGTCTCTGGCCGGATGGCTTGAAAGGGATGGCCATCATGTGGAGACGGCGGCCAGCGGGGAAGAGGCCATGAGGGCGGTCAAAGGAACCCGGTTTGATATCCTTCTGGTGGATATCAAAATGGAGGGGATCAGCGGGCTCGAAGTCCTCAGGTACGTAAAGGAGACCGATCCTGATGTGGCCGTGGTAATGATTACGGCGTATGGTTCAATCCCCACAGCCATAGAGGCCATGAAGGGGGGAGCGCACGACTATCTGCTCAAGCCCTTTGATCCGAACCAACTGGGGGTTGTTGTTGACAAAATTATCGAACATCAGGCCCAGGCCCGTGAAAATCTGTTTTTAAGAGAGGAGTTTAAGAACCGAAGCCGTTTTGAAAGCATGATCGGACAGTCCAGGCGCATGCAAGAGATCTTTGATCTCATTCAAGACGTGGCACCCATGGGCTCCACGGTCCTTATCACCGGAGAGACCGGGACCGGAAAGGGACTCGCCGCCAAGGCCATCCATTCAAACAGTCCAAAGTCAGAAGGCCCTTTTGTGGTGGTCAACTGTGGGGCCATTCCTGAACATCTGATGGAGAGCGAACTCTTCGGGCATCAAAAGGGGGCCTTTACGGATGCCAAAGAGACCAAGAAGGGGCGACTGGAGCTCGCGCACGGGGGCACCCTTTTTTTGGACGAGATTGGAGAGATCAGCATGAGGATGCAGATCGACCTCCTCAGGGTACTGGAGGACCACGTATTTTACCGGGTGGGGGGCACCCAGCCCATCGAGGCCGATTTCCGTGTGATCGCCGCCACTAACCTGAACCTCCAGGACGCGATCAAGGCTGGAAAATTCCGAGGAGATCTTTACTACCGTCTCAATGTCATTTCCTTTGAAATGCCCCCGCTTCGTGAACGCAAGGAGGATCTCCCGCTTCTGGCCGAGCATTTCCTGTATCGGTTTTCTCAAGAGACCAACAAATCCATAGACAAGATCAGCCGCGAGGCCTTGGATGAAATGATGCTCTATGAGTGGCCTGGAAACGTGAGGGAGTTGGAAAATGCCATCGAGAGGGCGGTGGTGGTGGGCAAAGACCGCGAAATCCTTCCCGGCGACCTCCCCATATGCCGCCCCGAGATGGGGCAGTCCGGGTTGGGAAATACCTTGAAGGAGATCGAAAGGGAGCACATCATCAAGATTCTCAATGACAATGACTGGAACATCGCCAGAAGTTCAAAGACCCTGGGTATTGACCGGTCTACCCTATATACAAAAATCAAGCGTTATCATATTCACAGGCCGGCTTGAATCCTCCACCTCAACATAGCATTGCCGTTGTCCCTGTCGGGTGTTCGGACAGGGACATTCTTGATGCGGTCAGAAACGAAATCAGTCGGTTATTTCAATATCCCACGGTGGTTGTCCCATTCAATCAAGACCTGAGCTTTGCCTTTGACCCGGATCGAAAACAGTATCATTCCACCGTGATAATGGAAAAGTTGAGCCCCCGCATTCCCCGTCATGCGGAAAAGGCGATTGCTATCGTCGAGGTGGACCTTTTTATCCCGATCCTGACCCATGTCTATGGGGAGGCCCAGATGGGTGGAAAGATGTGCATTGTCTCAACCCATCGACTAAAAGACGTCCTTACCCCTCTTGACCGAAACCGCATCTACGCTCAGAGAATTGTCAAGGAGGCGATCCACGAACTGGGGCACACCTTTGGGCTCCGCCACTGCCCGGACAAAGGCTGTATCATGCATTATTGTCGGACATTGATGGATGTGGATCAAAAATCGGATCAACTGTGCCGCTACTGCAAGGTCCTTCTGGAAGATGAAAAGAAAAGGCTGGCAACAGATCAAAACGGAACCCCCCCTCCCCTCCCTGAGTTCCAATTTTGAAGAAAGCCAGATTGATACTGTCGGGTCAAGTCCTTAGGAAGACTCGGGTCAACCGGGCCCATCCGAGCTGAGGCATCTTTCCAAAAAGGTCATCCCCCAGATGGCCGCCATCGGTTGGAAGGGGGGCAGCGACCTCTTCGATAAGCCCGTAGAGCCTGTCTATCTCTTTTTCCATGTAACCCTGGGGCTCTCTGTGGATCATGAGTTGCTTCAGGTCCTGCCGCAGGTTGTTCGCGTGGACCCTCATCACCCAGCCCTCGGAAAAGGGGTCTTTCCCAGCCAGATTCCCCTCCTCCCCGAGCCTTGTATTTGAAGCGGTCACAATGCCACTTATGGGTGAAAGGACCATGGCATTGCGGCCTCCTCTGTGAACCTGGATGTGGGGGGCGCCCTGTTTCACTTCCTTTCCCATGAGAGGTGCCTCAATACGGTCAAATGGCCCCATAACGCGTAAGGCGAACTCGTCTATTCCCACCCGAACCGAGGGGGCCTCCTCGATCTTTATCCACGTATGACCCTGGTGGAAGTAATAGCCCTGGGGAATCTTGAATCCATGGACCTCCAAGAAGTCTATCGGTTTGACCACGGCGTGGACCGAATATTCGTCATGAAAGAACTGATCAAAATCGCAATTCCCGCAACGATATTCGTGGGTGCATGCCTTGAAGTCGATCCGCTCTCTCATGTGATGGATACAGGGTCGCCTGGAAAGCGGCATTGACCGCAGTTTGTCTTTCCACGGGATAATCTTTCCTCGCTTCCCCTTTGGCCGCTGGCTTGCCTCTCTTATCTCCTGGTTTTCGTGGGCGATACGGCCGATGACCCTGTCAAACCGGCATTCGATGCAATTAAAGTTGTCCTGACAAAGCCTTTTCTGGATTACCCCTGCCTGCATCCAGAGACAGGGATGCGCTTTGTGGGAGGAGTCACTTCTCGGGGCGGTGAGTTGCATTTTACACTCCATCAGGTCTTGAGAAACACCTGGGTCAGGTTTGACCATCCCAATTGCGGGAGATTTCCGTAAATGTCTTCAGCCAGAAACCCACCGTCCGACGGTAGGGGGCCGGCAACCGCTTCGATCATGTTTTCCAGTCTGTTTATTTCACCCTTCAGCCACGGCATCCCTTCTCCGTCAGACATTAGCCTTTTGGCAGCGGCCTTGATATCAGGCGTGTGCACCACAAAGAGCCATCCCTCCTCGTAGGGTGTCTGGTTGGCGAGTTCCGGTCTTGTCCTGACATCTGAATTCACCTCCATAATGACCCCATCAATAGGTGAAAGGACCTCTGCCTGGTTTTTCTGGCGCCTGAGCCCCCAGCCCGCCTTGTCTTTGTCGAGTTCTTTTCCCATCAACGGGAGGTCATAGGCATCGGCCTTGCCCAGCAGCTTTAGGGAGAAGTCATCCATTCCCACACGCACGTAACCCCCGCTTTCAATTCGGATCCAGGTATGTCCCTTGTGGAAAAAATACCCTGTGGGGATCCTGAAACCTCGGACCGTTTGGACCTCGTGTGGGATGCTCTTTGTCTTTGTTGACCAGACCTCCTCAAAAAACTGATCAAAATCACACCTTGAGCATTCGTAGTCGTATGCACAGGCCCTGTTCCCGATACGATGGGTCAGGGTATGCCGGCAGACCCTTTCAAGCCCCGGTCTTTTCCTCATGGCCTCCTGCCAGGTTTGCTGTTTGTTTTTTTCCACTTTTTTGCGCATACCCAGATCATATTTGCAACTGGTGCAATCATAGAAATTGTGGCAGTCTTTGAACTCCACAACGCCTGCCTGCTTCCAGAGGCAAGGATTGGCACCCCCGGCCGTTTTGTCGGGCTTGACCATCCATATCTGCCCCCCCAGGACAGCCCCGATTTCAGATGAGCCTTCAAGATCCCGTCGCATGCCACGCCGATAAGATGAACCATAACCCACCACACCCCTGCCAGCTTGTTTCCTTGTCTCAGCCATTTCTCCAACTCCTTTTCTTGGTCATTTTTGCTTTTACTGTAACTTCTCAAAAACCCGGGGATAAATCGATTGTGGTGTGGCATGGGGGTCT
>CAZXCQ010000033.1:0-31997 GCA_964639275.1 uncultured Desulfobacteraceae bacterium | reverse complement strand
GGCCGCTTGGCCATGTCATATGGGGGCATGTGGAAGAAAAAAAGACCCCCATGCCTCACCACAATCGATTTATCCCCGGGTTTTTGAGAAGTTACAAAAAGGTTTATCCGAGGTCAAGGTGTTAAATGATCGAACAAGTGATAAAAGAGGTAAAGGCGCTTCTGGGCTCTGGAAAAATAAAGGGGTTTTTGGGTCTTAGAGATATGAACGGCCACGTGGGTCCCCATCTTTTCTGCGATGGTGATGATCTTGCAACACTGGTCCTGGGTGACCGGGACCGGCCTGGCGACAGCCGATATCCGCTCAATAAGCAACTTATCCACCTGGCCTGCTCTTATCCGGACCATACCTTTGGCGTGCTGGTACGGGGGTGCGATGAGCGGGGTCTAAAGACTCTTTATACCTGGAACCAGCTCAACCCTCAAAGGGTCGTTTCGGTGGGCATTGCCTGTCCTCTAGAACTGGCAGAGGCCTGCGAGTGTCTTCGGCCCTACCCGGATGAATTTGTGGGGGGCGAGAAGGCAGATGGGTGTTCATATGATTCCGTGGCCAAGCTCGAGGGCATTGACCTCGCGGCCCGTTTTGATCACTGGATGAAGGAGTTCGCAAAGTGTATAAAATGTTATGGCTGCAGGGACATCTGTCCCATGTGCTTTTGCAAGGAGTGCAGCCTGGAGAGCGATGAATTGATCCGAACGGGTGAGATTCCACCCGAGATCCCTCTCTTCCATCTGACCCGGGCCGTCCATATGGCAGGCCGGTGCATCGACTGCGGGCTCTGTAATGAGGCCTGCCCTGCAGATATCCCGCTCCGGACGCTATACAAGAAGGTGGCCGATATCGTTGATCAGGAATTTGATTATCGGCCTGGATATGCTGGTGATCAGAAATCCCCCCTGAATATTCTGACCCAGCGAGGAGTGGAGTAACAGAAAGAGGAGAACCCAATCCATGGACTATCAAACCGCACTCACCACCTGCACCTACTGCGGTTGTGGCTGCAATCTCTATTTGGAGGTGCTGGACGGCCGAATTATCGATACGATCCCCTGTAAGACCAGCCCCGTCAATGAGGGGAAGTTATGCGTAAAAGGCTGGAATGTCCATGAGTTCGTCCAGAACCCCAACCGGCTGACCCGGCCGCTTATCCGCAAAGGCCGGACCTTTGAGGAAGTTTCCTGGGATGAGGCACTGGAGTTCACGGCCTTGAAGCTCAAAGAGATTAAGCAGAGCCATGGCAACGACGGCATCGGTTTCCTGACCTCTGCCAAGGCCACCAATGAAGAAAACTACCTGCTCCAGAAATTGGCGCGGGCAGCCCTGGGCACCAACAATGTTGACCATTGTGCCCGTCTCTGACACTCCTCCACGGTGGCAGGTCTTGCCGCTGCCTTTGGGAGTGGGGCCATGACCAATTCGGTCGCGGAACTTGAAGACTCAGACTGCATCTTTATCATCGGCTCCAACACCACGTCGTCGCATCCACTGGTGGCCACGCGGATCTTTCGGGCCAAACAAAAAGGGGCCCGGCTAATCGTGGCGGACCCGCGGAAGATCCAGCTGGCCATGATGGCCGACATCTATATACGCCAGAACCTGGGGACAGATGTCGCCCTGATAAATGGTATCATGCATGTGATTCTGGACAGGGGGTGGCAGGACCAAGACTTTATTGAACAAAGAACCGAGGGGTTTGAAGGGCTCAAAAAGGCTATCGAAACCTACACGCCAGAGAAGGTTTCGGAGATTACAGGTGTTTCAAAAACGGACATCGTCAGGATTGCCGAGGCATTCGGGACTGCCGAGGCGGCATCCATCGTCTATTGCATGGGAATTACCCAGCACGTTACGGGGTGGATAATGTCAAGTCCCTGGCCAATCTGGCGATGCTGACCGGTAATGTCGGCAGGGAATCCACCGGCGTCAACCCCCTTCGGGGCCAGAATAATGTGCAGGGTGCCTGCGATATGGGGGGGCTACCCAATGTCTATCCCGGGTATCAGGCGGTCAACCTGTCCGACAATCAAAAGAAATTTGAGTCCGCCTGGAATGCCGTGCTCACGGATAAGGTTGGGCTCACGGTATCTGAGATGCTCTCCGGGCTCTTGGATGGGTCGGTAAAGGCGCTGTATGTGATGGGAGAGAACCCCATGTTGAGCGATCCGGACACCGCCCATGTGGAAAGGGCCCTCCAGGCCGCGGAGCTGCTCGTGGTTCAGGACATCTTCTTTACTCCAACCGCGCAACTGGCCCACGTGGTGTTGCCCGGAAGCTCGTTTGCCGAAAAGGATGGGACCTTTACAAATACCGAGAGACGGGTGATGAGGGTGAGGAAGGCCATTGAACCGGTGGGGGATTCCCGTCCGGACTGGCAAATCATCCAGGAGATTTCAAATCGTCTGGGTTATGCCATGGCCTACGAATCACCCGAGGCCATCATGAAAGAAATTGCTCAGCTAACGCCGTCCTATGGCGGCATCACCTATGATCGTTTGGAGGGGGAGGGATTACAGTGGCCCTGTCCGGACAAAGATCATCCGGGAACCCGCTTCCTTCACAAAGATGCATTTGCCCGGGGTAAGGGGATATTCCATGTCACAGAGTTTCGCCCGCCGGCCGAGATCGTTGATTCCGACTTCCCCCTCTGGCTCACCACGGGTCGTGTCCATGTCCACTATCACACGGGGACCATGACCCGAAACTCGCCGACCCTCAACGCGGAGGCCCCTGAGGGGTTTCTGGAAATAAACCCCGGGGATGCTGACCAGTTGGGGATTCGAGCGGGTGATGAGGTGAGGGTGACATCCCGGCGCGGCCAGATTAGGACCAGGACCGTTTTGACCGATCGGGTAGAAGCGGGGCTTGTCTTTATGCCCTTCCATTTTATTGAGAGCAATGCCAATGCCCTGACAAACCCGGCCCTGGATCCCATTGCCAAGATCCCCGAACTAAAGGTCTGTGCCGTGAGGGTCGAAAAGGATAGTCGGTCATGAAGGTGCTCATAGCGGAAAGAGAGATCAGCGACAGGGTATCCGAACTGGCCAAAGGGATAGCCAGGGACTATGCTTCGGGGCAGCTCCATGCCATCTTTGTCCTCAAAGGCGCCTTTGTCTTTTGTGCGGACCTGGTGCGGGCGCTCGGCAGAAATAATATGGATCTGACCGTGGACTATGCAATCGCCAAGAGCTACGTTGGCACCGAGTCCAGTGGTGAGGTGAAATTCACCATGGATACGGATGTGGAAGGAAAAGAGGTCCTGCTCATAGAGGATATTATCGACACTGGCAGGACAATAAGAAAACTCAAAGAGGAGCTAATAAAAAGGAAAGCCAAGAGTATTAGAGTGGTATGCCTTCTTGATAAGCCTTCAAGAAGGGAAGTTGATATGAAGGCGGATTATGTGGGATTTGAGATCCCTGATAAATTTGTGGTTGGCTATGGTCTTGACTGTGACGAGAAGTACAGACACTTGCCCGAGGTAAGGGTCATCGAATAACAAGACTTCCGGTATGTCCCCCTTCCAGGGCGGGATCTTACGAAGCCGGGAGGCGGGGCGTGGGTTCTATGCCCAGGCGGTCATAGAGTCCCCCTCAGGCCAAACCTTCCTTATATCCAACCTTTGAATCTCAGAAAAGATGTAACGGAACCCCCATTCCGCTGTCTAAGTTCCAATCTTGAAGAAAGCCAAATTGTTACGAAAAGATTAATTTTCTTGACAAAATCAAAGTGCCTTATATACTCACACCTTTATGTATTGGCAGGTTGAGCACTGGCCCTATCGCTCTTTTATACAAGGTTTGCTCCTGATGATCGTTGATCTGAGATCCGTTTTGGATAGCCCCCGTCACTTTGATTTTGCCCTTGAAGCGGATTGGTGGCAAGACAATGACGAGGCTGGTCAGGTTCTCGGGCTTGATGGCCCCGTGGAGGCCTCTTTGAGTATCTCAAAGGCGGGCTCCGAGTATTTGCTGGGAGGACGTTTCACCGCACGGTTTCGCCTCAGGTGTGATAGATGCCTTGAGCCCTATCTCTATGATCTGGGAGGTGATTTTAGGCTGTCTTTGGCCCTGGTCCCGTCTGATGGCGGGGCAAGTGAAGTGGAGCTTTCGGAAGAAGACCTCTCTGTTGAATTCGTGACGGACGGCCAGATCGACCTGGATGACGTCATCAGGGAACAGATCTATTTGTCCCTGCCCATGAAATGCCTTTGCCGGGAGGATTGCCAGGGGCTTTGTCCAGTGTGCGGGGCCGACCTGAACAAGACAAAATGTGAGTGTCAGCCAGAGAAAGGACAGCCCGGTTTTTCGAGACTAAAGGCCCTAATATCCAAAGGAGATTGAATTTATAAAATGGCTCTACCAAAAAAGAAAACATCTAAATCCAGACGGGATAGCAGACGTTCCCATCATAGTTTAAACATGCCCAATATCGTTACTTGCCCCCACTGTCACGAGCCGGTACTACCCCATCACGTGTGTTCAGAGTGCGGGACCTACAAGGGCAGAACAATAATTAAGACAAAAGAGACCTGAGATAAAGTTGGCCATGGACGTCATCAGCGGGGATAGTGCTCCGGAAGCGGTGGTTCAGGGCGATGTTGAATCTATCAGAGGATTAGGAATATTACCCTGACCAAGAGCCTATGCCCGGAGCGGATAAAAAGAGATCATGAGCAACAAATACCCCAGGGTCGTGGTTATTACAGGCGGATCAAAAGGCATAGGGCGTGCTGTGGCCCTAAAGTTTGCAGCGGAGGGGGCAAGAATCATCATTGTCCACTATGATCCAGATGAATCCGCCTCCCGGCAGACACTGAATGCCCTGGACAAAATGGGTGTAGAGGGACAGAGTTACCGGACCGACGTATCTTCATTTGAAGCCGTTGAGGGGTTGTTTGACGAAATACTCCTCAAGTTCGAGAAAATCGATGTCCTGGTAAATAATGCGGGCATTACAAGAGATACCCTTTTGATGAGGATGGGTGAGGATGCATGGGACAGTGTCATGGGGGTCAACCTGAAAAGTGTTTTTAACTGTACCAAAGCAGTGATAAGGTCCATGGTGAGACAGAGAGGGGGGCAGATCGTAAATATATCTTCGGTGGTGGGACTGATAGGGAATGCAGGTCAGTCCAACTATGCTGCATCCAAGGCCGGGATTATGGGTTTTACAAAGAGCATTGCCAGGGAGGTGGCAGGGAGAGGTATCACCGTCAATGCAGTGGCACCTGGGTATATTGATACAGAGATGACTGCGGGCCTCTCTGATAAGGTCAAGGAGACCTTTTTACAACAGATACCTCTGGGCAGGATCGGCAAACCGGAAGATGTTGCCGAAGCGGTCTATTGGCTCTGTTCCAAAGGGGCCAGTTATATCACCGGACAGATCATTCATGTAAATGGGGGGCTGTACATGTAGACTGAATCGGTGATGCTGCCCTGACAAATTTGTTCAACTTGATGAACAAGAAACTCGATCAGGAGGTAATACTAAATGGCGAATGTAGAAAAAAAGGTTATTGAGATCATCTGCGAACAGCTGGATGTGGCGGAAGAAGACGTGGTCCCCGAGGCCTCATTTGTTGATGATTTGGGTGCTGATTCACTGGATCAGGTTGAACTAATCATGGCGATGGAAGAGGAATTTGACGTCTCCATCCCCGATGAAGATGCCGAGAAGATCGCGACCGTCAAAGATGCAATAGACTATATCAAAAATGCCATCGCAAAATAGGTGACGCTTGCGGTTTTTCATAATTTTGGAGATCCGGAAAGGGAAGAAAGACAGGTTGGGGGCACCAATCCATTGGCCAGAAAGATCCAGTCAGTGGGATATTTCAGTGGGCTCTGGGTCATGGCAGGAGTAATAAGATGACCAGAAGGGTTGTGATTACAGGCTTGGGAATGGCCACACCGTTGGGCACCGGTGTAGAGAAAAATTGGCAGGCTGTATGCGCCGGAAGGTCTGGTATTGGACGCATCACAAAATTTGACCCAACCCCTTTTCCGGTTCAGATCGCCGGGGAGGTTACCGACTTCAGATCTGAAGACTTTATGGACAAACAGCAGATCCGCCGGTTCGATATCTTTATTCACTATGCCGTGGCCTCTGCAAGGATGGCCGTGGAGGATTCTGGTTTAAAGATTAACTCAGTCAATGCCCATCGGGTCGGAAGCATAATCGGTTCTGGCCTGGGGGGTCTGTCCATGTTGGAGCACTATCATAGGGTTCTTCTGGAAAAGGGGCCTCGCCGGATTAGCCCCTTTTTTATACCCGGTATGATTCCCAATATGGCCCCGGGGCAGATCGCCATTGAGTTTGGGGCCAAAGGACCGAATATATCCATTGAGACAGCCTGCGCTGCCAGCTGCCATGCTGTGGGAGAGGCATTTCGACTGGTCAGGGAGGGTATTTCGGATGCCATTATTGCAGGGGGATCAGAGGCGGTGGTAACACCATTGGCGCTTGGCGGCTTCTGTTCCATGAGGGCGCTTTCCACGAGAAATGACGCGCCGGAGAAGGCCTCGCGCCCCTTTGACTTAAATCGAGACGGTTTTGTAATGGGAGAAGGTGCGGGCATTCTTATTCTGGAAGAGCTTGGCCAGGCGCTTGAAAGGGGATGCGATATCTATGCAGAGGTGGTCGGCTATGGCCTGACCGGCGACGCTTATCATGTATCTGCGCCGGAACCTGAAGGCGAAGGGGCCATCAGCTGTATGAAGATGGCACTGGATTATGCGGGCCTACGACCTGATCAGATTGATTATATCAATGCCCATGGCACCTCTACCCGGCTCAATGACCTTTCGGAGAACAAAGCCATAAAGGCCGTATTTGGTGAGCATGCCTACAAACTTGCGATTAGCTCTACCAAGTCTATGACCGGTCATCTCCTCGGCGGCGCGGGGGGTATAGAAGCTATCTATACGGCACTTACGGTCAAGCACGGTGTTATTCCCCCTACAATCAACTATGAGACCCCTGATCCTGAATGTGATCTGGACTATGTCCCCAATGTGGCGAGACAGGCTAAGGTCACAACCGCCATGTCAAATTCCTTTGGGTTTGGCGGTACAAACGCCTGTCTGATCTTAAAGGCCTTTGAGCCGTAATTTCTCAAAAACCCGGGGAGTAATGGATTCTGGTGTGGCATGGGGTCTATGAGCCCCAACGGGTCGCCCGGTCCGGCACCTTGGAGAGACCCATCGGAGAAAAGGTTGTATGGATATCGTTGTTGGCGCAGACCATGGGGGGTTTGAGCTAAAGGAGGCCTGCAAGGTCCATCTGGGGAGGTTGCCGGGTTTCACTATTACGGATAGGGGTATATTTGGTCCAGATCCAGCCGATTACCCCTTGGTGGCTCATGATGTGGCCCGAGCGGTCGCAAATGGTGAATTCGATAAGGGGATTCTGATCTGTGGAACAGGGCTGGGCATGAGTATTGTGGCCAATCGCTACAAGGGGGTACGGGCGGCCCTTTGCCACAACCTCTATACGGCCCGTATGGGCCGACTGCACAATGATGCCAACATGTTGGTTATGGGCGGGCGGGTGATTGGTGTAGGACTTGCCCTTGAGATGGTGGATCTATTTTTAGATACCCCTTTTGAGGGGGGACGACATCAACGCAGAGTAGAACAGATCGACTAAAGGGATGGTTTAGCCCTCTATCTTGTATCTTCCGCCCCGGAGTCTTTTAAGGAGCCCGATTTGACCAGACCCTCCTGGCCCGAGTACTTTATGGCCATAACCAAGACGGTGGCCAAGAGATCCACCTGTTTGCGGCGTCATGTGGGCGCCATTTTAGTTAAAGACAGAAGGATATTGGCTACGGGCTACAATGGGGCCCCTGCCGGCCTGAGACATTGTGATGAGACCGGCTGCTTGAGAGAGGACTCATCTGTCCCATCCGGTCAAAGACATGAACTCTGCCGGGGACTCCATGCAGAGCAGAATGCCATTATTCAGGCGGCTTATCACGGTATTCCCATCTTAGGATCTACCCTTTATTGTACCAATAGGCCCTGTGTAATCTGTTCCAAGATGATCATCAATGCGGGGATCACAAAGGTCTGTTGTGAGCAGGGTTATGATGACCCCTTGGCCGATCAGATGCTGGCAGAGGCCAAGATTGAGATTGTGAGGTTTGGTCCATGAAATGCCCCTATTGTGCGAAGATAAACAATAAGGTGGTCGACTCACGGCTGAACAGGGACGGAAGAAGTATAAGAAGACGCCGGGAATGCCTGGGATGCGGGAGGAGATTTACCACTTACGAAAAGCTCGAAGATGTCCTCCCCATGGTGGTCAAGAAAGATGGCCGGCGCGAGGCCTTTAATCGGGAGAAGATCACCTCTGGAATTCGCAAGGCCTGTCAAAAACGCCCCATCAGTATGAGAAAAATCGAAGAATTTGCTGACTCTCTGGAACTCCATTTTCAAGAACAAGGGGTAAGAGAGGTTGAGAGTTCAGAGGTAGGGGAAAAGGTAATCAACGAACTTAGGGAGTGGGACGAAGTCGCCTATGTCAGGTTTGCTTCCGTCTACAGACAGTTCAGGGATATTAATGAATTCATGGCCGAACTGGAGGATATCCTCAAGTCAAGGCAAGAAAAGGGGGACGGATAAGGATTGGCAGGTCTTTGAATTGAAGGGTTCAGGGGTCGGTCTTGGGCGAATGGGATTCAAAGTTCATGAGGGAGGCCTTACGCCAGGCCCGGAAAGGCCTGGGGCGAACCTCACCCAACCCCGTTGTGGGGGCTGTGATTGTTAAGGAAGGGAAAATCGTGGCCCGGGGCTATCATCACAGGGCCGGTCTTCCCCACGCAGAGGTGGAGGCCTTGTCCAAACTAGGGGGACAGGCCCCGGGAGCTACCCTTTATGTGACCCTGGAGCCGTGTAATCACTTTGGAAGAACGCCACCGTGTACCGAGGCCATCCTCAGAAGTGGCGTCCAGCGGGTGGTGGTTGGCATGAGGGACCCCAATACCGAGGTCTCAGGGGGTGGATCTGAATTTCTAAGAACAAATGGGGTTGAAGTGGACGCCGGTGTCATGGAATCCGAATGCCGCCGGTTGAATGAAGCCTACCTAAAGTTTCTTTTCCACAGACGACCTTTTGTGATCGTCAAATCGGCCCTCACCATAGATGGCTGGTCAGCCACAGCCACGGGAGATTCCAAATGGATCACCAATGAAGGATCAAGGCACTTTGTCCACGGGCTGAGGAACCAGGTAGACGCCTTGATGGTCGGCGTTGGCACGGTACTTGCTGATGACCCTTCGCTTACGACGCGCCTTAAAGGGCGGCGCGGCAGAGACCCGTTACGGATTGTCGTTGATACGAATCTGAGGATACCCCTGGACGCCAAGGTCTTGGACCATAAATCCACCGCACAGACCCTGATTGTAACTGGCGCGCATACCCCCCCTGAGAAACTAGAGAGATATCAAAAGAAAGGGGTTTCCTTGCTCACCTGTCCTCTCAAGGGTGAAAGAATTGACTTGGGGGCCTTGATGGATATATTGGGGGAAAGGTCCGTGATGACACTCCTGGTGGAGGGGGGCGCCTCGATCATCGGTTCTATGCTCCGGGAGCGGCTGATCGACAAGTTTTTTATCTTCACCGCCCCGAAACTCCTGGGTGGGGATGATGGCATTTCCATGGCCAGCGGGCCGGGGGCAAGGACGATGGATGATTGCCTGGGCTTGAGGGACCTTGAGATGAGGCGTTTTGGCGGGGACATCCTCACCGTGGGATATCCTGATTACCGGTAGGGAGAAGAGACCGCTACCCAAAAACGGGTAACAACAGATGTTCACCGGTCTGGTAGAAGGGATTGGGAAGATAAAGGATATTCGTCGCACTCAAGATCATATGAGAGTGACCGTTACCCCTCTTTTTGAATTAAGCGACTGTGGGGTGGGCGACAGTATGTGTGTTGACGGTGTCTGTCTGACCGTAACGGACATCAAGAAAGGTGCCTGGACCATGGATGTTTCTGGAGAGACCATTTCGCGAAGCACCCTGGGGCTCCTTCGTGAGGGCAGCGAAGTGAATCTGGAGAGGGCCTTGAGGCCGACGGATCGATTGGGGGGGCACCTGGTCTCCGGTCATGTGGACGGAACAGGGTCGATCCTGAAAAAGGAGCCCAGACGGGGTTTCTGGCTCTTGAGGATAGGGATTGACCGGCGGCTTTCAAGGTATACCATCGAAATGGGGTCGATCGCGGTCGACGGTATCAGCCTGACCATCAATCGCTGCGAGGAGAGGTTTTTTGAGGTGAACATCATACCTCAGACCGCCAGGGAGACGACCCTTTTAAAGAAAAGGGTTGGGGACCTGGTCAACCTGGAGACGGACTTGATCGGGAAATATATTGAAAAATTCTTCCTGAGGGCCGGACAAAAGCAGCAAAGGGATACGTCTTCGGGTATTGACGTCGAGATGCTTGTAAAACAAGGGTTTGGTGATTGATATGAGAATTGCAACTATTCAAGAAGTTTTGGAAGACATCAGAGAAGGAAAGATGGCAATCCTCGTAGACGACGAGGACAGGGAGAACGAAGGGGATCTTACCATTGCGGCAGAAAGGGTTACACCGGAGGCCATCAATTTTATGGCCAAATATGGTCGCGGGCTTATCTGTCTGGCCCTGAGCCCGGAGATTGTGGAAAGACTAAAGCTTCCCCCCATGGTCTATGATAACCGTTCCGCGTATAAGACTGCCTTTACCATTTCCATAGAGGCGCGGCAGGGCGTGACAACAGGGATATCGGCAGCGGACAGGGCCCACACCATCTTGACGGCCGTGGCCGACGATGCCAGGCCGGATGATCTTGTTCAACCGGGGCACGTTTTTCCCATAAGGGCCAGAAGGGGAGGGGTCTTGTTCAGGAGCGGTCAGACGGAGGGTTCGGTGGACCTGGCCCGTCTTGCTGGTCTGAAGCCAGCGGCCGTGATCTGCGAGGTTATGAAAGACGACGGCACCATGGCCAGGATGCCAGACCTTCATAAGTTTGGTGAGAAACATGGGCTTAAGATCGCCACCGTGGCCGACCTGATCGCGCACCGCATGCGTACCGAATCTTTTGTTCACAAGGCGGCAGAGACGGTGTTGCCTACCCCTTACGGCAAGTTTAAGGCGATTGCCTTTGTAAACGATATTGATGATTATGAACACCTGGCACTGGTCATGGGCGAAATTGATTCTGAAAAGGAGATCCTGGTGCGGGTCCACTCCGGGTGCCTGACCGGAGATGTCTTCGGCTCCTATCGCTGTGACTGCGGTGAGCAGCTCAGGGAGGCTATGGCAATTGTTCGTGAGGAAGGTCTGGGGGTCATCCTTTATCTACAACAGGAGGGAAGGGGCATTGGCCTAGCAAACAAGTTAAGGGCCTATGCCTTACAGGACAAGGGTATGGATACGGTTGAGGCGAACAAGGAGCTGGGTTTTAGGGCCGATTTGAGGGATTACGGGGTGGGGGCACAGATCCTGGCCGCCCTCGGTGTCAAGAAGATGCGGTTGATCACCAATAACCCCAAAAAGATCGTCGGCCTTGAAGGTTATGGACTGCGGGTGACCGGAAGAGTCCCTCTGGAGTGCGAGCCAAGGCCAGAAAACCGAGAATATCTTCTGACCAAATGCCAAAAGCTTGGGCACCTGATGAAACAGATTGGGGGGTAGAGGCCAATCTCGGATGGGCGATTTATGGCATTTTTTGGAAGGGGGTGCATATGCCCGATATAGTGGAAGGACGGCTGTCGGCCGAAGGTTTTCGGTTTGCGATTATTGTGAGTCGGTTTAATGATTTCATTTGTTCCAGGCTGGCAGATGGGGCCATAGATGCCTTGCGAAGACACGGCGCCGATGAGGAAAAGCTGTTGCTTGTAAAGGTCCCCGGGGCATTCGAAATCCCGGTTGTGGCAAAGAGGCTTTCCCGAACGGGTCAGTATGATGCAGTGATCTGCATTGGCGCGGTCATAAGGGGTGCCACGCCGCATTTCGAATATGTGGCAGCCGAAGTTTCAAAGGGAATCGCAAGCGTTGCGCTGGAAGGCGACATCCCTATCACCTTTGGTGTCTTGACCACAGACAACCTGGAACAGGCCATTGAGAGGGCAGGGTCAAAGGCGGGGAACAAGGGCTATGAGGCCGCCATGGCGGCCATCGAGATGGTCAACCTCCTGAGGGAATTACAGTAACCGATTCTGTTATCTCCCCCTGTCCAACTGTCAGTCTTGAAAAACGCTGATTTGATACGTTTTCTCAGAATCCATACATTTGCTTAAAGGGATGGGTAAGAGACGAAAGGCCCGAGAACTTGCCATTCAGGTTCTTTTTCACTTGGAAATAAACCCCAGCGACCCGGAGGAGGCGTTTGACCGGGTGTGTAAATGTTTTGGTCACGGGGAGTCTGTCAAGCCATTCTCAAAGGAATTGGTATTCGGGGTATGTGATAGGAAGGCAGAGCTGGATAGTCTGATCATTCGTGCATCCAAGAACTGGCGGCTGGAGCGTATGCCATATGTGGATCGATCGGTACTCCGGATGGCTACCTTTGAAATACTGTGCATGGAGGAGATCCCTCCCAAGGTCTCCATTGACGAAGCTGTGGAAATAGGGAAGAAGTTTGGCACGGAAGAGTCCGGCAGTTTTATTAATGGAATTCTGGACAATATATACAATACCCTGGTTCAGGAGGGTCGTTTAAAAAAAGGACAATAAGAGGTCGGAGCGTTGTAGACCATGAAGTATGATCCCCAGAGATTGGAATCGAAGTGGCAGGCCTTTTGGGAAAAAGAAGGTTTGTTCAAGTCCATCGAAGATCCCTCAAAAGAAAAATACTACCTTTTGGAGATGTTTCCCTATCCTTCCGGAAGGATCCATATTGGCCATGTACGCAATTATACCATCGGAGACGTGGTGGCCAGATACATGAGGATGCGGGGCAAAAATGTCTTACACCCGATGGGATGGGATGCCTTTGGAATGCCTGCAGAGAATGCGGCCATAGAGAACAATACCCATCCTGCCAAGTGGACCTTCGATAACATAGCCGCAATGAAGAGACAACTCAAGAGGATGGGTTTTAGCTACGACTGGGATCGTGAACTGGCCACGTGTGATCCAAGATATTATCGTTGGGAACAGCTGGTATTCCTAAAGATGTATAAGAAAGGGCTTGCCTACAAGAAGAAGACCCATGTCAATTGGTGTGAAAGCTGTCAGAGTGTCCTCGCTAATGAACAGGTGGAGGATGGCCGGTGCTGGCGCCATACCGACAGGGAAGTGACCAGAAAGGAGATGGACAGCTGGTTTTTGAAGATAACCGAGTATGCCGATGAGATCCTTGAATATTGCGAAAGGCTTCCGGGGTGGCCTGAAAGGGTCTTGACCATGCAAAAGAACTGGATCGGGAAAAGCCATGGGGCAATCATCCGGTTTCCCTTGGATGGTTCTGAGAAGGTTATCGAGACATTTACCACACGGCAAGATACAGTCTACGGAGCGACCTTTCTGTGTTTTGCCCCGGAGCACCCTTGGGTCAAGGAGATTGTAAAGGGTCTGCCCCAGGAAAAGGAAGTGTTAGACTTTGTGGAACGGACCCTGAAGATAGATAGCTACATGCGAACCGCAGATTTTACTGTCAAGGAAGGGGTCTTTACGGGGAGATATTGTGTAAATCCGGTAACGGCGGAGAAGGTCCCCATATTTGTGGCCAATTTTGTCCTGTTTGAGTATGGTACCGGGGCGATTATGGCCGTCCCTACCCATGATCAACGGGATTTTGAATTTGCAAAGAAATATGGTCTCAAACTCAGGGTGGTCATTCAACCGCCGGATGGAAACCTGGACGAAGAGACGATGGAGGAGGCCTATGTGGGTGAGGGGACCCTGGTGAATTCCGGACCATTCAACGGACAACCGAACCTGGCGGCCTTGGATAGTATTGCCGAATATCTGGAATCAAAGGGAATGGGTCACAAGACAGAGAACTTTAGGATCAGGGACTGGGGTATCTCACGACAACGTTATTGGGGGGCGCCCATTCCCATCATTTACTGTGATCGGTGCGGAACAGTACCGGTGCCTGAAGAGGACCTTCCCGTAGTCCTTCCGCTGGATCTGGATATGAGACCAAATGGCGGTTCCCCTCTGCCATTTGAGCCCTCTTTCTATGAAACCATCTGCCCTAAGTGCAAGGGTGGGGCCAGGCGTGAAACAGATACCATGGACACCTTTGTAGAATCCTCCTGGTATTTCGACCGATACACCTGCCCTGATTACGACCAGGGCCCGCTGGATTCAGAGAGGGTGGATTACTGGATGCCTGTGGATCAGTATATCGGGGGCATTGAACATGCCATCCTCCATCTCCTTTATTCCCGTTTTTATACCAAAGTGCTGAGGGACTATGACTATCTCAGGGTAGACGAACCGTTTACCAGACTGTTGACACAGGGAATGGTCTGTAAGGAGACCCAGGAATGCGAAAGGCACGGTCTCCTTTACCCCTATGAGGTCAGAGATGGCCTCTGTGTCCACTGTCAGACCCGGATCAAAACCGGTAACACCGTCAAGATGTCAAAATCCAAGAGGAACGTGGTGGATCCGCAGGATCTGATCGATCAATATGGTGCTGATACCATCCGGATGTTTTGTCTATTTGCCTCTCCCCCCGACAGGGACTTGGAGTGGAGCGATCAGGGGGTTGAGGGATCATATCGTTTTCTCAATCGACTCTGGCGGTTGGTGGTTGATCATATTGATAGCCTTAGGCGTGTGACTCGCTATCAAGGGCAAGGGGCCCTGTCAGGGCCTCTCCATGTCGTCCACAGGAAAAGCCACCACACCATCAAAAAGGTGACAGAGGATATCGAAAATCGCTTTCATTTTAATACGGCTATTGCGGCAATCATGGAACTGGTCAATGAAATCAATCAGTTCCTAAATAGCGAAGAGGAAAAGGATGAAATCGCATGGTCGGTGATACGGGAGGCTGTGGAGTCAGGGATAGTCCTGCTTTCGCCGGTTGTCCCCCATATTACCGAGGAGCTGTGGAACATGCTTGGCCATAAGCAGAATCTTTTGGGGGTCCATTGGCCTGAACACCTTGAGGAGGCCCTAAAGACGCAGAAAAGACTGGTCGTGCTCCAGGTAAATGGGAAGTTGAGAAGCAAGATCCAGGTACCGGTTTCCTATAGCGAAAACCAAATCGAGGCCGAGGCGTTGGCAGACAAGAGAGTCCAGCGCTTCACCGAGGGGAAGGCGATCAAAAAGGTCATTGTGGTACAGAAAAAGCTGATCAATATCGTGGTTTGAGGGGACACCCTGGCAGGAGGGCAGATCTTCAGGGTCGGAAAAAGCAGTGATGAGACACAATGGAACAAGGACATATCTTTGCTTCTTTTTGTTGATCTGGATGGTGGCGGGTTGCGGCTATCATCTCCAGGCAACCGATAGACCCATGGGCGGACTCCAGATAAAGAGCCTATCCATCCCTCTTATGGCGAGCCCCTCTTCCTGGTTGGGCTTTGAAGGGGACTTTACGCAAGTCATCCGCAGGGAGTTTGTCAGCCGCTCAAAGATCCCTCTGACCTCAAAGGCTGAGGCTGCCATGGTCCTGATCGGACGTGTCAGCAAGATCTGGACTGAACCCATCGGTTATCGGACAACCCAGAAGACTATCCAGGGCCGCACCTATAGCTACGAGGAGACGGGTTCCCGCTGGTTGATAATCAAACTGGATGCCAAATTGCTGGACAGCAAGACAGGAAAGGTCATCTGGTCAGAGAACAATATGGAAGAAAAGGCCGCCTATGACGTAAACACGGATCCCCTCAGGACCCAATATAACCAGAAAAAGGCCACGGAAAGCATTGCCAAGCTCTTCGCCCAGAGGTTCTATCTAAAGACCATGGAAAGGTTTTGATGCCAGGGGATCTGCGACCCGAAGAAGTCTTGGACCACCTGGAAAAGGGGCAATTGTTCCCATTCTATCTCTTCCATGGGGAAAACGAATTCCTCTTGGAAAGGGTCCTGAACGGGATTCGCCAAACCCTTATCCCCGAAGAAGCCAGGGATCTTAACGTTCACATCTTTTATGGGGGAAATGGCGGAAAGCTCGACCCGGCCGAGATTATTGATGCAGCAAGGACCCTCCCCTTTGTATCCCACAGGAGGCTCATTATTGTTCGAAGGACCGAAGGCATCTCCACCGGAGCCCTCGAGCGCTTTATTGCCTATCTTGATGATCCCACAGAATCCACTTGCCTGATCTTTGTCTCATCCAAGGCAGACTTCAGAAAGGCCTTCTACAAGAAGATCAGGGGGCTCGGAAGGGCCGTCAATTTCAGGAATCTATATGATCGCCAGGTTATGCCATGGATCATGAAGATCGCCAAGGACCTGGGGTTGAATATCAAGAGGGATGCCTGTGCCTATCTCCAGGAGATTGTTGGAAACCGGCTTATGGATCTTTTCTCCGAGCTAGAAAAACTCTATGTCTGTTATGGAGAAGCCCCGGTCGGGTTGGAGGAGGCAAAGGCCCTGGCCATCCACAGCCGCACCTATACCATCTTCGAACTGATGGATCAGGTGTCGTTTAAGCGCTGTGGTCAGTCCATAGCGGTGTTGCAGAGGTTTCTGGAAATGGGAGATGCCCAGTCATCTCTGGGGTTGTTGGGGATGCTTATCCGCCAAATGCGCATATTGTGGCAGGCCAGAACTGTTATCGAAGAGGGTGGACATGCCTCCCAGGTGGCAGCCAAGGCAGGGGTGCCGGAGTATCTGGTGGAAAAAATAGTCCGGCAGGCAAGGCTCTGGAGTGGAGATGATCTTGAGCGGGCATTTGATATTCTGTACCGCGCCGATGGCCTCATAAAATCCGGCTCCCTCCCCAATCTGGTCCTTGAGAATGTAGTGATATCCCTCTGTCACTGATATATTTTCAGGCTGTCTTGAGTTCGTTGATCTGACGTGCTAAGCGGGAAATTTTTCGGGAGGCTTGGTTTTTGTGGATAACGGCCTTGGATACCGTCTTTTGGATCAAAGAGACGGCATCCGTAAGCTTCTTTTCGGCCTGATCCGGTGATTTGCTGGCAATAGCAGCCCTGACTTCCTTAATCGCTTTCTTGACTCTGCTCTTATAGGCCTTGTTTCTGATTCTTCTGACTTCGTCTTGTCTCGCCCTTTTGAGGGCTGATTTGTGGGTCGCCAAGCTTGGACCTCCTTAAACGATTTTATGTGCTCCGCAGGGCTTGAGAAAAAGTCCCTGCTTCGTCAATATTAAATTGTCTTTTTAAATAAATCGCTTCTATATGTCAAGAGTTTTCTGTGCCGCGTTCGATATCCACTAAATCTGAGCAAAGTGAGGTCAGCCGTGCAGCAGGGGTGGTTGGTTTCTTCACCCTTATTAGCCGCGTTTTGGGCCTTGTCCGTGACATGGTTTTGGCGCGTTTTTTTGGATCGGGGATGGCGGCTGATGCCTTTTTTGTGGCATTCCGCATCCCCAATCTCCTGAGACGGCTTTTTGCGGAAGGCTCCCTGACCATTGCCTTTATTCCTGTCTTTACCGAATACCTGACCCAAAGGAGCAAACAGGACGCGTTTGACCTGGCAAGGACGATTCTGACCCTTCTTGCCCTTATTCTTGCCGTGGTGGCCCTTCTTGGGGTTTTTCTGTCACCATGGATAGTCAGGATACAGGCCTTTGGATTCGGCGGGTCGGGGGATAAGTACCAATTGACCGTCCTCCTGACGCGGATTACCTTTCCCTATATCTTTTTTATCAGCCTGGTGGCCTTTTTTATGGGTGTCCTAAACTCGCTACGGCATTTCGGGGCACCCGCAGCCGCCCCCATCTTTCTAAACGTCGGCATCATAGCGGCCGCTTATTTTGTTTCCCCTCACTGTCCCCAACCGATTGTGGGGATCGCACTGGGTGTTTTGATCGGGGGTATCCTGCAGGTGGGCCTCCAGATCCCTTGGGTCCTCAGACAAGGGCTCAAGATCTTCCCCATCTGGCAGCCTGGCCACCCGGCCGTGAAGCGGATCGGGCTTCTCATGCTTCCTGCCATTGTTGGCTCTGCAGTATACCAATTTAACCAATTTATAGGTACTCTCTTGGCCACATTCCTCGCAGAGGGGAGCGTCTCCTGGCTCTACTATGCCGACCGACTCGTTCAATTTCCCTTAGGGGTTTTTGCCATAGCCATTAGTACAGCGGCCCTTCCATCCCTTTCAATCCAGGCCGCTATGAAGGACCTAAATGAGTTTCAAAACACCGTAAGCTACAGTCTTTGTCTGGTCTTCTTTATCACCTTGCCCTGCATAGTCGGCTTGATCGTCCTCGGGGAACCGATCGTTCGAGTCCTGTTTCAACGGGGGGCGTTTGGTATCCACTCCACCCTGATGACAAACAAGGCCCTGTTTTTCTACTCCCTCGGTCTCTGGGCCTTTTCCGGAATTAGGGTGATGGTTTCCGCCTTCTATGCCCTCCAGGACACAAAGACCCCGGTGAAGGTGGCAATTATTGCAGCAGCGGCCAATCTGGTCTTTAGCCTGGCCCTTATGGGGCCCCTAAGACATGGCGGGCTCGCGCTTGCCTTGACCTTGGCGTCATCTCTACAGTTTTGTCTCTTGATCTTTTTCTTAAAGAAAAAGATCAATCTCGGAGAGTTGAAACCAATCCTTGTCTCGGCCTCAAAGTCCGTTGTTTCAGCGGTGACTATGGGAGTAGGGCTTTTCTATCTATACCCCCGGTGGCCAATGACCGGTGCGAACCCTGGATTGTGGAAACTGGCAGCAGGCCTGGCTGCACTGATTGCAATCGGGATGATCATCTATTTTCTGACTGCCAGAATCCTGGGTTGTAGCGAACTCAAGGCCATCGGAGATATGTTTTGGCCGATTTTCAAGGGCCACAAAAACAGACCTTGATAGAATCTGAACACCCACCCACCGATCTCCATCACATCTGGCGCAACCCCCTTCCAGTTAATACGGAAAGAGCGATATTGTTAAAAATAACAGATAGATTGCTTGAATCTATCTCCCTCTTTCCAACGCATCTATTTTACAAGAAAAATTATTACACTCAAAAATGGTTACATCTCATAAGGTACGGAAAATGCGTGACAACTGGAAAAAAAGACCCGATGCCACGCCAGAAACCATTCAAAATCCCAAGTTTTTGAAAAATTACGCAAAATAGACCAAAAGTGCAACAGCTATGCCCTAATCTTGATGCACGAAAAAATCAGTCTTGATTGAAACCGCAATAAATTCAATCAATTATCTAAATGGCATGGCAATTGCTAAGCGCAAGAAAAAACAGGAGTTTTGGAACCAACAAAAGGAAATTCCCTTATTCACGACGTGAGGAGGGCAAAATGGAAAGAGGTGAATCTACAAGAACCATATACACACAGGAGTCTACTTCATTTGCGCCTAACGAGTCATATCCTGTTGGCTCATGCGTTTTCCGGCACCAAGACCTGATTTTTGATACGGGGGACTCTAAGCCAGTCGATAAGAAAAATGTTACAAATACACTTAATTTTATGCACTTTCAGGGTGAACATCTCCTTGCCAACCTTCGACATCCCGACTATCGAGACAGCATCCTCCTGAAGGCATATCCAGAGCCCTGCCTTGGCGAAGAAGTGACCTGCCGCTGGCCTCTTGAGATGCGACCGGATACAGACCTAAGGGACTGGAAACTTCAACATCTCGTCATTGACAAGGGCAAAGATCTCTTAATGATTCCTGCCACAATGTGGCGTGTAAACAGCGAATGCCTTAGGGTGAAACTACCGGAAACAAGCTATGCAATAGAGCGACGAAAGGCGATGCGATACCTCTCCCGGAATGTGGGGGTAGAATTGAGCCAAGGTGCACTTGAAGCCAAAGGAGAGCTGTTGGACTTTAACGCCTTTGCGTTTCGCGTCAGTTTGGAGTCAGATTCGCTTTCAGCTGTTCAATCTTGCGATCTAGATGCACCATTCACGGTGTGTTTGAAAAAAAATCAGCAAGCAATTTTTGAGGGTCCTTGCCGATTCGTTCGGCAAGGTGAGGGGTCTTTTCATGGGCATATTGTGTTAGCACCTGCCCAAAAAGAGATTAGGCGTTTTGACAAGAAAAGCACCCGTAACCCCAGGCAGCAACTGAAACCGCCAGCCATTCTTGATTTTGATCACCCTCTTTGTGAAAAACGATTTCAAGGGGAGGTTTTCGATATCTCAACTTCTGGATTCTCTCTTTATGAGCAACCAGGTGAAAGTAGCCTGGTAGCAGGAATGGTTATTCCGGGACTGACGATTAGTTTTGGCGGTGCCCTAAAAATGAAGTGCAAAGCACAGGTAATCTACCGCTCAGATGAGGCCGATAATGGGTTCCGGTATGGCCTCGCCATTCTTGATATGGATATCGACTCGTACAGTCTTTTGGCCCACTTGTTGGTGAGTTCAAAGGATCCATATGCACAAATTTCCAACAGGGTCGATATGAATAGGCTTTGGGAATTCTTTTTCGATACGGGCTTTGTCTATCCCAAAAAATACGGACAGATTCAATCCAAGAAAGACACCCTTAGGGAAACCTATCGAAAACTCTACGAAGAGTGCCCGGAAATTTCAAGACACTTCATCTATCAGAAAGGCGGGCGAATCTATTCCCATATCTCAATGGTGAGGGCCTATGAGCGAGCCTGGTTGATCCAACATCAGGCTGCAAGACCTCTGGGTGGCCGATCGGCGGGTTTGGCAGTGTTGAAACATATTATTTACTATCTAAAAGATATGCACCGATTTCCCTCCTTAAAAATGGGATACATGATGGTTTATTTTCGACCGGAGAACAAGTTCCCCGACCGCGTATTTGGTGGATTCGCACGGTACCAAAATGACCCGCGTATTTGCTCCATGGATCTCTTTTGTTATCTCCCCTATACAACTCAATCCCTCGTTACCGATGTCCCCCAAGGATGGTCGGTCAAGGAATCCTCAGCGGCCGATTTGCGAACGCTGAGCCGATTTTACAGTACTCATTCGGGGGGGCTGCTTATGGATGCTTTAGCTCTGGGGCAAAAGGGTCTTGTTAAGGAGTCTCTGGGAGAAGTGTATGATCGCCTCGGGTTTTGCCGGAAATGGAGGATTTATTCGCTCAAACACGGGGAAGAACTGAAGGCCGTCTTGATCCTAAATCAATCAGACCTTGGGGTCAATCTCTCAGAATTGTTAAACAGCATAAAAGTCCTGGTCACCAGTCCCACAAATCTCCCTTGGAACATCCTTTCAATGGCCATCGGGAAGCTGATCGGTACATATCGTATGGAAAAGGTCCCCATCATGTTCTACCCTACTGAGTATGTCAGAGCCAACTCTATCCCTTATGAAAAGCAATACCAGTTATGGATATATAACGCCCGTCACGTTGATCTCTTCATGGAATATGTCCAACGAAAATTCCGGGTGAGATATGAGTAACCCCCTTTTTTTCTCACTGGACCTGTGACCTCACCGCATCCTCCAAGATGCCTTTTTGCCGATGGCAAATATGGTGATTAAGAACGTCACAGACCCTCTTTGAGGTCAAAGAAGCATTTTTGTGGGATGATACTTGAAATCCCGTATGGTTTTGCTCTATAGAGGGAATATTCTACATGCCTCCAGAATAGATCCCATGGATACCAAGCCCTTATACAATAGCCGGATAATCAGGACTTATGTGGAGTACCTAAATCGCCATTACCCGAATTTGGATATGGATGCCATAATGAAATATTCTGGCATGACTATCCATGAGGTTCAGGATGGTGCCCACTGGTTCACACAGGGGCAGGTCGATCGTTTTCACGAGTGCGTTGCTGATAAGACGGGTAATCCTCGCATAGCCAGAGAAGCAGGCCGTTTTGCAGCATCCTCAGAGGGCCTGGGGGCTGCAAAACAATACACCTTGGGATTTGTGAGTCTGAGTGCCATATATCTGATAATGGGAAAGCTCTATCCCTTAATGAGCCGTGGTGCAGATGTCAAGGCAAAGAGACTCAGATCAAATAGAGTGGAAATTATTTCCACCCCCAAGCCCGAAGTCAATGAAAAGCCGTACCAATGTGAAAATCGGATAGGGACATTCGAGGCCCTGGCAAAATGGCTAACGGGCGAGTATGCCAAGACAGAGCACCCTTCTTGCTTCCACAAAGGGGATAAACACTGTCGTTATATCATCTCGTGGGAAAAAACCCCTTCACATCGCTGGAGACTGTTACGGAATTATATTTTTGTCACCACCTGTTGTCTTTCCGTGGGGCTTGTCTTTTTCTTGTCCCTGTGGACCTGGATCACGTTTGTTCTCATTTGCGCATTGGGAAATATGTCACTTCTTTTTTATTCAGAATTGCTGCAAAGAAGGGAGTTGGCCGAGACCATTAAGTTCCAGGGGGACGCGGCTAAAAAGCTCCTCGATGAATCAAATATCCGTTACAACAACGCATTGCTCGTCCAAGAGATCGGTCAGGCCACTTCCACCATTCTCGATATTGATAAGCTTGTCAGGGCCGTTGTGGGTGTGATGGAAAAACGCCTGGATTTTGATCGTGGAATGATCATGCTTCCCAACAAGGCAAATACGCGGCTTCTCTTCAGCGCCGGATATGGTTACACCAAAGAACAGGAAAACTTGCTGGAAAAGACCAGACTCCATCTCGACAACCCCGAATCCAGAGGTCTCTTTGTCTTGTCTTTTAAGAAGCAGGAGGCCTATCTGATAAATGACGTTAATGAGATAAAAGACAATTTTTCCGAAAGGAGCCAAGAACTGGCCCGGAAAATGGGGGTCAAGTCATTGATCTGTGTACCCATCGTTTATGAAAAGGAATCTTTGGGCATACTGGCAGTGGATAATATCAGGTCAAAACGTCCCCTTACTCAGAGCGACATGAATCTCTTGATGGGACTTGCCTCGCAGACAGCCCTGAATATTGTCGGGGCCATGTCGTTTCAAAAACTCCAAGAGAGTGAAGAGAAATACCGAACCATCCTCGAAGGCATAGCAGAAGGCTACTTTGAAACCGATCTGGCCGGAAACTTCACTTTTTTTAACGACTCTCTTTGCAGCATATTGGGTTATCCGCGTAATGAGCTTATGGGAATGAATAACCGCGGTTACACAGATCCTCAGACGGCGCGAAGGATGTATCAATTTTTCAATCAAATATACCGCACCGGAAGACGTGCGGAGGTCACCGAGTGTGAAATTATCCGGAAAGACAAGACCAAGCGAAATCTCGAGTTGTCCGCCATGTTGATTCACGACTTGGAGGGAAGCCCCATCGGGTTTAGGGGGGTCGTCAGGGATGTAACCGAGAGAAAGCAGGCCGAGGTGCTACGACAGGCAAAGATAGCCGCTGAGACAGCCAACCGGGCCAAGAGCATATTCCTGGCAAATATGAGTCATGAGATAAGAACACCCCTTAACGGAATCATTGGCATGACAGAACTGATCAGGGACACGAAACTCGATGAAAGACAGAAGGAGATCTTCAACACCATTCGCATTGAATCCAACTCCTTGCTCAACATCATTAACAACATCCTGGATCTCTCAAAGATAGAGGCCGGGATGCTTGAGCTCGAAAAAATCCCCTTCAGTCTAAAAACGCTCATGGAGGATCTGGCCGACAGCATAGCCCCCAGGGCGAGTCAGAAGGGTCTGGAGTTTGTATACTTTTTGTCCCCTCAGATCCCGTCCCAATTGATTGGTGATGCGGAACGGCTGAGGCAGATATTGGTGAATCTTTCCGGTAATTCTGTGAAATTTACACAGAAAGGAGAGATCTACATTCATTGTGAAATGGAAGAAGAGTTCGAAGAAAGTCTCAAGATCCGCTTTTGGGTAAAGGACACGGGAATAGGAATACCAAGGGCCAAACAGTCAACCATATTTGACAGCTTTA
Source organism: uncultured Desulfobacteraceae bacterium (assembly GCA_964639275.1). Classification (GTDB taxonomy): domain Bacteria; phylum Desulfobacterota; class DSM-4660; order Desulfatiglandales; family Desulfatiglandaceae; genus CAZXCQ01. Next base: position 8,041 of record CAZXCQ010000033.1, on the reverse strand, counting down.
CCCAGGCGGATGATTCAACCGCGAGAAAATATGGGGGGACCGGCCTGGGGACCAGCATCGCCAAGGAACTGACGGAATTGATGGGAGGGGAAATCGGTTTAGAGAGTGAGGAAGGGAAGGGAAGCACTTTTTGGTTTACCGCTGCCCTCAAAAAACAGACACCTCGGGAGATTGCCACAGAAGAAAGAGGTTCAGGCCTGAGTGGACTCAAGGTGCTGGTGGTAGAGGACAGCAAGACCAACCGCTTTGTCTTGAGCGAGTATCTCCGATCATGGGGGGCTGTTCCCACAACGGCGAATGGTGCCAAAGGGGCTCTTTCTATCCTGCGTGAGGGCATTTCTGCGGATCAATCTTTTGATTTGATTTTGACCGACTTACAAATGCCGGAGCTCAGCGGTTATGAACTAGTGAAAGAGATCAGGCTAATGGATGTCTATAAAGATATTCCGGTTATTGTCTTATCCTCCACGACCAGGATGAGGTCGGAGATGGATTTGGCGAGCCTGGGTGTCGATGGGCACCTGAGAAAACCGGTCAGGCGGGATCAACTATATTACGTGATTGCTTCTGCCTGTGGGGGCAGCAAAGATGCAACAGTGCAGGTGCCGCCGGAGCAGGTTGTGGAGGACATGGTGGGAGAAAAACCGCCACAAAAGAGCCAGATCCTTTTTGTGGAAGATTACCCTACCAATCAACAGGTGGCCTTATTTCATCTCCGTGAGGCGGGCTATCAGGTTGATCTGGCAGAAAACGGTTATCTGGGGGTGGAGGCCTACAAGGCAAAACATTATGATCTTATCATGATGGACATCCAGATGCCTGTCATGGACGGGTATGAGGCTACCAAGGCCATCAGGAATCTTGAACAACGTTCCAAAAAGGGCGAGAGGGTCCCAATCGTGGCAATGACAGCGCATGCCGTAAAGGGGTATATGGAAAAGTGCCTTGATGTGGGTATGGACGACTACATTGTCAAACCCGTCAAGAGAATAGATCTCCTCGCGGCGGTAAAGAAATGGGTGGGAGGTGCGGACCCGTCTGATTCTACCTTAGAAGTCTTTAGGCCTGAACCCATAAAAGGCACAGGCGAACCAATGGATTTTGATAGAGCGCTGGAGGAATTTATGGGAAAAAAGGAAATCCTCCTTGAAGTGCTAAAGGAATTTGTGGAGACCTTGCGATCGCAAATCCAGATCATGCGTGAGGCCATATCCACAGGAGACGCCGATAGACTCTGGAGGGAGGCCCACTCCATCAAAGGGGGCGCCGCCAATTTGGTGGCGGAAAAACTCTCCAGACTCGCACTGGAAATTGAGAAGGTGGGAAAATCGGGCGCCTTGGCAAGCGCTGATCAAGCCCTTCGAAGATTTGAAGAGGAATTTGGTCGGTTAGAAATCTACAGCGAGAAAAAGGCAGCTAACCTGAAAATGCAAAAGGTGTCCTAGATGAAAATCCTTATTGTGGATGATGAGCTTGTCAGTCGGAAGAAATTAGAGGTGTTGATAGAATCTTTAGGCTACGAAACCGTTACCGCCAAGGACGGTTTAGAGGGGTGGAACATCTGGAAGACCCAAATGCCCAGAATTGTGATTACCGACTGGATAATGCCCGATATGGACGGGTTGCAATTGTGCAGGAAGATCAGGGGATCAGAAGGAAGCCAGTACACCTTTATCATAATGGTAACCTCAAAAAAGGAAGTCAATGATATTGTCTCGGGGATGGATGCCGGGGCGGACGATTTTATTACAAAGCCCTTTGTACAGGAAGAACTGGCAGTAAGAATAAGGGCAGGGGAAAGGATATTGGGTTACCTGACCAGGGACATCGTTATATTTTCCATGGCCAAACTGGCCGAGTCACGTGACCCGGAAACGGGTAACCACCTCGAACGCATACGATATTACTCCAAGACACTGGCGGAAGCCATTGCCGGTTCGCGTGATCTTTCTCCAGACATAGACAATCTATTCATAGAAAACATCTTTCTGACGAGCCCCCTCCATGATATCGGAAAAATAGGTATTCCGGACTTTGTATTGCTAAAGCCGGGACGATATGACGACAAAGACTTTGAGATCATGAAGACACACTGTCAGATCGGATATCAGACAATCAGTGAGGCGCTAAGGAGATATCCAAAGGCGGATTATCTGCGGATGAGTGCCGAAATCGCCCTCTCACATCACGAGAAATTTGACGGCACCGGATACCCGAATGGCCTCAAAGAGGACGAGATCCCTCTCTCCGCCCGGATTGTGGCCTTATCGGATATGTATGATGCCCTTGTTACCAAAAGGGTCTACAAAAACGCCTACCCCCATGATATGGTCAGAGTTATGATAACCGAAGAGAGGGGAAAGCATTTTGATCCGATGGTGGTAGACGCCTTTTTGTCGTGCGAGAAGAGATTTATAGAGATATTCAACCAGTTTTCTGACGCATAGGTTGTCTTGGCGGTGTGATCGCTCAAGCTCAAACAGGCTTGAGACCCTTGCAAAGGATCAAAGGTGTGTAGGTAAACCTTCGGGGGTGATCAAAAAAGGTGACAAAATCTGAAAAAAACTTGTCGCTGCCTCCGGGGTACTTCTCAAAAACATCCTTGGCCTTTGTTGAAATCACTTCCAGCTTTTTAAGCCAGTTATAGGCGTCAACGTCCCTCACCTCCCCGTAGATAAGATGGTGGGCTGTCAGCTCCACCTGGATATCCTCGTAGCCCAGATCGTATAGATAGGCATAGAGCTTTCTACCGGCATACGGATCAAAATTGTACTTCCTCTCCAGTGTGTCCATGACCTCAAATAGAATTGATTCCATCGCGACGGGGAGTTCGTAATGGTTTAGACAATTGTGGTCAAGATCCAGCAGACAAAGGGTGCCACCGGGCTTTAGGGAAGCTGTTAGGTTCTCAACAATTTTAGAGCTTTCCGCTCGATGATACTCCAGGATAAAACGCACCCAGATAAGGTCAAAATATCCCAGCCCATCCAGCGGCAACGTAAAGTCACGAACCTCAAAGGCAATACCCGCTTTCTGGCCATAGTGCTCCCTGGCGTACGCAATTCTTTCCTCTGAAAAATCCAATCCGACCAGTTCTCCACCCGGCAGGATCATCTCGTGGAGGATTGAGCTTGTCTTACCGGGACCGCACCCCACATCGAGGACCCGAAGTCCAGGCCTCAGACCGCACCACGTGGCCTGATTTCGCAATATCCCTGGGTCGGTCTTGAGCTCGAGTCGAACAGCCTCTTCCAGACTTTCCATCAAATAAGAATTTGAATTTGTCATTTTGGTCACTTGTTGAAGTAAGGGTCGGCAAAGGGAAGCGGTGGCCATAACTGGCAAAAGTGGGTAACGCTCCCTATGAAAAGACAGAGCATTGCCGGGTTAGGCTGGAGGGACTATACACGAACCACCAGGTCGTGGCAAACGAAATCTTGATCAGGCGTGCAAAAAGAGAACCAAAAAGATACGGTGCAACCCTATGCTTTTCTGAACTCATTTTTGGGCATTAATGGATGTTGATATTATCGTCGATTTTTGTCATAAAGGATAAAAGGGATGGGAGGTAATGGAAGGAATGCGCCAAAGACAATTCAGCTTTGAGCAGGGTCCCATCAGGCCGCCCAATGAGGCACGCAGCCTGTTATTGAGACTCACGCGGAACTGTCCCTGGAATCAATGCCAGTTCTGCCCGGTGTACAAGAAAAGAAAATTTTCCCTGAGGACCGTAGAGGAGATCAAGGGAGATATCCAGACAGCAAGGGATATCGCAAATGATATCAAGGCACTTTCATGGAAGCTAGGCGCTGCCGGAAGGGTGACGGATCAGGTGATCAGTTCCATCCTGAGCAGTTCCCATTATAGCGAGAGCTACCGCAGTATTGCAGTCTGGCTCTACTATGGAACCGGGGCCTGTTTTCTGCAGGACGCCGATAACATGATCATGAAGACGAGGGACCTGGTGGAAGTGCTGGAGTTCCTGAGAGACAAGTTTCCTGAGATCACAAGGGTCACCACCTATTCCCGATCCCGTACAATCGTGAGGAAATCCGTGGACTCTCTAAGGAAGATCTGCCAGGCAGGTCTTGACAGGGTGCACATAGGGCTTGAAACCGCCTATGACCCGCTTCTCAGACTCATGAAGAAAGGAGTTACAGCTGCCCAACATATCGGAGCAGGACAAAAGGTGATGGAGGCGGGACTTGAACTCTCCGAATATGTGATGCCCGGTCTGGGAGGCCAGGAGATGTGGCGCGAGCATGCCACAGAGACTGCCAAGGCTCTCAACCAGATCAACCCACATTTTATCCGGCTGCGCAGCCTCCGGGTGCCGAATCGTGTCCCCTTGTATCAGAAACTTAAGGATGGCAGCTTTACCATGCAAACCGATGATATGCTGGCAGAGGAGATCAAGCTATTTATAGACACCCTGGACGGTATTACCAGCACGGTTACAAGCGATCACATCATGAACCTCCTAGAAGAGGTCTCTGGAAGGCTTCCCGAAGATAAGGAAAAGATGCTGGAGGTCATTCGAAAATACCAGGAACTGCCAGACTCCGAACGGTTGATATACCGTGTCGGACGTCGCGGGGGCGCCTACCGATCCACCGACGACCTGCGCCAGGATCCCGGGACCTATCAAAAGCTTAAGAGACTTCTTCAAGATATCAGATCCAGGGATGGGAATGAGGGTCTGGAGAAATTTATTACAGACATGGTGGACAGGTACGTGTAGTGGGCGATGGGCTTCTATCCAATTCTTATTAGGCTTGACGGCAAGATGGCCCTCGTGGCCGGAGGGGGCAATGTGGCCCACAGGAAGGTAAAGACCCTGCTGGAATTCGGGGCCTCAGTAGATATTGTTGCGAGAGACCTGATCCCTGATCTTGAGAAACTGGTCGATGATGGCACAGTCCGGCTGGTTGGCAACGAGTTCAAGGATCGATACCTTGACAAGGTCTGCCTGGTGATAGCCGCAACCGATGATAGACAACTGAACAGAGAAATCGCAGAGACGGCCCGGAAAAGGGGGTTGTTGGTCAATGCGGTTGACCAGCCCTTGGAGTGTAATTTTATTGTCCCCTCGATTTTGAAAAGGGGAGATCTGTTGATCGCCATTTCAACCTCCGGGAAAAGCCCGGCCCTGGCAAAGGGGATAAGGGAAGAACTGGAGGGGCGATTTGGAGGAGAATATGAAACCTTTCTAATCTTTATGGGCCGGTTGCGAAAGGAGATTCTAAAAATGGGGCTCTCTCAGGAGCAAAACAGAGAGATCTTTCAAAGGGTGGTCGAGTCGGATATCCTCAAGGCCGTCTCAGGGAATGATTGGGATGGAGTAGGATCAATTTTATCAAAGATCCTTCCAGATAACATTGACATAAAAGATATACTTAATGGTCTCCATTAATATCTTGAGTGATTATGACTTTTTTCTGGTTTAACCTGGCGCTCTTTTTTCAACTGCTCGCAACGGGTGGATTCATCGTCTACCTAATAAGGCAACAAAAGTGGGTTTTTAGATGGTCTAATCGAATCCTGGCGGTGGGACTGATATGCCATACGGTTTTCTTGGGTTACCGATACTATTCGCTGGGAACGGCCCCCGTCCTTGATCTAAAGTCAGCCCTTTGTTTCTTTTCGTGGTGTGTCCTCTGTGCATATTTCGTATTTCAGCTGAGATTCAAGCTGATGGTCCTGGGGTCATTTGTGGCTCCCTTTTCAGCATTTTTGATGATCCTTTCGTATACAATGCCCTTGATCGAAGGGCCTGTAAGACCGATCTTTAAGAGCCTGTGGCTTACAATCCACGTCGGAACCGTTTTCATGGGCAATGGTCTATTCGCCATTGCCTTTCTCTCCGCCATTATGTACCTGATCCAGGAGCGTCATATCAAGCGTAAGAAATTAGGCTCATTTTATGACAGGCTTCCATCCCTGGCCACCCTGGATGGGATAAATCACTATTCTATTGTATACGGTTTCCCCTTTCTAACCGTTGGAATGATCACGGGTTCTATCTATGCCCAGTTCGCGCTCGGCACCTACTGGCAGTGGGATCCCAAAGAGGTATGGTCCTTGATCTCTTGGCTATTCTATGCAGCGCTCTTGCATGAAAGACTTGCCGCTGGATGGCAGGGCCGGAGGGCTGCCATTATGTCTATTGTCTGTTTCTGTATCCTGATCTTTACCTTTGTAGGCGCCAGCCTCTGGTTAGGGGGGTACCATAGTTTTAGCCAACTGGGGGCCTGATCAATAAGATGGCGAGAATCATAAGCATTGGCATGAATCATGAAACCGCCCCGGTGGAGCTGAGAGAGTGCCTGGCGACAGAACCGTCAAACGTCACAAAGGCACTCTCCTTTATGAGGAAAAATGAATCCATAAAGGAGGGGCTTTTCCTTTCCACCTGCAACCGCGTGGAGGTCCTGATTACAACCGAGAGGGTAGGGGAGGCAAGGCGGTCGATGGTCTCTCTCTTCTCTGAACTCGGAGGAATCTCGGAAGAGAGCTTTTTGCCGTCCCTTTATTCCTTTGAGGGGATGGATGCAGTGAAACACATCTTCTATGTTGCCGCCAGCCTCGATTCCATGGTCGTGGGTGAACCTCAGATATTGGGACAGATCAAGGAGGCATATGCCCAGGCCACAAGGGAAAAGACGTCAGGGGTTATCTTGAACCGGTTGATGCATCGGGCCTTCCACGTGGCAAAAAGGGTGAGGACAGAGACCGCGATCGGCGGGGCCGCTGTCTCCATCAGTTATGCGGCCGTTGAACTGGCAAAAAAGATATTTCACAATCTGGATGGAAAAAAGGTATTTCTCATCGGCGCAGGAGAGATGGCCGAACTTGCCGCCAGGCACCTGATGGGTCACGGCGTAAAGTCAATGGCCGTGGCCAATCGGACCTTTGAAAGGGCCGTACAGGTGGCCGAGCGCTTCCGCGCAATCCCGGTTTCCTTTGAAGAAATCGGCTCCCAGCTCGCGGAAGCGGATATCGTGGTTACCTCCACGGCATCCCCTGGATATGTCATTACCTATGACCAGGTCAAGACATCCCTGAGAAAGAGGCGGAACCGGCCGCTCTTTTTTATTGACATCGCTGTACCAAGAGACGTTCAACCCGAGATCAATGCTTTGAATAACGTATACCTTTATGATATTGACGACCTCAAGGGTCTCATTGCGTTAAATGTTGCGCAACGGAAACAAGAGGCCACCAGGGCTGAGAGCATCGTCATGGAAGAGGTTGTCAAGTTTGAAAACTGGCTCGAGACCCTTTCGGTGGTACCGACAATTGTCTCGTTGAGGGATAAGGCGGAATCCATCATCCAGGCCGAGTTAAAGAGGAGTACCTTTGCCCTGGGAGGGCTTACCCCTGATCAAAAAGAGGTGGTTGAGACCCTCACCCGATCCGTTGTCGAAAAGTTGATTAATGACCCGATCTTGTTTTTAAAGGGAAGGGCAGGGAGGCCGACCCTTGACACATATCTGGACATGACGAGGAAGCTGTTCAGCCTGGATAACAATAAGAAAGACACCAAGTAGATCAATCTGCAGGAGAGACAATATGAACTTGAACAAGATGGTTCAAGCCCTTAAAGGGCATCCCGAGTACCCAAAAATGGGGATGATCGCCTGCCATTTGGGCCTGGTAAGGGGCTCATCTCTTAGTGGAGAAGAGGTGAAAGGGATTGATATAAGATTCGACCAAAATGCACTTAAGAAAATAGCTTTTGAAACCAAGCAAATTGATGGAATTGTTGAAGTTATGATTGATACTTGTGAAGGACATCTGGAAGTGGGGGATGACATAATGGCCGTTGTAGTGGGCGGGGATACCCGTGAGCACGTATTTCCAGCACTCGTGAATGCGGTCGATCGGATAAAGACCGAGGCAACAGAAAAGACGGAACATCTTTGGTGAAACTCGCGCCTGGATGTTCGATAAGACTTCGCCGGAGGTGCCACCCCCTATTTCTTCCTATGGCACGTGATTTCTTTACGCTCTCTTACGGGCGAGTTATACGCCCGAAAAA
>CAZXCQ010000032.1:0-32163 GCA_964639275.1 uncultured Desulfobacteraceae bacterium | reverse complement strand
AGAAAAAAAGACCCCCATGCCACACCACAATCGATTTATCCCCGGGTTTTTGAGAGGTTACAAGATACTGTAGGGAGTCAAGTCGATCATGAGCCCAAAGGTCGGTATTATCGGCGTAAGTCAGACAAAATACGAGGCAGACAAGAGTCACCAGACCATCATTGAGATGGTCTTCGAGGTCGTTCAACAGGCCTTGGGGGATGCAGGGGTGGACCGGGAAGAGGTGGACAACGTCATTACCTCTTGTGTGGATCTATGGGACGGGCAGACCGCCTCAAACGCTTCGCTGACCGATGTGGTTGGGGCGGTCATGAAGCGGGAGAGTCGAGTTTCAGGAGATGGTCTTGGAGCGGTATTTCAGGGAATGATGATGATTCTTGCCGGTGCCTCAGATCTCACCCTGGTGGTTTCCGAGTGCAAGGGCTCCATGGGGGACCATTACGCCATAAGCAACTGGGTCTTTGACCCTGTCTATCAGCAGCCATTGGGTCTGGACTACCTTTCGGCCAGTGCACTTCAAGCCAACCTCTATATGGAACGGTATGGAATCACACAAGAAGAGTGTGCCCAGGTCGTGGTAAAGAATCTCAAAGACGCCATGAATAACCCCTGGGCACAGGTGGCCGGGGAGACCACGGTAGAGGAGGTAATGGATTCCCCCATGTGGGCGTATCCCATTAAGGAAAAGGATGCCGCGCCCGTCTCTGACGGGGCATGTGTGGTTGTACTGGCCTCAGAGGAAAAGGCCGAGGCCCTTTCAAAAGGGCCAGTATGGATCCTTGGCGCGGGGAGTTGCATGGAGACTCACTACCTAGGGAACAGGGATCTTTCCCAAGGGGAGGCCTTGGTCAACGCCTCGAAGCGGGCATATGAAATGGCGGGGATTGCCCATCCCTTAAAGGAGCTCCATGTGGTAGAGGTCTCGGCCGCCTTCTCTTACCAGGAATTCCTCTGGACGGAACTGCTGGGTCTGTGCCGCAGGGGCCAGGGCGCAAAAATTCTTTCGGAAGGGCTGACCTCCCGGGGAGGAGAACTTCCGGTCAATCCATCGGGCGGAATGATAGGAGGAAATCCTCATATTGTTGCGGGCCTGACCCGTCTAGTGGAGAGCGTGTTGCAGGTCCGTGGGGAGGCCGGGGACCGGCAGGTGCAAGGGGTCAATAAGGCCCTGGCCCAAGGCTTCACCGGCTGTTGCGGGCAGGGTCAGTACGTGATGATTGTCGGGGCATAGGGGGGAGCATGGGAAAAAGGGTAGCCGTTATCGGAACCGGACAGACCAAACACTGCAGCCGCAGGGAGGACGCCAACCAGATGGAATTGGTTTACGAGGCCGCCACCTCGGCCTTGAGGGACGCGGAGATGACCATAAAGGACATTGACGCGGTGGTACTGGCCAACATGGAACTCTTTGAAGGCAGGGCCCTCCCTGACATGTGGTGCGGAGATGGAGCAGGGGCTTATATGAAGCACGCCTTCAAGATTGCCACCGGCGGCACCTCCGGGGCCTCAGGGGCCATTTCCGGGTATTACCATGTTGCTTCGGGCCTCTTTGACAAGGTTATGGTTGTGGGTTTTGAAAAACACTCCGACGGGCACACCACGGCCGGCATGGCCCTTACAGATCCCCTATGGGACCGCCAGGTGGCCGCGGCAGCCATGGGCAATTTCGCTCTCTCCATTTCCGAATACGTGGCCGAGCGGGGTGTTACCCAGGAGCAGTCGGCCAAGGTGGCCATAAAGGCCAGAAAAAACGCCCGCAATAACCCCTACGCCCACCTCCAGATGCCCGACCTTACCGTTGAAGAGGTACTGGAATCTCCAATGCTGGCCTATCCGGTGCATCGACTGGAAATGTGTCCCCAATCGGATGGGGCTTGCGCCATCATCTTTGCCTGTGAAGAGATCGCAAAAAAGAAATGCTCAAGACCTGCCTGGGTAAGGGCCGCCGTAACAAGGCACGATCACATTTACCTCGGTGAATTGAAGAATCGCCTGTGTACAATGAGAACATTAAGAGAGGCTTCCCGGCTGGCATATAAGGAGGTGGGAATAAAAGAGCCCCTGAAGGAGTTCGATGTGGCTGAGATCTACGAGCCACTGACTTATGCGGAGATCGCCTGGTATGAGGCCTTGGGGTTCTGCAAAAACGGGGAGGGGGGCCGGCTGATCGATGACGGCATAACCTTAATGGACGGCGAGCTTCCCGTCAATCCCTCGGGAGGGGTCCTTTCCACCAATCCCGTGGGGGCCTCCGGAACAATCCGTGTGGCCGAGGGCGCGCTCCAGATCCACGGAAAGGGAGGCAAGCGACAGGTCCCTGACGTCAACCTGGTCCTGGTGACCAGTTATGGTGTCTATTCCTGGAGCGATGTCTTGATTCTGTCCAGCAGGCCTGAGTAAAGGGTGTGAGATGAAAAAAGAGAAAGGGCAGCAAGAGGAACTCCTTCGAACCACAATCCAGATGGATCTTCACTATAGGTTCCCTGCCGGGGCTTACTACAGCAAGTTTTTCAGGGAACTGAAGGAGAGCGGAAGAATCATGGGTATAACCTGCACTAAATGCAGCCGGGTCTTCGTCCCCCCGCGTCCCGTCTGTGGTGACTGCTTTGCCAAGATGGGAGAGTGGGTGCCCGTAGGCCCCAAGGGCACGGTCAGGGCCTATACCTCCATCTATCATCCCTTTATCGACGGCTCCACGGGAAAACCCCGGCCCATCCCCTATGGAACCGGACTGATTCAGCTCGACGGGGCCTACTCCTGCATCAATCACATACTGGAGGAGGGAGATCCTGAAAAACTGTATGTGGGGATGAGGGTGGAGGCCGTCTTTAAGGAAAAGAGGGAAGGCAACATAGGTGACATTATCCACTTCAGGACCATTGAAGAGCCGCCGTGACAGGAGAGCGCAAAATGATCGATCGGCAAGAAAGGATCGTCTTTCCGGGTAAAGTGAGTCTTCCTTTCAGTTATTCGGCAGGGAGGACTGCCAGCAGGTTCTTTGTGGAGCTGAGGGACAACCAAAGGATCATGGGCAAGAAGTGCCCTCAATGCCGGCGGGTGATCGTACCGGCCCAGTTATTCTGTAAAGACTGTTTTGTGGACACAACCGAATGGGTGGAGGTGGGGCCCGGGGGAACACTAATCTCCTTCACGGTCGTCTACCGGACCCAGCCCCACCATCCGGCGGAGACCCCCTTCGCATACGGGATTATTAAACCCGACGGAGCGGACACGTCTCTGGTTCACCTTTTGGGAGAGATCGACCCTGCTGATATCAAACATGGTATGAGACTGCGTGCCTTTTTCAGAGAAGAGCGTGGGGGCAGTATCCTGGATATTGCCTATTTTAGACCGGAGGACAAAGGGGTCTCCTGATCCCCGTTGATGTCCTCAAGCCCAGCCCTTATAAGCCGGGCCAGGATCAACCCTCCTTTGCATGGAAAGAATGCCCTCAAGCCTTGCAGCAATGGAGTGACGGACTCAAACGGCCGAAGAACGCTGACCCCCCAGAGAAGATGCAGCTTTTCATGATCCGGCAAAAGACAGAGGAGAAAAATGATGAGTGAAAAAGTTCTGGCTATAGATGCCTGGGCCACTTTGGTCCGGGAAGGAACTGCGGATATATGGCCGCAATCCTTCTGGCACATCTTCCGGCGCTACAAGACGGACCACATCTTTGAGAAGGGCCAAACAGTGGAGGGGCTCTTTCAAGAGATGGAGCAGGGAGGAGTAGAGAAGATCATTCTTTCCTCATTTGTCTTTGAGGGAAGAACAATCCTCAGCAATGATGAGGCCGGCCAACTCTCCGTGAAATATCCGGATAAATTCTCATTTGCCTGCACCGTGGACCCACGGGACTACATGGAGGCCTACCGGGAGGTGGAGCGTTGCGTCAAGGAGTACGGGTGCAAGGCCCTGCGCCTAGAACCCTATGCCTATGGAAACGGGAAGGTTGGTGTTCCCCCCAACGACAAAATGTATTATCCCCTTTATGCCAAGTGTATCGAGCTTGACATAGCTGTGGTCCTGCAAGTGGGCCATACCGGCCCTCTTCTCCCTTCAGAGTGCGGCAGGCCCATCTATCTGGACGAGGTGGCTCTGACCTTCCCGGAACTCCGCATCGCAGGAGCCCATCTGGGCCAGCCCTGGCATGAGGAGATGATGATCCTGGCCTGGAAGTTTCCCAACGTGTACGTGGAGACCTCGGCCAGGCCGGCCAAATTTTGGCCCGAGTCTTTCAAGGAGTTCGTTGCCACTTACGGCCAGGACAAGGTCCTCTGGGGCACGGATTATCCATTACTGCCATTCAAGCGCTGCGTTGATGACGTCGAAGACCTGGAACTGGATATCAAGGCCAAGAAAAAGCTGCTCCGGGATAATGCCATTCGATTTTTCAAACTCCATGAGTAAAGCTCAAATCGGGCAAAGGAGCAGAGCTCTCGTATCTGTACTGGTGTGATATTCTGGAAGTTCATTTACTATGTACCAATGATTGTAAGCCATTGCCCCTTTCTTCCTCGCCGTACCTTACCCCCTGGTTCGGGCAATGGGAGCGTTCAATGAGCCCGCCTCGGGCGGACGGGCGCTGAAGAATTTACATAGCAACACCATAGCAAGGGCTTTCTGACTATGAAGGGGGAGGAAAAACGACCATGAAGGCCGCCAGATTGCATAAGCCGGGAGAGCCTCTCAAAATAGAAGAAGTCCCCATTCCGAAGATCAATCCTGACGAGGTCCTTGTGGAGATGAAGGCCTGCGGCATCTGCGCCACCGATGTCCACACCGCCGTCCATGGAATGGTCCCCGTCTCCTTCAGCCCTATAATTCTGGGACACGAGCCATCGGGAGTAATTGTGGAGGTAGGCTCCTTTGTAAAAGGCTGGAAACCCGGCGACAGGGTTATCTCCTTCGGAGCAGCCACCTGCGGGAACTGCAGTTACTGCAGGCAAGGCAAGGATTCCCTCTGCACTTCGTCACAGGTCATGGGCATGCACCGGGACGGGGCCTTTGCTGAGTATTTTAAAGTACCTGCCCGCTCCCTGACAGCCCTGCCCGAGAGTATCCCCTTCGATCAAGGGGCCGTTTTAGGCGATGCAGTGGCCACCCCCTTTCATGCACTCACCAAAAGGGGGGATCTAAAGGCGGGTGAAACCGTGGCAGTATTCGGGTGCGGCGGACTGGGACACCATGCAGTTCAGCTATCCAAGGTCTGTGGCGCCTCAAAGGTCATCGCCGTGGATGTCTCGGATGAGGTCCTTGAGCGCGCCAAAAGGGTTGGGGCTGATGAAACGATCAACGGGACCAGGGAAAAGCCAGCCAAGAAGATAAAGGAGCTTACGGGAGGGGAAGGGGTGGATCTGTCCCTTGAATTCGTGGGGCTCAACGAGACGATCGATCAGGCGGTCAAGAGCCTGAAACGGGGGGGGCGAACCGTGGCGGCGGGGATCGGAACACAGAACATAGAGATTGTACCCCCCTTCATTTTTGTCTGGTCTGAATACCAGCTCATGGGTTCTTTTGGAAGCGACCTGACGGACATCCAGAAATTGGTCGGGTTCTTGACCTCAAAAAGGCTGGACCTTTCTGAGTCTATCACCGCAAATATCCCCCTCGATGATGTGAATCAGGGGATACGGGATCTGGAAAAGAAGGTTGGAAACCCAGTGAGGATCGTAGTGACTCGATCCGGATGAAAAGGAGGTGAAAAAGAAGACCATAAAGGCTAAGGCGGGACAAATCTCATCAATCCAGACACGAAGTAAATGGAGGTGCCAAAATGAAAACCAAGGTTTTGATCCTTATCCTTATCTCTTTCTTTATTGGTATGTTCCAGGGGGCATCGCTCTCTTCAGCTGGAGATCCCGGGGTTTCGGATAACCAGGTATTGGTGGGGGCGATCCTCGACCAGACGGGACGCATGGCCTTTTTGGGTAAAGAGATTTATTACGGAGCGAATCTCTACTTTCGTTATATCAACGAAAAAGGCGGAGTATACGGCCGCAAGATCAAGCTATTGTTGGAAGACGACATGGGTCAAGCCCCCAGGACCCTGGCAGCACTGAAAAAGTTGGTTGAGCGTGATAAGATTTTTTGCCTGTTCACCACTGTTGGCCAGGCGTCCACGGATGCTGTTGTTGCTTATCTGGAAGAGAAAAAAATCCCCCTGGTCTGTCCCTTTAGTCAGAATAGTGGCCTGGCCCATCCTCCAAGACGTTACATTTTTCAGGCCACGGTGAACACAGAAATACAGGGGAGGCTGATCATCGACTTTATCGCCAATCAACTGAAAAAGTCCAAAGCCAAGATCGGAACCCTGGTTCAGGCAGATCTCTATGGTGAGGATCTCATGAAAGGTTTGACACGACAGGCCAAGAAATACGGCATCGAATTTGCTGCCGTAGAGAAATTTAAGCCGGGGGCGGTGGATTTCTCTCCCCAGTTGCAGCGGCTCAAGAGTTCCGGGGTTGAGATCATCGTGATGGTTGGCGTGGTCAGGGAGCCTGCTGCGGTTCTCAAGGAGGTCAAAAATATGGGATGGCCGGTCCAGGTCATCGGCCCCAGCGCCACATCGGCCCCCATAGTCCTTAAATTGGCCGGGGAGGCCAGCGAAGGGTTCATTTCCATGGCCATAACAGAACCCTTGAACTCCGGCCACGCGGGAGTGAAGTTGTACAAAGAATTGATCCATAAAGACGATCCCAAGCACAGGATGGGATTTTACAGCCAGGCGGGATTCGAGGCCGCCATGGTCTTCGTGGAAGGTCTGAGGTTGGCAGGGAAAGACCTTACCCGCGAGAATCTGATCAAGGGTCTTGAGAAGATGAAGGATTTTAACGCCATGGGGGTATCACTGACCTTTGGGCCGAATGATAGAGAAGGGGGGACCTCTGCCTTTTTCCTAAAGGCGACCAAGGGTAAATATGTCCCGATCACCGATTGGATGACAGTGACGGATTAATCATAGGGGAGGGCTTCTGCCCCTCCCCTTAGACTTAACCGGATCGGTCCAGTAGAGATCCCCGCGGCCCCAAGATTGTGTCACATCCATAAAGTGTTACGGAGAAAGAATGTTTTTCCAACAAATAGTGAGCGGGATGGCCGTAGGAAGCATCTATGCCCTAATTGCGATAGGGTTCACAATCATCTACAAGGCCACCGATGTGATAAACTTTGCCCAGGGGGACTTGATGGTCTGGGGATGTTTTATCGCCCTCACCATGGTCACTTCTCTGGGCATGCCACTCTGGATCTCTTTCCCCCTTACGCTCTTCTTCATGGCCCTGTTCGGCATCATTATCCAGGCTTTGGCCATTAGACACCTTGTTGGGAAACATGTCTTCTCCATCGTTATGGCGACAATAGGGCTTTCATTTGTTTTAAGGAATCTTGCAGGCATTATCTGGACTTATGACACGTTCAGTTTCCCTTCAATCTTTCCGCCACGACAATTCTCCTTGGGCACGGCCACCATTTCCAGTACCCATCTGGGTATAATTGCCGCCTCCTTTTGTCTCATGGCCCTTCTTTACGGATTCTTCAAGTTTATCTCTTTAGGCCTTGCCATGCGGGCCACACAGCAGAACCAATTCGGGGCCAGCATCGTCGGCATCAACGTCAAAAGGATTTTTTCCATGGCATGGGCGCTGGGGGCGGTATTGGGAGCAATCGCAGGGATCCTCATCGCTCCCATCCAATTTCTTGACGTGAATATGGGCTATCTCGGTCTGAAGGCCTTCCCGGCGGCCGTGTTGGGCGGCTTTGGAAGCATCCCGGGAGCCATCGTAGGGGGGCTTATCATTGGGGTCTCAGAGAATCTGGCCGGGACTTTCATGGCCACGTGGGTGAAAGACATCGCCGCCTACATCATCTTATTGGTGATTCTGATGATAAGACCCCAGGGGATCTTCGGTATCCAGGAAAAAAAGAGGGTCTGAAGATGGATATCAAGACCGATTATATGGACGACATCAAAATATTCAAAGAGACCTACAAGCTGATCTGGTTTTTGTTTCTTATCGCCTTACTGCTTTCTGTTCCGCTTTTTGCCGGAGATTACATGGTGTATATGGTGAGCCTGACCGCCATATATGTCATCGTAGCCCTGGGGTTGAACCTGCTTTCCGGGTACGCCGGCCAGATATCCCTTGGCCACGCAGCCTTCATGGCCGTCGGGGCCTACTCATCGGCGTATCTGACTGTTAAGCTGAACCTCCCCTTCTGGTTCGCCCTCCCCGCCTCCGGAGTCATTACAGCCATAGCCGGGATCCTTCTCGGAATCGCCGCACTCAGGTTGAGCGGCTTTTACCTGGCCATTGCCACCATGGCCTTCGCCTTCATTGTGGATGAGGTCATTCTCAACTGGGAGAGCGTGACGAATGGGGCCAACGGGATCAAATTACCCGGCCCATCCATAGGCCCTCTTGCCCTAAAGACAGACGCACAGGTCTACTATCTTATTCTGGCCGTCAGCCTTATCATGCTGTGGGGTGCCAAAAACATCACCCGTTCCTCTTTAGGAAGGGCCTTTATCGCCATCCGTGATAATGAGACTGCCGCAGAAATAATAGGCGTCAACCTATTCATCTACAAGACAATAGCCTTTATTATCAGCGCATTCTATACCGGAATAGCGGGAAGCCTCTTCGCCCACTTTCTCAAATTCATCTCACCTTCCAACTTCACCCTAATGGATTCCATTGGGTTCATCATCATGGTCCTGGTGGGGGGAGTTGGAACGATCCTGGGATCTGTCTACGGCGCGGTGTTCATCACATTCCTCCCTGAAGGAATCAGGTTTCTAAAAGATATCTTTCCGTTTTTCGTTGTTGAGACGGGCCTCCAGGGACTGGTTTACGGACTGATTCTCCTCTTGTTCATCATTCTGGAACCGACCGGACTCTATGGGCGGTGGATGATAATAAAAAGATACTGGGAGAGTTTCCCTTTGAAATGAGGTAGCCTTTTGAGCTTTTTGGACATCCAGGGCCTCTCCATCAGCTTTGGGGGCCTCAGGGCACTGGACGGGGTCGACATCAGCCTCAATGAAGGGGAGATCTATGCACTCATAGGTCCAAACGGTGCAGGAAAGACCTCTCTGTTCAATTGCATCAGCGGTGTGTACAAGCAGACCGAAGGCAGGATCTTTTTCCGAACCCAAGAGATAACCGGAATGCCCCCCCATAAAGTGGCCATGCAGGGGATTGCCCGCACCTTTCAGAATACCGAGCTCTCCCCAAGCATGACTGTACTCGACAATATCCTCCTTGGTCGGCATATCAGGAACAGGGTTGGGGTCCTCTCCCGGATCTGCTTCTCCCCCGGCACACGAAGGCAGGAAATAGAGGACAGAGAAAGGGCTGAAGGGATCATCGACTTTCTCGAACTCCAGGCATGGCGATGGGTGCCGGTGATAAACCTCCCCTTTGGAATTAGGAAGAAGGTTGAACTTGCAAGGGCCTTGGTAATGAAGCCCGAGTTGCTGCTATTGGACGAGCCATCCTCCGGCATGAATCTCGAGGAAAGGGAGGATCTCGTCTTCTGGATCAAGGATATCAAGGAAGACTTGAGGATAACCATCCTGCTGGTGGAACACGCGATCCAGATGGTGATGGAAGTTTCAGACCGGATAACCGTTCTGGATCATGGGAAGGTCATTGCCTCAGGCCTTCCCCAGGAGATCCAAGAGAACCCCGAGGTAATCAAGGCGTATCTTGGGAAAGAGGGAAGTCTTGCTTGAACTAAACAACATTGAAACATATTACCTTGATGTTATCGAGGCCATCAGAGGAGTGTCCTTAGAGGTCAAGGAAAACAGCATTGTGTGCGTCTTGGGAGCCAACGGGGCAGGCAAAACCACCCTGTTGCGAACAATTGCCAGGTTGCTTGATGATGACCAACCGGAAAAAGGGACCATGATCTTCGCAGGCCAGCGAATTGAAAGGAAGAAATCTCAGGAATTGGTTCGCCTCGGTATCTCGCTGGTTCCTGAGGGGAGAGAGCTCTTCCCTGATCTGACCGTTTCCGAGCACTTGAAGCTGGGGGCTTACACAAGGCGCGACAGCCAGGGGGTCAAGGAAGACTGGAAAAAGGTAATAAAGTACTTCCCTATCCTTGGCCAAAGGAGCAACCAGAGAGCAGACACTTTGAGCGGTGGGGAGCAACAGATGCTGGCCATAGCACGTGCTCTCATGGCCTGCCCAAAACTCCTGCTCCTGGACGAACCTTCCCTCGGCCTGGCTCCTATCGTTGTAGAAGAGATCTTTGGCATCATTAAGACCATCCACGCCGCAGGGGGTGCAATCCTGCTGGTGGAGCAAAATGCCCTCATGGCCCTCGATGTAGCC
This sequence comes from uncultured Desulfobacteraceae bacterium, assembly GCA_964639275.1. GTDB lineage: Bacteria > Desulfobacterota > DSM-4660 > Desulfatiglandales > Desulfatiglandaceae > CAZXCQ01. Next base: position 21,820 of record CAZXCQ010000032.1, on the reverse strand, counting down.
GATTACGGATATGTTCTGGAGAACGGCCGGATCGTTCTTTCAGGAAGCAGCCTTGATCTGGCGGAAAATGAGGACGTAAAAGAGTTTTACCTGGGGGTAAAGGTGAAGACTTCCGTTAAGGGCTATCGGCGATACAAAAAGAAGAAGAAGTGGAGATAATGGTGAAAATCGGATCACTACCCCAGCTCTTCTTTGATCGCGTGGAGAGATATGGGGACAAGATCGCCATGCGAGAGAAAAAGTACGGCATCTGGCGTAACATATCGTGGAATGAATACGGTGAACAGGTCAGGCTCGCAGGCATGGGCTTGATCGCCCTGGGGCTGGATAGCGGAGACATGGCATCTATAATAAGTTCCACGAGGCCCGAATGGCTGTTCGCCGACCTTGGGATCCAGTCGGCCGGTGGGATTGCCGTCCCCATCTATGAAACCAATTCGGCCGAGCAGGTGGAATATATCCTGGCGGATGCCGGGGTAAAATATATTGTGGTCGAAGACGAGGAGCAACTGGACAAGGTGCTGGAGGTGAGAGAAAACCTCCCTTTGCTCCGCAAGATCGCCGTAATTGACTGGAAGGGCCTGCGGGATTTCCATGACCCAATGGTGATTACCTTCCAGGAGCTCATGGAAACAGGGAGGACGTTTGCAGAGAAAGCCCCAACCGCTATAGAAGAACGGATCAAGGATATGGAGCCAGGGGATCTGGCCACCCTGGTCTATACCTCCGGGACAACCGGCCCGCCAAAAGGGGCTATGATCTCCCATGCCAATATCCTGTGGATGGCGGAGAAGGCCTACCAGGCCCTCGAGATGCGGGAGGGGGACAATATCCTTTCTTACTTGCCCCTCTCCCACGTGGCGGAGAGGATTATCTCCCTTTTTGTGGGAATACACGCAGGACTCATCTCCAACTTCGTGGAAAACAAAGAGACCTTCTCGGAGAATTTGCGCGAGATTCGCCCGGATTTTTTCTTTGCCGTCCCCCGCATCTGGGAGAAATTCTATTCCAATATCGTTATTAAGGTAGGGGAGGCCCCCTGGTTTAAGCGGGTGGTATACCGATGGGCAATAGGTGTGGGGATGAAGGCCCTCATGGACCGGCCGCACGCACGAGGGCCGGATCTTTTCTTGTTACCCTCCTACGCCGTTGCCAACATGCTTGTTTTTCGAAAGCTCAGAAAACTCCTGGGGCTTGACAAAGCCCGCATCACTGATTCCGGCGGCGCTCCCATCGCACCGGACGTCCTGAGATACTTCCACGCCATCGGGATTCGGATGAAAGAATCCTACGGGCTCACGGAGAGCTGCGGCCTGGTCTCCATCCACCAGGGGGGTGATATACAGATTGGAAATGTTGGAAAACCCATCCCAGGCATTGAAGTAAAGACAGCTGAAGACGGTGAAATCATGGCAAGGGGGCCGAACATCTTTCTCGGATATTTCAATAAACCCGGGGCTACAGAAGATGCCATAAGAGACGGTTGGCTTTACACCGGCGACATAGGGGAACTTGATGAGGAAGGCAACCTCAAGATTACCGATCGAAAAAAAGATATTATTATCACCGCGGGCGGAAAGAACATAGCCCCCCAGTACATTGAGAACCTGTTGAAGTTCAGCCCTTATATAAACGATGCGGTGGTCATAGGCGACCGCCGGAGATATCTGGCCGCCGTCATTATTATCGACGAGGACAACGTCACCCAGTATGCCCAGGAGCAACGGATCCCTTTCACCACCTACGCCAACCTTTCGCAGAACCCCGAAATCAACAAGCTGATCTCCAGGGAGGTGGAAAAGGTGAACGACAAGTTGGCCCAAGTAGAGACCATCAAGAGATTCAGGATCCTGGACAAAAACCTCGATCAGGAGGAAGGAGAACTCACACCCACCATGAAAGTCCGCCGCAAGTTCGTTAGCGAGAGATTTTCAAGCCTTATAGAGGACATGTACAGCAGATAGAAAAGGGAGAGAGAAAATGGAAAAACTCATAGTTACCGCCGCCCTGACCGGGGCACAGCATGGAAAGGCGGCCAACCCAAACCTGCCTGAACAGCCGGACGAAATCGTCAGACAGGCCATAGAGTGCTGGCGGGCCGGGGCGGCCATTGCGCACATACATGCCCGCGATAATAACGGCAGGCCCACGTCTGACGTGGAGGTCTTCCGGCAGATCTATGAGCCCCTGAAGGAACAGACAGACCTCGTGATCTGTCTTTCAACGGGTGGCGCCCGCAGCCTGCCTTTGAAAGACAGGGTGGCCGTGGTGCCCGCCTTCAAGCCGGACCTGGCCTCTTTCAACATCGGTTCGGCCATGCAGGGCATCTATGATTTCAAGAACGAGAAATGGCTCGTGGACTTTACCATGGCCCAGTCCTTCGCCGATTTGGAGTTCATCGGCCGGGCCATGCTGGAAAGCGGGACCAAGGCTGAACTGGAAATATACGATGTGGGCATGATCAACAACGCTCTCCTGTTTCGTGATATAGGAATTCTGAAAGAGCCGCTCCATTTCAGCTTAGTCCTTGGCATACCTGGACAGGCCACCACTGCCACGCCCAAAAATCTCCTTCACCTCGTGGAAAGCCTCCCTCCGGGATCAACCTATCAGGTCATCGGCATCGGCCGGCATCAATTCCCCATGGTTACCATGGGGATGATTATGGGCGGCCATGTCCGGGTAGGACTGGAAGACAACCTCTATATGGAAAGAGGAAAGCTTGCTCAAAGCAATGCCCAACTGGTGGAAAAGGTCGTTGGCATCGCGCGCCAGTTGGGACGGGAAATCGCAACACCAACGGAGGCCAGGAAGATCTTGTCTCTGGGACAGAACTAAGTACTTCGATTCACAAGTTCCATCACGAACTCGTTTTCTCAGGACTTGGTGCTGGGTGAAAACAGGTCACTGTATCTGTTAATCGAGGCACTGAGTTGAAAGGTAAAGGCAATGTCGATCATCTATGAGAAAAAGGGACGAATTGCTACCATTACCATCAACCGGCCTGAGGTTAGAAACGCCATCGACCTGGAAACCGGCCAGGAGCTCATCGAGGCCTGGACTGACTTTCGCGACGATCCGGATGTCTGGGCGGCCATTCTGACCGGGGCTGGAGACAAGGCCTTCTCCTCCGGAGCAGACCTCCGAGGTGTAGGCGAGTTCTACCGGTCCATGACCCCGTTCCAGAGACGGCACCTATCCGAGACCTCCCCCGGACTCGGCGGCATAACACGACATATCGGAATCATGAAGCCGATCATTGCCGCCATAAAAGGATACTGTTTTGCCGGTGGCCTCGAGATGGCCTTGGCCTGTGATTTTCGTCTGGCCTCTGACAATGCGGTGTTCGGCCTGCTGGAGGTAACACGTGGGATCATCCCTGGGGCGGGAGGAACCCAGCGCCTCCCACGCATCATCCCCCTGACAAAGGCCCTGGAGATGATCCTTCTGGGACGGAAGATCGACGCCAAGGAGGCCTTTCGTATAGGCCTGGTAAACGAGGTCTTCCCCCTTCCTGATCTCATGCCGGCGGCCTACGCCCTGGCTGAAGAGGTTTGCCGGAACGGCCCTCTGGCCGTGCAAGCCGCCAAGGAGGCCGTATACAGGGGCCTGGAATTACCCTTGGAAGAAGGCCTCCGCCTGGAGCAATTCCTTGCCGAGCCGGTACGTAATTCCGACGATGCCAGGGAGGGGGTCCAGGCCTTCCTGGAGAAGAGGGATCCTCGTTTTAAAGGACGTTAAAGAAGACCGGAGGAAATAATGATGTCTTACAAAAAAATCATCTTATCAAAAGAGGCAAAAATAGCCACCATCACCCTGAATCGTCCCGAGGTCCTCAATGCCCTGGACGGTGAGATCCTTGAGGAAATCATAAATGCCATAGGAGATATAGAGAAAGACGAAAGCATCTGGGTGGTGGTCATGGACTCCAACTGCGAGAAGGCCTTTTGCACGGGGATAGACGTGGCCTTTGTCAAGGACTTCGAACCCTGGACCGGACGATCGATCGGGAAACTCCTGCATGAGACATTCAGCGCGGTCCGGAACCTGGAAAAACCTGTCATTGCCGCCATTGACGGCCTGTGCCTGGGAGCCGGGCTGGAACTGGCCATATCCGGCGATATCCTCATCGCTTCGGACCGTTCCAAGTTCGGTCTGCCCAACATCAACATCGGCATCCCGGCCATTGTGGAGGCGGCGATCCTGCTGCCCGCCATCGGCCTCTTCGGCACCAAGGAGCTTTGTTTCACAGGCAAGTTCTGGGACGTAGGGCGAGCCCAGAAGTTCAACCTGCTCAACAGCGTTGTGCCGCCCGGCGAACTCAGAGCCGAGGTCAAGAGCTGGGCCGACCTCTTGGCCAGCAAGTCCCCCCGGGGGCTGGCCACCCAGAAGGACATCATAAACAAGTGGATGACCACTGACCTCGAGACGGCCATAGACTATTCCATTCAGACGGTCATATTGAACTTCCTGACCAAAGACCAAAAAGAAGGCATGGGCGCGTTTTTGGAGAAACGGGAGGCCAAGTTCACCGGCGAATAAGGAGAAAATAGGGAATGGGTACCAGCCTATATTTTGGTCAGGAGCACGAGATTTTCCGGCAGTCTGTCAGGAAATTTGCTGAGAATCGGCTGCGTCCCCATGCGGAGGAGTGGGAGAAAAACAAGGGTTACCCCCTTGACCTCTTCAAGGAATTTGCCGAAATGGGATTTTTCGGCATCCGTTATCCTGAACAATACGGGGGCAGCGGCGGCGACTACTGGTACACGGTAATCCTGTGCGAGGAACTCATGCGATCCGGCATGATCGGGTGTCCTGTGGACATGTTGGTCCAGGCCGAGTTTGCCACCGGAGTGCTCTGCGACGAGGGTTCTGAGGAATTGAAGCAGGAGTATCTTGTCCCGGCAATCCGCGGGGAAAAGATTGCAGCCCTCGGGATCACCGAACCCGATTTTGGCTCAGACGTGGCAGGGATCCGCACTTCCGCCAGGCGCGAGGGCGACTTCTACCTTGTCAACGGCACGAAGACCTTCATCACCAACGGCAATATAGCCGATTTCATCACCCTGGCCGTGCGCACCGGCAAACAAGGTGCAGAAGGCATCAGCCTGATTATCTTTCCCACGGACACACCTGGTTTCACCGTGGGCCGCCGACTGGAAAAAGTGGCGGCCCGCTCCGGGAACACAGCAGAGTTATCCTTTGAGGACTGCCGCGTCCCTTGCAAAAACCTCCTCGGAGAAGAGGGCCGGGGTTTCGGTTACATCATGGATCATTTCCAGGGAGAAAGGCTGGTCCTGGCCTCTTTTACCAATGGGCTCATGCAAGTCCTGCTCGAAGAGGGGATAAGGTTTGCCAGGGACCGCGTGGTTTTTGGCAGGCCCATAATCAAACACCAGGTCTGGCGCCACCGGATCGCGGACGTGATCGCCCTTATCGAGACCTCAAGGCAGATGACTTACCACGCCGCCGACCTCCTAAACAGAACGGGCCAGGCCCAGAGAGAGGTCTCAATCGCCAAGCTATTTTCAACGGAGACAGCAAGAAAGGTCGGATACGAGATGATGCAGATCCACGGAGGATACGGACTCATGGAGGAATACCCGGTGGCTCGGCTTTCTCGGGAAGTCATGGGGCTGACCATCGGTGCGGGCACAAGCGAGATTATGCGTGAAATCATCTTCCGCACCTCGGTGCCGGATGCTTGAGTCTGTAATAGTTCACAAGATAGTATTCCAAGGAGGATAGGTATGACCGATAAAATAGGGGCTATCGACGCATGGGCCGGGTGTGTTGGAAAAACCCCGGGTTATCAGTGGCCAGAAGAGATCCGTCACATCTTCCGGTCCTATGGGACATTGGACAAACTGGAAGGAGGATATTCCGCCGAAGAGATGATCGCCGATATGGACGAATGGGATGTGGAGATCTGCATTCTTACGGCGTTTCATTTCGGGCCGGTCCACATCACTAACGAGATGGTATCAGAGCTGGTTCAGAAATACCCGCAACGGTTCATCGGCTCCGGGACAATTGACCCCAAACAAAAACCCATGGATGTGATCCGGGATATCGAGCATATGGTCAACGATCTGGGCATAAGGATCCTAAGGCTTGAGCCTTACGCATATGGCGACGGTATGACCTACGGGGCACCACCAAACGAAAAGATTTACTGGCCCATCTATATTAAGTGTTGTGAGCTTGGCGTGCCCGTGGTCCTGCAGGTCGGGCATACCGGCCCGCTCCTACCTTCAGAGTGCGGCCGCCCGATCTATCTGGACGAAGTGGCCCTGGCCTTTCCGGATCTGAAAATCATTGGAGCCCACCTGGGCCAGCCCTGGCATGAGGAGATGATGATCCTGGCATGGAAATTTCCCAATGTCTACATAGATACCAGCGCCCGCACTCCACGGCACTGGCCCAAGTCCTTTGTTAACTTTATTAGAACATACGGGCAGAATAAGGTGCTCTGGGGGACGGATTACCCCCTCCTCTCCTTCGAGCGCTGCATGAAAGAGATCGACGAGTTGGATTTTGATATGCCCGTCAAACGGAAGCTATTGCGTGAGAATGCCATCAGGGCGTTTGATCTGAATCTTTGAAATATGCTCTGATTCCGATTAAAAAGAGGGACTTCCATAGATATTTAAGTGAAGAAGTTATGAGCGAAGTAAAAGCAAAAGCAGGGTAATGGAAGGTTAAAACATGGAGAGAGAGTGGCTTTTTGATGATGAACACCGGATGTTTCGGAAAACCGTCAGGAAATGGGTAGCCGCCGAGCTTGCCCCCTATGCGGATGAGTGGGAGAAAAAAGGAGAATTCCCTGTCGAGTTGTTTCAGAAGGCCGGGGAGCTCGGTTTCTTTGCGGTAGGACTACCAGAGAAATACGGCGGCGTTGATGGCGATTTCCGATACCCTGCCGTCTTTTCTGAAGAGATCACCCGGTGCAAATCGGGAGGAGTGTCCGCAGGTCTTGGCCTTCATGGCTTTATTGTCCTCCCCGCCATAAATGCCTTTGGCAGTGAAGAGCAAAAGGAAAAATATCTGATCCCGGGAATTCGGGGCGAGAAGATCGGAGCCCTGGCCGTCACTGAGCCGGATACGGGCTCTGACGTGGCCGGCATCCGTACAAAGGCGGTTCGTGATGGAAGCGAATTCGTTATCAACGGTTCCAAAATGTTTATCACCAATGGAGTGCGGGCCGATTTCTACATTGTGGCCTGCAAGACCAACCCAGAAAAGAGACATAAGGGAATCAGTGAGATTATCGTCGAGAAAGGAACGCCGGGCTTCACTGTCGGCCGCAAGCTAGACAAGCTCGGATGGTGGACATCGGATACGGCTGAACTTGCCTTTGACGATGTTAGAGTCCCGGTTTCCAACTTAATTGGAGATGAGAACAATGGGTTCTATCAGATCATGCACGACTTTCAGCCTGAAAGGTTGCTAATGGCCGTGGGATCGGTGGCCGCTGCCCAATACTGTTTTGATGTTACACTCAGATTCGCGAAGGAAAGGCAGGCCTTCGGCCGGCCCATCGGAACCTTTCAGGTAAACCGTCATAAGTTTGCGGATATGGCTACATGGATTGAGTTGGCTAGACGACTAACCTACCATGCGGTTTGGCTCTACATCAATGGGTTCGAGTGCGAAAAAGAGACCTCCATGTGCAAGCTTTTCGCTTGTGAAAAGGCGGTGGAGATAGCCAACATGTGCATCCAGATCCATGGAGGATATGGTTACATGATGGAATACGAGGTGCAGCGTATCTGGCGGGATCAGAGAAGTCAACCCATTGGGGGAGGAACCTCCGAAATCCAGAAGGAGATCATAGGAAAACTACTAGGGCTTTAGTCTGTTCCAAAGCGGTTTTTCGACAAATAGGAGAAAGAATGATGAGCACGGCCGAGGAAAAAACACTGGAACAAAAGATTGTGTTGGAAAATCTGCGGAAGTTTCTGGAAAATGAACTGCGCCCCCTTCTGCCGGAGATGGATCAAAATAACTTTTTCCCGAGAGAGATTTATCGAAAACTCGGCGAGATGGGTTTCCTTGGCGCCTATTACCCGCAAGAATATGGTGGAAGCAAAACAGATCTTATTACATATTTTCAAATCATTGAGGAAATAGCTCGGTTTGACGCGGGCTTTAGCATGTCAGTCTTTGCATCGACCGTGCTTTTCGGCCGAAATGTCCTCCTTCACGGTACCGAGCAGCAAAAAAAAAGATATCTGCCTCCACTGGCCAAAGGAGAGACGGTCGGATGTTGGGCCCTGACTGAGCCTGATGCCGGCTCCGATGCCCTCAACATCTCCACCAGGGCAAAAAAAAATGGAGATCATTTCATCATCAACGGTTCCAAGACCTTTATTACCAATGCCCCGATTGCCGATAATCTCATCGTCCAAACGCTCACCGGAGAAAGAAAAAGCCTGAAGGGCGCCACAGCGTTTATCCTGGAGCGTGGTATGCCCGGTCTCAGCACCGGTAAGGCTTTTGACAAGATGGGGATGCGGAGTTCCCCCACAGGCGAAATCTTTATGGCGGACCTCAAGGTTCACCAGGATCAAGTCCTGGGGAACGAAAACGAGGCTTTCCTTGACATGCTCCAATCCCTTGATGCGGAACGATCTCTTGGCGCGGCTCAAATTCTGGGCCTGGCCCAGGCCTGCCTGGACGCCTCCGTTCGTTACGCCAAAGAGAGGGTACAGTTCGGTAAACCCATCGCCAACTATCAACTGATCCGGGCAAAATTGGCGGATATGGCCGCCGGCGTGGACATAGCCCGCACTTACGCACACCACATTATCGCCATGATCGAGCAAGGTAAGCGTGTTACCAAAGAGGCAGCGATCCTAAAGATCTTTGCCACCGAGATGACCACCCGGTCAGCCCTTGAGGCCGTGCAGATCTACGGTGGGTACGGCTATATGAAAGAGTACCCTGTGGAGCGCTATGTGCGGGATGCCAAACTCTATGAAATCGGCGGCGGAACCAACGAAATCCAGCGTCTAATCATCTCACGCGAGCTTCTGAAGGAGTAATGAAGCATAAATACTCTTTGCTTCTCTAGCTTTCAGCTGGAGTCGGGCCATCCGGTATCCAGTCCCGTCTATGGGTAGACAAAGCCTTATTGCTTTGCCCGGCCTGGGCATTGACAGTATAAAGCTATTTCTGCGCAAGCCCTTAGTAACGCGTGTGTCGAATCAGGAAATGGTGAATCATATTCAACGTTGACAACCCAGAAATGCCTCTCCTATAATCTTTGTCCGAACAGGGCTGTCAGGTAATTGGCTGGCCCCTGGTTTTCCGGGCAGGGATTCCTGTCATTCTAACTCCCAGGACTTTATTCGAGGTGGAAAAGGATGGAAAGAATAGTCGGTGTGGTGACGGGTGGAACGCGTGGTATTGGTCTGGGCATCGCCGAATCTCTGCTAAGACGCGGCGCTTCTGTGGCCATTACTTACAGGGATAATGATGAGGCTGCTCAGCACGCAAGACGCCGTCTGGAAGGGCTACCCGGAGAAGACCAAAGGCTTATCTTGCTCAAAGGGGATGCCGGGGATTCAGAGATCGTCGCGCAACAGTACGACCAGGTTCGTGATCAACTCGGCACCATAAACGTATTGGTCAACAACGCTGGCATCATGTTTCAGAGATCGTTCGAGGAGATTTCGATCTCGGATTGGGATAATACCATCCGTATTAACCTGAGCAGCGCCTTCTATTGGTCTTCAAAGGTCATCCCGGCCATGAAGGCCGGAGGATATGGCCGGATTGTCAATATCGCATCCGTTGCTGCCAGGGGGGTGGGTGTGCTTGGACCACACTATGCAGCCTCCAAGGCAGGCCTGTTGGGGCTGACCAGATTTGCGGCACGGGATTTGGGACGGTTCGGGATCACGGTCAATGCCATTGCACCGGCATTTATCGAGGACGCAGGTGTCTTTCTTGAGTGGTCCGAGGAGCAGAAGGCGGCCCTAAAGGACAAAGTGCTGGTTTCCCGCATCGGAAATGTTGGCGATGTTGTTCGCGCCTTTGAATACCTTCTCGACTCTCCCTTTGTCACCGGGGTGACCCTGGACGTAAACGGTGGTGTCTTTATGATCTAGCAACAAAGAGACCCATGGCACGCCTTTTCCGGTTTATTCGGGTGAGGGGTTATTCACACCCCGAAGGATACAAATGTTCATACCTCATTTTCGGGACTGGAAGATCCGTGCAAAACTCATCAGTGTGACGTTGCTTGTGGTCTTGCTCCCCCTCCTCTGTGTGGCGTATCTCTCCATAGAGCGTTTTGCCAATGCCATCAAGAGTGCCTCGGACGAAGACCTGGAACATCTGGTCAAGAGCATCTACACCATGTGTGAGGTCCAGCAGGCGGTGGTCCTTGACAAGGTGAGCACGGACTTAAAGATCGCCCGGGAGGTCATCCATTCCCATGGCCGGGAGATAGAGGTCCTACCGGAGAAAGAGATCCACTTTGATGCGATTGACCCGGTGAGCAATGAGAGATTTTCGGTAAGTGCTCCCCTCTGGAAGATCGGCGATTTCCCCCTGAGCCAGGACACCTATCTCGTGGATAAGGTCCATGACCTTGTGGGCGGGACATGCACCATTTTTCAGAGAATCGAAGGGGATCGCCTCCTCAGGATCTCCACCAGTATCAAGGGGAAGGATGGAAAACGGGCCACAGGGACATTCATTTCGCCAGAGGACCCTATCGCCCGGGCGATCTTGGCAGGGGATACCTTCGAAGGACGTGTATTTGTGATGGGTCACTGGTACATCAAGGCCTATCAACCCATTAAGGGAAGGGAAGGGGGCGTGATCGGGGCAATTTCGGTGGGTGTCAAGGGGCAAGACGCCCGTCTTTTTGAGGATGAGATAAAGGGTATCAAGGTGGGAGACACCGGCTATGTTTACATCATAGACAGCAAGGGCACCCTAAGGCTCCATCCCGCCAAGGAGGGGGAAAACATCCTTGATGCCAGGGATTCCTCTGGCCGTGAATATATCCGTCAAATGATCAGGGATGCCCTGACCCTTGGCGCTGGTCAAGTCGGGACCATCCGTTACCCCTGGATAAATCCGGAGCTGGGAGAAACAAAACCCAGAGAGAAGATCAACAAATTCATCTACTTCAGGCCATGGGACTGGATTATCGTCGCCGGGAGCTATGAGGAGGAGATCTACCGCTCCCTTTACGAGACCGAGCGATTCATCCTGATAATTGTTGTTGCGGGTCTCGCCCTTGTCTTTTTATTGACCCTGGCACTCTCAAAGGTCCTGACCAGGCCGATCAGCGAACTCACCGAGGTGACGACCCGGATGGTGGATGGGGATCTCTCTCAGAGGGTTGAGGTCCGGGGTGCAGACGAGATCGGACATCTGGGAAGATCCTTTAATCGGATGGTCAGCCAGATCCAGGACCACACCTCAAATCTGGAAAAGACGGTCGCTGAGAGGACACAGGAGCTTGAGGAATCAAGGGAGAAATACAGGGATCTTTCAAGGTTCTTGAACAGCATTTTGGATAGTGCCACCGAGTATGCCATCCTGGCGCTCGACTTTTATGGCAAGATCATCGAATTCAATACCGGGGCCGAGAGGCTTTTTGGATGGAAGAAAGAGGACGTCCTCAACAGAGAAAATGTGGGGATAACGATTCCTCCAGGGGACCGCGAGAGGGGCATCCAGAAAGAGATGTCAAAGCGAACGAGGGCTGAGGGGGTTTGTGAACTGGAGATGGATCGGGTGAAAAAAAACGGTACCCGTTTTCCAGCCCATACGATCGTCACGGCCATTGTTGACCCGGCAGGCAGGACCACAGGCTTTGTAGAGATCATCCGGGATCTGACCCGACGAAAGAGCCTTGAAAAGGAGCTAAGAGAGACAAAAGAATTCCTTGAAAATGTCATGGAAAGTTCGGTAGATGGTATTGTGACGACTGATCTCAAGGGAAAGATCACATACCTCAACCGGGCAATGGCACAGATGCTCGATTTCGAAAAGGAGGATCTCCTGGGAGAACATATCTCCACCCTCTATGTAAAAGGGATCCAACAGGCCAGGGAGATCATGAATCTGCTCCGGGAGGCGCAAAGGAGCGACAATTATCAGATGGAGGTGAGGCGGAGAGACGGAACAGCCTTAACAATCATGACATCGCTCTTCCTGGTCAGAGATGAGGACGAGCAGGCGATTGGGACCGCGGGTATCTTTAAGGATATTACCGAACAAAAGCAACTGGAGGCAAAACTGAAAGAGACCCAGGCGCATCTGGTTGAGGCCTCCAAGATGCGGGCACTGGGAGAACTGGTTGCAGGGGTTGCCCACGAGCTCAATAACCCCCTTATGGCCTCCCAGACAATCCTTCACGTTATCTTGAATAAGCTCAGTCAGGAAAACCCCGAGAGAAAGCGGCTGGAACTCATCGGCAGGTGCAATGAGCGGATCCAGAAGATTGTTGAGCATCTGAGGGAGTTCTCCCGGCAGACCGAGCCCAGTTTTGCGGCGATTGACATCAACTCCCCGATAGAGGATGCCCTGATGATCACCGAGCAACAGCTCCTGGACCATAACATCTCGGTTGTCCTGAGTCTGGCCGAGGGCCTGCCAAACGTCATGGGGAACCTAAACCAACTGGAACAGGTATTTCTCAACCTGATCTCCAATGCCCGGGATGCAATGGATAGGGTGGAAGCGGGCAAACAACTGACCATCCATTCGTACCTGGGGGAGGATGAGGGGGTTCTGCGCGTCGTCGTCTCTATCCAAGATACCGGCATAGGGATCCCCAAGGAAGATCTGGACAAGGTCTTTGAACCGTTTTTTACCACCAAACCCGTTGGAAAAGGAACAGGCTTGGGCCTTTCGCTTTGCTATGGTATCATAGAGGTCCACGGCGGGAGACTCAAAATCAGCAGCCAACCGGGTAAGGGGACAGAAGTGAGGGTCACCCTTCCGTTTTTGGAATCGGGAAAGGAGTAACCAAATGGCAAAACGTATCCTTGTTGTGGATGACGACGAACTGGTGCTCATGGCACTCAGGGAGCTTCTCACCCCGGAAGGTTATGAGATTCACACCGTCTCAGGTGGCGCCGAGGCCCTCGATAGACTCGACCAATGCGGATATGATCTCCTGGTGCTGGATATCATCATGCCTGAAATGGATGGTTTTGAACTCTGTGAGAGAATCCGAGAGAAGGAAAACCACAGAGAAACACCGATCGTATTCTTGACTGCCAAGAGTCGGGAAGAGGACAGGGCCAGGGGGATTGATGCGGGGGCCAACCTCTTTCTTTCCAAACCTATTTCGCCTGACAAACTGCTAAAGATCATATCAGATACCGTGGGGTGAGATAGGGTATCTCAGATGATCGTCTTTTTGGGGATGACTTCTGTGTCTTAAGGGCCAAGCCCCAAGGACCCTATCATCCGGTTCAGGACCCCGTCCTCATCCATCAACTCTGTAAAACGACGGACCTTGGCTTCATCATCGGGGGAAAGGCCGGGGGTGGCTTGCTCCAGACGCTCCAGGGCCGCAAAGTTGTCCCCCTGGGTCAGGATAAGGGGGATATGCGCCTTTTTTGCGGCCTCCAAGACCTGCGGGGCCGGCCTTCTCCCTCCTGTCAGCAGTATCCCGGCAATGGGCCTACGGGCTGAACGACCATCGCCCTTGCTTTCAAGGGGTGTGGGCGTCAAAAGGATGATCTTGTTGTAGAGCCTCTTTAGAAGCCCGACGTCGTCTGTAAGGTCGTGAGAGCCCACGGTCATCCCCCCCACCCATCGTTGGGGGCCTTGCTCGGCCCAGAGGAACTCACCATCCAGGAGATCCCTTATCTCCCCGAGCGTCCAGTAGCAAAGGAGGGGATCTTCGGGGACCGCGGTGGCGATCGGAATCCGTTTCCGGGTAAGGGAGGAGATGATTTCGTCCTTGACCATCCCCAGCCTTTCTGGTGGGACCCGGTTTAGGACGATCCCCTTTAGTCTGTCTTTGAGCAAGGAACTTACGGATAGGATGGAATATATGGATGTCTGCGGTCTCCAATATCGATCGATGAGGACAAAATCGGCCTCTAAATTGATGGTAAGAAGGATGTCTGAGACGCCACAGGATACATCGTCAAAAAAGACACGTCTTGACCCCATAATAAGGAGAACGTCCCTCCCCGCGGAGAGTTCCTCCGCGAGAGACCTGATCTCACCGATGATCTCATCTGCCCCCTTCTCCGCCCATGCCTCCTCTGGATGAAGGTAGGAACAAAGCCGGTCAAGCGGTTCTGAAAGCCCCAGTACCCTTTTGAACAAAAGGGCATCAGGGTCTGTCCAGCGCCCCTGGTCGTAAATCGGGTGGCTCCCAAAGGGTTTTAAAAAACCCACGGTGAGGCCCTTTTCCACAAGCCTTCGCACCATTGCCCAGGCAAAGAGGCTGTGGCCTGCGCGATCACCTGTCGTTCCGATAAAGAGAAAAGACATCTGATTAGAGAGCCCCCTGGATGGCCTGCTGTGACCTTTTGTAACGGCATTATAGGGGCAGCGTCGCCAAACATCAAAGGAATTCTTGATCTGATTAGACTTGCTCAATAACAGATGACCGCGATGCGTCACCCCCACCCTCTGACAGCCTTGACATGTCTGTCCAAATTTCTTATCTTTCCCCCAATAAAAAAAGGAGCCCAACCGTTGCCTCTCGTGCGGTCTGTTTCTGTCCTGAACGTGATACCACAAGAGCCGATTATCCATTTTGCGCCACCTGTCAATTCTTAGGATTGTCCGATGCCAACATTCGGTACCGAGAATCCGGCATCCGGTCCCCACTTTTTAAGACCACCCCGACTGAGGCCAGGCGACCGGGTCGGCATTATAGCGCCGGCCGGCCCTGTGGACAGGGATGAACTTGAGATCGGCCTAAAGACAATTGAATCCTCCGGTTTCGAGGTTTGGGTGGCTCCGCATGTGTATGAGCGACGGGGTTATGTGGCAGGGGGGGATACGGCACGTCTTGAAGACCTCCACGCCATGTTCCAGGCCCCGCAGATCACGGCGATCTTTTGTGCCAGGGGAGGATATGGTAGCCTTCGGCTCCTGGATAAGATTCGCTATGATCTGATAGGCAAAAGCCCCAAGATCCTCGTGGGTTACAGCGATATTACCGCCCTGTTGATGGCCATCCATGCGAGGACCGGCCTGATAACTTTTCACGGCCCGATGGTGCGCGAGCTGGGGGTCAAAGACCAAGGCAATTGGGACGTCCTGCTCAGGCTCATATCTTCCGGCCTGCCTCTCCAAATGAGATCCGAAGAGGCCACTCTTCTTGTACCGGGGAGGGCCACCGGACCTCTGGTGGGGGGCAATCTAAGCCTTGTATGCCACCTCCTGGGTACCCCCTACATGCGGTCTCTTGAAGGGTGCATCCTTTTTTTGGAGGAAAAGGGGGAGCCGGCATACCGGGTGGACCGAATGTTGACCCATCTGAGGCTGACCGGGCACCTGGATGGGCTTGCCGGGCTGATTGGGGGCCGGTTTGAGAAATGCGGTCGGGTGTCGGTCATCAATGACTTACTGATCGATATGTTTTCAGACCTCCATATTCCCATTTTAACAGGTCTGCCTGTTGGGCATGGACCCAAAAACTTGGCCCTCCCGATCGGTCTGAGGGCAGAGCTTGATACCGAACGTATGACCCTTTTAACCACCGAGGCATGTGTCGGGTAAGACTAGACAGGACCGATGAAGATCGAGCACAAAAATCTTTCCATATTGAAGACCTGGGTCCGAGATGGCATCAGGGAAATGAGCATGACCGGTCTTTCCGGTTCGGCCCAGTCCTTGTTTTTTGCCCAGTTTCTGGCTGATCTGGAGAGGCCTTCGCTCGTGGTTTTGCCCGAGAAAAGAGAGGCAGAAAGACTCTTTAGAGAACTCCAGTTTTTTATGTCGAACAAGGCAGGACAGCCGGGAAATGGCGAACTTAGGCTGTACGAATTTCCCCCCTATGATATGTCTCCTCTTACGGGACTAAGCCCCCACCGGGAGTTGATCACGAAACGCCTTCAGGCCCTGTACGCCCTGATATCGTATGAGAACCCGGTCATTATCACATCCCTCGAGGCCCTCTCTTTCAGGATCTTGCCAAAAAAGGCGCTGGTCAGCTCCCTTGAGTATCTGGAAGTGGGCGAAGAAGTGGAGCGGGATGCTTTTCTTTTTAGACTCCAGGCCTCTGGATACACACGCACCTCGCTGGTGGAAGAAGAAGGGGATTTTTCGGTCAGGGGTGGTGTGATCGATGTATTCTCGACCCTCTTTTCAATGCCGATTCGTCTGGAATTCTGGGGAGATCGTCTTGAATCCATGCGTCAATTTGACCCGCTCAGCCAGAGGTCTCAGGGGCCACTGAACGAGATGGTCCTTCTCCCTGCGGCGGAAATCATCATGGGCAAAGAGAATATTGAGAGGGCCAGGTCCATGGGAAGACTTCCGGGTCAATCAGGGGAAGGGGTGGGCTTTCCGGGGCAGGAGGCCTGGCTCAATCATTTTTATCCGGCCCTTGATACACTGACGGGATATCTCCCGGAAAAAGGCCTGGTAACCCTTTTTGATCCCCATCGTCTGGGACCTGTGGGCCAAAAGATTAGCGAAAAATTTTACAACGATGTGGAGAAGTTCCGTAAGGAGGCCGGCCAAAGGGGGATGCCATTCCCCGAGACCGAAGGGATCCTGGTCCCCCTGGATGAAACAATCGAAGCGCTTCGAAATTATCAACGGATTGATTTTGGTCAGCTGGCCCTCGACGAGGCCTCTGATACCCGGAACATAGCACACTTCAAAGGACCGTTTGAGACCGATCACGAACTGGATGTCAGGCTTGAAGGAAAGGGGAGGGTGTCCATGGGGCCCCTTGCCGAAAAGATCTCTGAATGGATTGCATCCCGTGCCAGGGTCATTGTTGTTATCAGAACCGAGCAGCAGGCAAACCGGCTGATAGAAATCCTTGGCAACTACGAGGTCGCTGTGGACCAGGTGGCCCGGTGCTGGGCCGAGATTCCAGCGGGACCGGGGCTAAGCATCTGTCTGGGACGGCTCTCAAAGGGCTTTGGCTGGCCTGATCTCGGACTCTATGTGGTGAGCGAGGACGAGGTCTTTGGCCCCAAGCGCTCGGGGGCCGGGCCCAGGAGGAAACCCAGAGAGAGCGCTTTGACCTGGTCCAGCCTGAGTCAACTCAAGGCCGGGGACTTTGTCGTGCATGAAGAACATGGGATCGGTCGGTACCAGGCCCTCCTCAAGATGGAAGTGGCCGATAAGCCAAATGATTTTGTTCTGATCGAATACGCCAATAATGACAAGCTCTACATCCCGGCCGACCGTGTCAGCATCCTCCAGAAATATGCGGGCGCTGACGAAAGAAATCCGAGACTGGACCAACTCGGGGGCCGCTCGTGGAATATTGCCAAGGAAAAGGCCAGCAGGTCGGTCAAGAGGATTGCAAGGCAACTCGTGGAGCTATATGCCCTGAGGAAGTACAAAAAGGGATATGCCTTTTCGCCTCCGGACAACTACTATCGGGAATTCGAGGCCACGTTTGAACATGAAGAAACCGATGATCAGATCAAGGCGGTTGGAGATGTCTTGGAAGATATGGCATCGGATCGGCCCATGGATCGGCTTATCTGCGGGGATGTGGGTTTTGGGAAGACCGAGGTTGCCCTGCGGGCCACATTCAAGGCCGTCGCTGATGGAAAACAGGTGGCCTTTTTGGTCCCCACAACGGTCCTGGCCGAACAACACTATGAGACCTTTAAAAAGAGGCTTGCCCCCTATTCCATCCGCGTGGGTATCCTGAGCCGTTTTAAGACCAAGACGGAGCAGACGGAGATTATTGGCCGGCTCAGATCGGGAAAGATCGATGTCTTGATCGGTACACACCGGATGATCCAGAAGGACGTCAACTTTGGGGACCTTGGGCTCCTGATAATTGACGAAGAGCAGCGCTTCGGCGTCAAACAAAAGGAGAAAATAAAAAAGTATCGCTCGCTGGTGGATGTGCTGGCCATCACGGCCACCCCGATTCCAAGGACCTTTCACATGTCCATGATGGGCGTTCGGGACCTGAGTATTATTGAAACGCCCCCTCAAGACAGGCTGGCGGTCGAAACCTATCTTTCCCCCTATGATGAATCCTTGATCGTCCGGGCCATAAGGTTTGAACTGGAAAGGGGTGGGCAGGTCTTTTTTGTCCACAACCGCGTCAGGACCATCGACCATGTGGCCGTTCGATTAAGACAACTGGCGCCCCAGGCACGCTTTGCCACGGCCCATGGCCAGATGAAGGCAAGGGAACTGGAAGAGACCATGATGCGCTTCTTGGGCAGGGAAGTGGACGTGTTGGTCTGCACGGCAATTATTGAGTCGGGTCTTGATATCCCGTCTGCCAACACCATTATCATAAACGCGGCGGACCGTTTTGGGCTGGCCCAGATATATCAACTCAGGGGCAGGGTGGGAAGGGCCAAGGAAAAGGCCTATGCGTACCTCCTCCTGGGGAAAGGGTCGGTACTTACAAAAGATGCCGAGAAAAGGCTCAGGGCCCTGATGGATTTTACACACCTGGGTGCCGGTCTTCATCTCGCCATGCATGACCTCAAGATACGGGGCGGTGGCAATATCCTCGGGTTTGCCCAATCGGGGCATATCTCAGCGGTGGGCTACGAGCTCTATCTCAAATTGATCGAAAGGGCCGTCGCCGAACTCAAGGGAGAGGAGTGGCACGAGGAGGTCAACCCGGAAATCCATGTGGACATACCGGCGTTTTTGCCCGGAGATTATGTCCTCGACACAGATGTCAGGCTGAATCTGTATCGGAGGCTCTCCAGTCTCCTTGAAAAATCAGAACTGGAAGATATGGCGGAGGAAATCCGAGACCGTTTTGGCCCCCCACCCCAGGAAGTAAAAAACCTCCTGGGCCTGATGGCCATCCGGCTGCTCCTAAAAGGGATGGGGATCAGGCGGTTGGATGTCGGAAGCAAGGGGTTGACGTTGACCTTTCCTGAAAACGGGGGTAAGGATACGGAGAGGCTAATCCGGATGGCAGGCTCAGAACCCAAGCGGTATAATTTCCTGCCGGATAACAAGCTCAGGGTCAATATGAGAATATCCTCTTCACCCGAGGATATCCCCCTGATCAATCGGGCCATCGAGGCCCTCTATGCGGCCTGACGAGAGAATTCTGGACTGTCCAGTAATAGTAGATAACGGAAGAAAAGGAGACAGAACCTATGTTAAACAAAAAGAAGATTGGCGTGATCGGAACCGGAAATATGGGGCGGGCCCTTATTGGCGGGCTCATCAATTCAGGGTCGTCGAGTCCGGAAAACATCCTCTGTTCAGACCTCCGTGAGAGAAAACTCGAGGCGATCAAGGAGGACTACGGGGTCAACACACGAGACAACAACCCCGATGTGGCCAAGGAATCTGATATTATCATCTATGCAGTCAAACCGCAGATCATGTCACGGGTGCTAAAAGAAACCGGTGACTGCCTGGACATGTCCAAAATCGTCATTTCCATTGCCGCAGGTGTCCCGCTGGCCGCCATTGAATTATGTCTGGGCAAGGAACTGCGGGTGATCCGCGTCATGCCCAATGTGCCTGCCCTGGTCATGGAAGGGGCATCGGCCATTGCGGCGGGCAAAAATGCCCATCCTGAGGACCTTACCCTGGCAAAGGCCATCTTCGATTCTATTGGCAAGAGCGTCATCATTGAAGAGGAACTCATGGACGCCGTCACAGGGCTAAGCGGAAGCGGGCCTGCCTATATTTTCTTGATCATCGATGCCCTCTCCGATGCCGGGGTAAAGGTGGGGCTTTCGAGGGAGGACGCCCTTTTTCTCTCGGCGCAAACGGTCTTGGGGGCTGCCAAACTCCTGTTGGAGACGGATGAACACCCCGGAAAACTCAAGGACAGTGTCACTTCACCCGGTGGAACAGCCATCGCAGGTCTTCATACCCTTGAAGGTGGCGGGCTCAGGACAACCCTGATCAATGCGGTGGAGGCCGCCACGATTCGGTCAAAACAGCTCGGGGAGATAATGATGAAGAATTTCTCGTAGGATTTGCAGGAAACGATTCTGGAGGCCCGGAGGGTTGCAGGGGTACATGAGGGGTAATCCCATGTGCTGATTCAAAGAAAGAGGAGAGAGATTATGCCCGACTTCGATTGGAGGGAGATCAAGAAACTGAATTATCAAAGGCCTGCTATTGAATGGGGATATGCAAACCAGACGCTTTGTGTAAACCTGTCCGATCCAGAGATCTTGATAAGGCCTGTCACCGATGAGATGAAGGAGGTGTTTGTCGGTGGCAAGGGGTTTGATCTGTGGTTGTTGTGGGATGCGGTCACCGCGACGACCCGATGGGATGATCCGGAGAACGCAATCTGTATTGCTTCGGGTCCGATGGGTGGAACGCCTTCCTACCCGGGCTCCGGGAAGAGCATTGTCACGGCACTCTCCCCGACCACCGGGTCGGTCATGGACTCCAACGTGGGGGGATATTTTGGCCCATACTTGAAGTTTTCCGGGTTTGACGCCCTGGAAGTCCGGGGCAAGGGCCCAAGGGATGTGATCATTTTTGTGGATGGGATGGGTGAGGAGATTCGGATTCTTGAGGCGAGCGGGCTCCCGGAGGATGCCTATGCGCTCTCAGCTGCCCTGACCGAACATCTCTGTGAGGGGAGTCCCCGACAGGTCTCGGTGGTCTCCACCGGCCCCGGGGCCAAGAACACGCTGATCGGGTGCCTCAACTTCAGCTGGTATGATACCAAGCGCAAGCGGGTCAGGTACAAGCAGGCGGGCCGGGGGGGAATCGGGACGGTCTTTGCCGACAAAGGGATCAAGGCTATCGTGGCGCGATGTGGATCGATCTCTATCGATACAAACAGCCCGGCCGACAAGCAGACCTTGAAAAAGATCGCAAAACTCCACTCGCGGGAGATTGCGGAACTGGATCCCAAACAGAACGAAATGTCGAGCATCGGGACCACCCACCTGGTCACCATCATGAACGATTTTGATCTGCTCCCGGTACACAACTTCCGTTACGGCCAGCACCCCGGGGCGAACAACCTGGGCAAGGACGTTTACGGCCACATCTTTGACAAGGGTTTTGACGGTTGCTGGATGGGCTGTGCCGTTGCCTGCGCACACGGTGTCAGGGACTTTGTCCCTTTTACCGGGCCTTACGCCGGGCAGAAGGTCTTTGTTGACGGCCCCGAATATGAGACCATAGCGGGCTGCGGTTCAAATATCGGGATATTTGACCCGTTTACCGTTCTGGAGCTAAATTTTTACTGCGACGCATACGGTCTGGATACCATATCGGTGGGTACGGCCATGGCCTTTGCCATGGAGTGCTTTGAGATGGGATTGATCAATGAATCGAATACGGGCGGCATAAAGTTACATTTTGGCAACCGGCATGCCGCAATGGCGCTGCTTCACCAGATGGCGCAGGGAGAGGGCTTTGGCAGGATCGTGGGACAGGGCGTAAGGCGAATGAAGCAGATATTTGCAGACGAATACGGCGCTGATCCAGGTGTGATGAACGACATCGGCATGGAGGCCAAGGGGCTTGAGTTTTCCGAGTATATGACCAAGGAGTCGCTCGCCCAGCAGGGGGGATACGGGCTGGCCCTCAAGGGACCGCAGCATGATGAGGCGTGGCTGATATTCCTGGATATGGTGCACAACTATATCCCGACCTTTGAACAGAAGGCAGAGGCCCTCCACTGGTTCCCGATGTTCCGGACCTGGTTCGGGCT
>CAZXCQ010000031.1:0-32205 GCA_964639275.1 uncultured Desulfobacteraceae bacterium | reverse complement strand
TACGCTCTCTTACGGGCGAGTTATACGCCCGAAAAACGGAATCCCCATTGCCCGGGTTTCACAAAATGTTATCTCTTGCGGAGGGAAAAATGCCCAATCTTAAGATCAGACCCATTTCGACCGGACGTTTTATGCAGATGGAAAAATCAAATTTTACCTATGGCGTTGATCAAGGCCTAAAAATTCAATCCACTGTATTGATGTGGCTCATCGAGGGCGCCGGGAAGAGGATCATTGTGGATGCAGGTGTGAGCGACCCGGAGTGGGCGGCCAGATATCACCATCCTTTAGAGCGTAAGCCCCATGAAGAGCCAGTCAAAGCGATTGAGCAACTGGGACTGAAGGTCTCAGACATCGATATCGTTGTAAATACCCATCTGCACTGGGACCACTGTTTTAATAACCACCTTTTTCCAAGTGCCAGGATCCTGGTCCAGGCAGAGGAACTCCGTTATGCCATCGCCCCCCTGCCCTGCCACGGCATCTATTATGAATCACAGGTCATCCATATGACCCCCCAGTGGCTCAAGGTTCTGGACCGCATTGAAACGGTAAACGGAGAAGTGGAGATTGAAAGCGGCATCCGTCTGGTGCCGCTGCCGGGGCACACCCCGGGTTTTCAGGGGGTTCTGGTGGAACTGGAGAGCGGTCCGTGTCTCATCGCAGGGGATAGCTGCCCCCTCTTTGAAAACTGGGAAGGCAATCCGCAGGTAGCCCACATCCCGCCGGGTATACATGTGGACCTGAGGGACTGCTATGATTCCTTCAGGAAAATGGAGGTCCTCGCCGAAAGGGTCTTGCCAGGACATGATCTGAAGGTATTGGAAAGCGAGGTATACGAATAGAGGTGGAACAAAACAAATGACCTGATTGATTCCGGCTTGTCCGGCTTAAGATAGAGTTATTGACGGTATAGATTTCAAGGAGGTAGCATGCTCAAGAAACTATTTAGTGTTTTTAAAAAGAAATGCCCCGAATGCAAATCAACAAACATCAAAAGCACGGGTGAAACCGTTGAGGGCGACAGCATACTTCTGGGTTTTAAATGTTATGACTGTGAACATGAGTGGCATAAGAAAGTAGGGATCGGCTCGGCCGATGATGTGGTGTAGTCGCTGACAAAACCAGAGAAAAACCATACGTTCCATTAATCTCCCTTTTCGAGATCTGACCCACTTCTATTTTCAACTCGGCGCCGCAATAGCTCGATACATTCTTTGGGCGAGATGCCGTGGGGGCAGACTTCTTCGCATTTGCCACACAAGGTGCAGTGATAAATCCCGGCGCCATAAGCCATTATTTCACGGTTTAGTTCATCGCGGGGATCAAAGGCGTGCCGGGCCAGTTGAACAAAGGCTGCCGGGCCCAAAAATTCGTGTCTCTTTTCTTTAAATGCCGGACAGACAGAAATGCAGTTGTAGCAAGCCACACAACGGCTGACAATCTTAAAACGCTCAAGGTCTTCTCGCTTAATCCTTTCGGGTTCTCTTTCGGGGGCCTTGACGCGCTCCAGGAACAACCGCAGGCCAGGCATACGTTCTTCGTAGCATTTCCAGTCGATCATTATGTCTCTGATGACCGGTAGATTATCAAGCGGATCGAGGGTCATCTCCTGAGTGGCGCTCTCTCGACACATGAGCCCGGGTTTACCGTTGATCTTTGCTCCACAAACGCCACAATGGCTATTGCGACAGCCGTAGTCAAAACCAAAACTTCCGTCTATGTTTTCGAAAACATACAATGCCACGTCCAGCACGCTCATGCCCGGTTCAAAAGGGTATTCGTGAGTCTCGGTATGGGGCTCCTTGTCGGTCTCCGGGTTATAACGGAAAATAAGCACCTTCCCCTTTTCCATTTCAACACGTCTCCTCATCGGGACTCATTTCTCTCAGGTCCACAGGGATAGCCTTTATGTCGAGTTTGTTGTCCGTTTGATGAATGACCAGGTGTTTAAGCCAGTTCTGGTTATCCGTGTCCGGGTGATCTTCTCGATAATGTGCGCCACGGCTCTCGGTGCGCGCCAAAGCTGCCCGGGTCACACACATGGCCAATGAGAAAAGGAAGCGATTCTCAATGGCCTCAACCAGTTCCCGGTTGTGGTGTCTGGACATCAGGCTCAAGGCTTGTCTATCCAGGTCGTCCCTGATCGTCTCAAGGTCCTTCAGGGCATCATTCAGGGTTGATTCGGTCCTGTATAGACCCACTTTCTCCCACATGATCCGGCGCAGTCGGTTCCGCAAGGCCACCGGTCGCAGGCCGGAATCCCTTTCAAACAATTGACGGATGGGTTGGATCGTGGTCTTTGACTCCACCGGGTCAATTGCGATCTGACCGATCTCAGCCGCCATCAGGGCAGCCGCCCTCCCGGCATGTGTCCCGGAAACAAGCAGCTCAGCCAGGGCGTTTTGACTCAGGCGGTTGGCCCCGTGGATGCCTGCCGCATTTTCCCCCACCACAAAAAGACCCGAAACCGTGCTCTCCCAGTTTTGGTCCACCCTTGCCCCGCCCATAAAAAAATGACATGTGGGCGCAACCTCCAGGTAATCCTTTTGAGGATCGATCCCGATCTTGCGATAGGTTTCATAGAGCGCAGGCTGCATCCGGCTGATAAACCCCGGTTCGTGGTAGGTCATATCCGCATAGACACCACCGTGAGGACTCCCGCGGCCTTCCTTGATCTCTGTATATATGGCCCGAGACACCCTATCACGGGTTGATAGCTCCAGGCGTTCTGAATCGGTCTTTTCCATAAACCGTTCACCCAGATTGTTCTTTAGGCGGACATAATAGGGAAGCCCGGCCAGGGCGCCTCTCAGAGAGAAGGGAAAGCAAAAACCCAGTGGAAAAAACTGGACAAACTCCATATCCATGAGGTCGGCCCCCGCCTCTAGGGCCAGCCCATATCCGTCCCCGGTGACATCGACGGGATTGTCTGTGTTTAAATAGAGGTTGCCGGCACCACCGCATGCCAGGATAACCGCCTTGGCCAGGAACAGCGCCCCCTCGCCGGTCTCAAGGTCAAGCCCGACAGCCCCGGCAATTCGATCGCCTGTTTTGAGGAGTCTCAATATCATTACCTCTGACAAAACCTTGATATTTCTTTTTTGAAGCTCACCCATAAGCGACCGGAGCATTTCACGCCCGGTACGGTCCTCCAGAAAGGTGGAGCGGAGAAAGGAGTGGCCACCCCCGGCACGCAAGGCATAGGTTGTTCCGTCCTCCTGACGTTCCCACAAGGCCCCGATGCGCTCAAGCGCCATAATCAGATCCGGGGATTCCTCCACCATCGTGCGCACCAGCCCCTGCTCTACCAAAAAAGCGCCGCCCTCGACTGTGTCGCAAAAATGGATGTCCGGGGTGTCTCCTGGAACACGCCAGTCGCCAACGCCCGCGATGGCTCCGGGGGCCATGATGGTGCTTCCGGAGCGCTGTGGACGACCTTTCAAGACCATCATGACGCCTGCGCCATGTTTGCTGGCCTCGTAGGCCGCCATGGCCCCCCCTCCGCCACCACCGATGACCAGCACATCTGTTTCAAAATTGAACATCTCGTAGCCCTTCTCCTGCTCCTACCCCATTACCGGCCTGTAAAGAGAGTCTGTTCAGCTCCCTTTAGCTCAGGTCCTGCCTATCGGGCCGTCATATGCCCGGAGCCACTCAACAAACTTGACCAGGTTTTTCACCATATACTCGTGATACTGCTTCCCCTTGTCTGGTGATGCCTTTGAAGAATCTGAATAGGAGCCGGTGGGAGCAAAGGTCTTTTGCTCTCTGCTGTTCCAGAATATCTCTATCGTGTCGCCGCCGCCCCCCAGAAGATCTTTGTGGACAAATGATGAAAAGATGGGCTCCAGATCTACCTGCTCATGGGTCAGTTTATCAGGCTTGATCAAATGCGGGTGTTTATGCCAGACGTGGGATATTTCGAGTTCCCCTGCATGGTGTTCCACCGCATCCTTGATATGCGCAATCCCTTTGGCCAGATACATTGGATCGACCAGCGCCAGGACGACATCGAAAAGCTCATCCTGGTGCAAAGAACGGCAGGCCATCCTCAGGGCAGGAAGGTTGGCCCCTTTGTGACCGTTGATGATCACGATCTTCCTAAAGCCGTTTCTGGCCAAACTGCGGACGATGTCCTTTATCACGGCCCCTAATGTCTCCGGCCTCAGGGAGATGGTTCCTGGGAAATCCAGATGATGGGAGGAGTCCCCGAACCATAGAGGGGGTGCGATCATGACCCCCGTTTCTTTTGCCGTGTCTTCTGCAAGCGCTATGGCAGCATAACTATCCACACCCAGGGGTCCGGCAGGGCCGTGTTCTTCGGTACTTCCGACCGGACAGAGGATGATGTCGTCGGTTTTCAGGTAATCCGCAACGTCTTCCCAGGTCAATTCCTGGAGCCAGAAAGATCTCAACTTTGCCATTCTCATTCTCCCTTCCAGATATATAACTCAATGTTCCCTGATCATTGTGATAGAAAAACCACACACCGACAATCGCCTCTTGCTTATTAGCAGATTGTTTATTTCGCATAAACCAAAATATCAGGTTTCTGTCGGCCAAAAAAGACACTAGGCGCACCTAAAGGGTACTAAAATCAGGTAGGGCACGCCCTCAAACGGCCTCTCATGCGCGAACCAGGAGTTTGATTCGCATTAGGACCCCTCCAGAAACATTCATGGGTTACGTTGCCGCAAAAAAATAGAAATTCCAAGATAAATTTCCTTGACAAGTATGACTATTGAGTTCTAAATATGATATAATTAACTGTCGTATGATAATATAATACAAAAGTATTCAAAGTTTTCTCATTCCTGCAAAGACAGGAATGGATAATCCATTGATTTCCCCGAATTCCCGCGACGGCGGGAGTTACGACCCAGCCGATGTGATATTCTCGGGAATTCCACGGGGTGGGGTCAAGCTCAAGCCTCTCAAGAAGGTAACACTTTAGCCTTTTGAAACCCGGGGGATGCCGATTCGGAAGCCCCATACCCCTCTCCAAGCGCCAATTTTCAGAAAGCTAAATTGATACTCAAAGGCAATACAAGAAAATGAAAATTCAATCCATTTATCGAGCGATTCAGATCCTTAATCTCTTTACCTTTAGTACCCCGAAGCTGGGAATCTCAGAGATAAGCCGGGCCTTAAACCTCCATAAAGCAACGGTACAAGGTCTGGTAAAAACACTCGCAGATGGGGCATTTCTCCAGCAGGACCCAGAGACGCGGAAATACCAACTGGGTCTAAAAATCTATGAGTTGGGTTTTATAACAGCCGGCAATCTGGAGATCAATCGACGCGCCTCTACTCCCATCCATGAGCTGGCAAAGAAGACCAAGAGTCTGGTTCACGTCGCTATCCTGCAAGACAGTTCAGCTGTGATAACCCTGGATGCCTACCCGCGATCTACACCATTTCTTTCTCGACAGTTCGGGCCTCGCGTTGCTCTTTATTGCACGGCCCTAGGCAAAATTTTTCTGGCATTCATGAAACCAAATGAAATCATCACCTATATTGAACAAACGGAGTTCGTTCGCCATACGCCCAATACCATTATGGAGAAGGATCGTCTGATAGAAGAGATTGAGGAGACGAGAAAGAGAGGGTATTCGATAAACAGGGAGGAGCATCTACTGAACAGGGCCGCGATCGGGGCACCAGTCTTTGGACAAGATGGGGGAGTAGTAGCTTCAATAGCCCTGGTTTGTAGTCCGCCCAGCATCCTGGGCGAGCAACTGGAGGTATTGGCCAAGCAAGTGACCGATACAGCCTTGGAGATCTCCAAGAGTATGGGTTATTTTCCAGAGGTTACTGCCTTGTAAGGGCTTTTGCAGAGCCTTTACCCAGAAAATAGCCAGATGCGGATGATCTTAGTGGATTGCCGATATGAAAAAGCCATTGGTCAATTATTGGAACACGTTATTTGATTAACGGTATCAATTTGTCTTTCATCAAGTTGGAACTGTGACAGGGCAATGGGGGGTCAGAATCCCCATCGCCCGGGTTTCAAAGGGCTAAATTGTTACGATAAACGAATAACATAGAAAGGAGGCAAGTTATGAAGATATGGTATCAAAGTGCAAGTTCATATGGCTACGAACCCGTATTTGACGAGTATGGCAAGACATTGGCGGAACAATGCCAAAAAGTTGTAAGACCAGATACTGAGGTACACATTGAAGGTATCGAAGTGATGGTAAGGGATATAGAGAACCAGAAGTCTTTACAGTATTACCAAAAGATACAGTCCATGAACAACATGCTCAAGGCGGAAAGGGAAGGCTATGACGCCTTTGTGATGGGCTGTACCCTGGACGTTGGAGTGGAAGAAGGCAAGGCAATGGTGGACATACCCGTCGTGGGCATTAGCGAGGCGAGTTATCACCTGGCAATGATGTTAGGTCACCTTTTCGCGGTAGTTACGAGCTCGAGCGCCTTTTTCCAGGTATTCAAGGAGCAGATCGACCGCTATGGCCTGTCGAGCAAATATCTGCAGGGGCCTTACATCTACCCTGCGTCAGAGGAAGAAATAGCCATGGCCTTAACGGATCCACAACCTCTAATGGAAAAATTTACCGCAGTAGCAGAAAAGGCCATAGCCGACGGCGCTTCGGTAATAATCCCGAGTCCTGCATTTATCGCAACCCTGGTTCATAGGGGGGGGTTGACAAAGATACAAGGTGCATTGGTTTTGGACACAATTTCCGTAGCTGTCAAGACTGCTGAAACGCTCGTGGACCTTAAAAAGATCGGGATCGAGCCATCCAGACGAATTGGCGTATACGCCAAACCCGATAAAGCGTTCCGCAAAGACGCCTTTGAAAGGCTAAAAAAGGTGTTCAAAATAGAGGACTAGAGGCGGAATTCAGTGTTCCTACACACTTACAGAACCCCTGGACCCCGTTTACCCGATCGAGTCCGGCACAAGCTTCAACGGGGTGACATTTTTTTACCAAACCATCAAGGTTCAAAAAAGGAGGAGAGCAATAGTGGCAGAACATATAATTCACCCGATTCCCCTCATGGTATTGTGTCGGTCAATACATGAGCAAGTTTACCGAGTGGGCGCATATGTGGGGCAAACGGCGATTGACGCCATTTATGTATGGTATATTGAGGGAACCAAACAGAAGATCCTGATTGATTCGGGAATGACTGCTGAGATGTTGAAAAAGGCCAATGTTCCTGGACTCAGTCCTGGTGTCATACATGTCCAAACGGTGGAGGAAGGCCTGGCCAGGTATCGA
This sequence comes from uncultured Desulfobacteraceae bacterium, assembly GCA_964639275.1. GTDB lineage: Bacteria > Desulfobacterota > DSM-4660 > Desulfatiglandales > Desulfatiglandaceae > CAZXCQ01. The sequence continues at coordinate 24,952 of CAZXCQ010000031.1, read as the reverse complement.
CTTACGCCTGACGATATAGACCTGGTGATTCAAACTCACCTCCATATTGATCATATTCCACTGGCGCCTAAATTCCGTAATGCCAAATTCGTCGTTCAGCAAGCAGAGCTGGAATACCATAAAGACCCGGCCCCACCCCCAGTTGACCCAAGACCTTGTCCCAAGGAATTTCTGGATACCCTAAAGTGGGAAGTGATGGATGGAGACTGCCAGATCGAAGAGGGGATAAAGGTATTATCAACCCCGGGTCATACGCCGGGCGGACAATCCGTGGCCCTGGATACGGTCAAAGGGGTAACGATAATAGATAGCCTGTGCACTACGGATGCGAATTGGGATGTGCCCTCGTCGCTGGAAGCAAGGATGGAAGTCCTTTGCCCGGGCATTCACAATGACCCCATACAGGCTTATGAAAGTCTTATGAGGATCAAGCAGATGGCCGACGTACGGGTGCCCATCCATGAACCCCGTTTTGCGTGGGTTGATAGCATACCCGGCTAGACCAGATCTCCGTGACGTTGGAAGGGATGCCCAGGCTCAAGAACCCTCAAACCGGCAAAACATTGCTGGCTGTTTTGTTCTTTTGCTCACAAAGCAAGCCCACAGGTGTCATTTTATGAAGAGGGACGTGATGGAAGGACTATTTGTGAGCACCCAGACAGTCTATGAAATGATGTATAATGCAATTGTCATGGCGGTCAATATCATGCCCGCGGATGTCAAGGCAAGTCTATCGGAACTAATAGAAAAGGAACGTAATGAAGTCGCCAGACTAAATCTGGAGATGACGTTAAAGAACTGCGTTGAATATAATAAAGACGGAGATCAGCTTCTCTGCCCCGACACCGGTGCGCCAGTGTACTATGTGAGGATTGGTGATAATGTGAGAATAGAAAAAGGGTTTTCCAGCCTTTATAAAGAGTCCAGGAAGGCAATCAAAGACGCTACCCTTAACGGCAAACTCAGGCCAAATATGGTTCACCCCATAACCCGAAAAAACACGAGAACAAATCTCGGTTATTACTCACCCCAGGTTGAGCTAACATTCGACCCAAATATCGACCATATGGACATTGTTGCAATCCCAATAAGTGGTGGTTCTGAGACATCCGGCACCTTCTATCGCATGATGTCACCCGTAGATGGCAAGAAAGGGATTATGAGATTCATTCTGGATTGTATCAAAAGCTCGACCTATGCCGGCAAGACCTGTCCCCCTAATATCATCGGCATAGGGATCGGGGGCACAGCCGATACCTGTATGAAGATAGCCAAGCGAGCGGCTGTTCTTCGGCCAATCGGGAGCCGTCATCCTGATAAAGATATCGCTGATCTGGAACAGGAACTGGCGGGTCTTGCTGACTCCTTTGAAATAGGACCGATGGGAATGGGCGGAAGTTCTGGGGTACTTGATGTACATATCGAGTATGCCACCACCCATATTGCTGGTTTGCCAATAGCATATAATGCCCAGTGCTGGCTTGGGCGCCGGAAAGTAGCTCGGATTACACCAGACGGAAAGATAAGCTACAGGGACTTTGTAGACTGGAACGATAGACACGAAAGCAACACTTTAGCCCTTTGAAACCCGGGGAATGGGGGTTCCCTTTTTCGGGCGTATAACTCGCCCACAAGAGAGCGTAAAGAAATCACGTGCCATAGGTGAAAACAGGGGGCAACATTTGCTCCAAAGTCTTACAGTTCTTAGCGATGTCGATGTCGGTGATTTCTTAACGCTCTCTAACGGTCTCAGACAGGGATACGCCCTTCAAAACGGAACCCCCATTCCCCTGTCCAAGTGTCAATTTTGAAAAGGGCTAAACTGATACGATACGAAAGCAATTAGCCGATGTATAGGCGAAATGGGGTATGGCCACCAAAAGACTAACCATTCCACTTTCCGAAAAAGAGGTTCGACGACTAAATATTGAAGACATCGTCTACCTGGACGGTTTAATTTATACGTGCCGCTCACTTTTTCAAATAAGGGCAGTGGAGCAGGATATTTTGCCTCCAATCGATTTTAGAAAAATGAACGTCATGTTTCATATGGGCGGAGTCATGAAAAGGGTCCAAAACAGATGGGAGGCGGTTAGCCTGCTTTGTACTTCAAGCATCCGTTTTGAAAAACTGGGGGCACCAATAATCAATAAGCTGGGTATCCGGGCGATCATAGGCAAAAGTACCATGGGCATGCAAACCATGATGGCCATGAAAGAGGTCGGATGTGTCCACCTTTCGTGGGGTGCATTGATAGGAAACATCCTGGCCAAAAGAGTTAAGAAGGTGGTTGATGTATACGACTTGGATGAATTAGGGCCTTTGGAGTCAACCTGGGTATTGGATGTTGAAAATTTTGGCCCCTTTATTGTCGATATAGATGCCAGTGGCCACAACCTGTTTGATCGTGTAAATGGACGGGTGAATCGGAAATTGGAAGCAGCTTACGAAAAGTACGGCATCAAGGACTATGTTTATACGTGACCGAAATAGGACAAATGCTTATGAGGATGTTGCGACAAAATCTCAAAGGACTCTCTTATGGAAGATATTTCTCAAGAAACAATCCGCGACGTTGCGTATAATTTGCTGGCCAATACGGCCACAAGATATCCGAAGAATTACCTGAAGAAGTTATTTGAGTGCCTTAGGCACGAAGACAGCCAGGCTGGCAAAGGCGCTATTGCTTCAATAATCCAGAATATCCTCTACGCCACGGAGGAGTCTACCTGCCTCTGCCAGGACACGGGTATTCCCACGTTTCACGTCTATTTGAATCCCAGTATTTGTATCCAGGGTGATATTAACACGGCCATTACTGAGGCGACCATACAGGCCACAGATGAGGTCCCGATCAGAAAAAATGTGATAGAGCCGTTTACCTTTGAAAACCCGGGGAATAATGCCGGGTGGGGAACACCGTTTACCCATTATCACTTTGACCATGATCCAGGTCCGATGAGGATCAGGGCGGAGCTAAAAGGATTTGGGGGGGAGATCAAATCAACTGCAGATTGGATCTTTACCAGCACTGAGGATATGGAAGATGCCGTCTTGGCATATGTATTGAATAACGTCCTGCTATCAAAGGGAGAAGGGTGTATCCCCGGGTTTTTGGGAATCGGCGTAGGGGGGTACGTCTCGGAGGCAATGCTAAACGCAAAGAATGCGGTCTTCAGAGAACTGACCCAAAAAACCTCGGATAGCTCTTCCCATAATGGCCCAATTCATCGCCTTGAGCAAAGGATCCTTCGGTGCGTAAACAGTCTAGGGCTGGGGCCAATGGGCGATGGAGGGAGAACGACCAGCCTCGGTGTCTATGTGGAAAGACGGGGCACCCATACCGCGGTGGCGCCGGTTGCCGTATCGCAGCAATGCTGGGCCTCGCGAGGGTCGGAGGCGTTGGTGACAGAAAACAAGATACAATACCTTACGACGCATCTCCAGAAAGAAGAGGTCCCGGAACTGAGGGTAGCACTTTCCCTGGAACTGTCAAAATCAAGTATCAGCGACAATGTTTACTATTTGAACACGCCCATAAGCCCCGAAGACATCCTCAAACTCCGTGTCCGGGATATTGTTTATCTTAACGGGACAATCTGTACCTCTCGCGATGGCGCTCACCGGCGGATGGTTGAAATGATAAAGAAAGGCAAGAGACACGAGATCCCAAAAGAAATTTTGGACCACGGGGTCATTTTTCACTGTGGGCCTGTCATTGAAAGGGACTCGAATCGATGGCGCATTAATGCTGCAGGGCCCACCACAAGTTCACGGTTTACCAACGACGCCGCCTTCTTAGTGGACCAAGGGATAATCAAAGTCGCTATTGGGAAGGGAACCATGGGGACCAAAATGGTCGATGCCTTGAGAGGGAAAGGAGTGTATCTGGAGGCGGTGGGCGGGTGTGCGGTAACCTATCAAAAGACGATTAATCAGACAGAGGTCAATTGGCTGGATCTGGGCTACCCTGAGGCGGTGTGGGTCTTTGATGTTAGCAATTTTGGCCCCCTGGTGGTCGGCATTGATTCTCAGGGAAATTCATTAGTACAAGAGGTGCTGGAAAAAGTCTATGAAAATGCTCGAGATATCTATCGAAAGGAACGTCTGGATCCTTACAAGAGATATATACAATACCCCCAGACCTTTGCCGGCCTATCACTGGAAGAAGTGATTGAGAAAGCAAGAACCACCTAGGCCGAGTATGTCTGAGTGTCGATTCCTGCCTTGGCGCATATATTTGGATTCGTAGGGAGGCTTTTATGGCCAGAGTATTGGAAAATATTGGTAAAGAGTTGCTCAGAAGGAACAACATACCGACCCCGGACTTCCTGGTTGCAAAGGATGTCAAAGAGGCGTTGGAGGCGGCCGAAGAACTGGGCTACCCTGTTGTCATAAAGGCCCTGGTTACGGTCGGAAAACGGGGAAAGGCGGGAGCTGTCAGGTTTTCGGAAAATCCGGAGGAGACCGAGAAGATCGCGAACGAAATTTTGTCTATGACGGTCAGGAACTTTCCTGTTGAGCAGCTATTGATCGAAAAGAAGATCAATATATCTCAGGAGCTTTACGTTTCAATTACCTTCGATTCACGCGAAATGATGCCGGTAATCATCGCAAGCAGTGCAGGCGGGATCGATATTGAAGACATTGCCCAAACTCAGCCCGACAAGATAATCAAGTCGCACATAAATATGCTGGAAGGGTTTCATCAATATAAGGCAAAGGAAATATGGTCAGATTTGGGACTGACAGGCAGTGCCCTGCAAAAGGCTACGCCAATTCTCTGGAGGCTTTATCAGGTCTTCGAAAAGTATGACGCCACGATAATCGAGATTAACCCCTTGGCAATAACCTCGGAAGGTGACCTGGTGGCTGCCGCAATATTGATGGGGATCGATGACGATGCATTATACAGGCAGCGCGACCTATCAGAGAAAGTGGAGGCGGGAAGCGATCGAGCCTGGCGACCGCTTACCGCCCTGGAGAAACAAATGGTAGCTGTTGACCGGTCAGAGTCATACCGGGGGACTGCCCGTTATACAGAAATGGAGGGAGGGGACATCGGCCTTTTGTGTGGCGGGGGTGGCGGGAGCCTTTTGGTCTATGATACGTTGCTGAGGTTTGGTGGCAGACCGGCAAACTATACCGAATTCGGCGGAAATCCGACAGAGACAAAGGTTACGGGGTTGGTCAAGGGCATCCTGTCCAAGCCCGGGGTCAGGAGTTTCTTTATGGATACCAACATAACGAACAATACCCAGACAGACGTGGTCGCAAAGGGAATCGTAAAGGCCTTTGATGAAATGAATCTTGATCCAAAGACGTTCCCAATATTGGTGAGACTTGCCGGGGTGAATGATGGTGAAGCGAGAAGGATTTTTTCAGAACGCGGCATTGAGTACTATGGCGACGATATCACGATGGAGGATGCTGCCCGACTTATCGTTGAAAAAATGAAAAGGGCCGATTCAAGGGGGAAGCGCTAGATGGCCATATTAGTCAATAAGGATTCAAAGATCGTCATTCAAGGAATAACGGGTAGAGAGGCCTCAATGGTCACCAAGCATGCGCTGGCTTACGGGACAAAGATCGTGGCAGGGGTTACTCCCGGAAAGGAAGGCCAGGATGTTGAAGGTGTCCCCGTATACGACACCTTAAAACGTGCTTGCCAGGAAAATGAACTGAACACCTCTGTGATATATGTGCCACCCGCTTTTGCCTATGACGCAGTCATGGAAGCCATAGACAACGGCATAAAATTAATCGTCGTAATTACCGAGAGAATACCAAGACACGATGTGGCCCGGTTTCTCCTCGCCGCAAAAAAGGCCAATTGCTCGATCATAGGCCCGAATTCGGTGGGGATAATAACCCCGGAGGACAGGGTCAAACTTGGTGCTATCGGAGGTGACAACGTTGAACGTTGTTTTGTTCCCGGAGCGGTTGGGGTGATTTCACGGAGCGGTGGTATGACAGCAGAGTGTTCCTGGATGGTCAAAAGGGCTGGTGCCGGTATAAGTACAAGCGTCAGTATCGGTGGGGATCCTCTTATTGGCTCCCCGCCAAAGGTAATCTTGGGCATGTTCGAAGAGGACCCAAAGACAAAGGCAGTTGTAATGTGGGGTGAACCCGGCACCAGTTATGAAGAGGATGTTGCCGACTTCTTGAATAATGGGGGTTTCACAAAGCCACTAATCGCCTATATTGCCGGTAGGTTTGTTGAAGATATGCCTGAAGGAACCGTGTTTGGCCATGCCGCCTCAATTATCGAGGGGGGCATGGGAAAACCGTCAACAAAGACAGCCAGGCTCAGGGATGCAGGCTGTCACGTGGCAGATAATTTTAACGATATCGTCGAGATACTGCAAGGTGTGATGGCACAGTAGTTCGAGGAAAGCCCAGTTAATGGGAGTATTGTTTTGTGAACCGTAAGGCAGTCAATTGCGTGAGATGAAGGGGGACTATGTATGAAGCCACTAAGGACTGCGCTATTTGCACCCGGCAATAGGCGGGACAGGGCAGAAAAGGCAATTGGATCGGGCGCAGATGCCGTCATCATCGATCTAGAAGATGCTGTCCCTATTGCTGAGAAGGAATCGACCCGACCCGTTGTAAGAGAGGTGCTGGACAGTCATCCTGAGAGACAGATGTATGTCAGAATCAATGCCTTGAGTACGCAGTATGCCAGAGGGGATTTGGAGGCCATAGCATCCAGGAATCTGGTAGGGATAATGTTGCCTAAGGTAGAGTCTAAAGAGGATATTTTGAAGATAGACAAACTTCTCACAGACTTAGAAGAAAGCAACGGATTAAAGCCCGGGGTCCTGAAGGTAATGCCCATTTGCGAAACCGCCAGAGGTATTGAGGAGCTTTACCGGATTCTCACGGCCAAACCGGCATTCAACCGTATCTCTACAGTTGCCTTCGGGGCAGCTGATTACACACTGGATTTGGGAATCAGCTTAACGCGCGAAGGAAAAGAGTTAGAATATCCACGTGCTCGAATACCCATAATATGCCGTGCTGCGGGTATCATGCCACCCCTGGACACGCCATGGATGGTTGACCTAAAAGATATCGACGGGCTGATTGCAGACGCAAAGAAGGCGAAGGCCTATGGCTTTCAAGGCAAGATTGTGATCCATCCAAACCAGATTGAACCCTGTCATGGTGTTTTTACCCCTTCTGCAGAGGAGATCGCTTATGCAGAGCGCGTTATCGAGGCCTTTGAGGAAGCGGAACGTGAGGGAAAGGCGGCAATTCAATTGGAAGGAAAATTCATAGACTATCCGGTGGTAGAAAAATCCAGAAGGATTTATGCCCTGGCCCAGGCTATTGCAGGCAAGACTTGATTCGGTTGGAGAGGAATATAGAAATGAAAACTGGAATGCTTTTAACCGAGACGAGCAGGCATGTTATGACTTTGGTGCTGAACCGACCTGAAAAGAGAAATGCCCTGTCTCCTGACATGCTGATAGAGATCTGTGAGATATTTGACGAATCTTCAAAAAACGACGATATTCGGACCGTTGTCATTCGAGGAGCTGGAGATAAGGCGTTCTCCGCCGGATATGACATCGGTGCTATACCGACAAAGGGAGACCCGGATGGCATTCGGGAAAAGCTCAAGAACGATCCCTTGGAGCTGGCCCTTGAGAGCGTGATCAACTACCCCTATCCCGTTATTGCCATGCTCAATGGTTATGCCTATGGGGCAGGCTGTGAGCTTTCCATGTGCTGTGATATTCGGGTGGCTGCTGATGATACACGTATGGGAATGACCCCTGCAAAGCTTGGGGTGGTCTATGCACCGACAGGGATACAACGGTTTGTTCAGGTTATCGGCCTGTCCAAGACAAAGGAGCTTTTCTTTACGGGACGGATCTATGATGCCCCAATGATCAAGGAAAAGGGCCTGGCGGATTATGTTGTCCCAAAAAAGGAGCTCGAATCATTTACTTATGGACTGGCAGAAGAGATCGCCGGTAACGCACCCCTTTCTCTCAAGGGGACCAAAAAGATCCTCAACATCTTGATGCGAAGCACAAAAATAAGGGGCGAGGATCTCAAAGAGGCCGGGTCCTTTGTGGAACAGGCCTTTCACAGTGAAGACCTTAGAGAAGGCCAAATGGCATTTTCCGAGAAGAGAAAACCGCGGTTTAAAGGAAGATAGATCTCTCCCGGAAAAGGCGGGCCCTTGCACAGATCAGCACGGATTCATCTTCACCAGAGTCTGTGAAAATGCAGGATGAGACAGTCCAAACCCATTTCCCTGCGAATGTCTGTTTTGTGCGGCCGTAACACTCTAGCCGTTTGAAACCCGGGCAATGGGGATTCCGCTTGTCCGAGTCCAAATTTTGCATAGAGCTAAATTGATACGTGCGGCTATGTTTCGGGTCAGTTCCAATTTTGAAGAAAGCCAAATTGATACGTCATGTTACATTTTGAAAAATTGTTCACTCCGGGACGTATTGGAGGCTTGTTCCTCAAGAACAGGATCGTGATGCCTCCCATGGTTACCCGTATGGCACAAGAGGGGAAGGTCACCTCTCAGTTGATCAATTATCATGTGAGTCGTGCTGAAGGGGGGGCAGCACTCATTGTGGTGGAGGCGACCTATGTGTCTCCCAAGTGGCGGCCGGACCGACTGTGCATTTATGACAATAGTTTTATTCCAGGATTGACGGCACTTGTGCAGGCCGTACAAAGGGCGGGCTCCAAAATCGCTTTGGAACTAAATCTTAATCGAGGAAGATCCGATGAGATTGATCCCGTGTCCCCTTCAGAGAACCTCCCCTCCATAACCGGTGTGAAACCTCGGGTCCTGTCTATTGAAGACATCCAAGAATTCATAAACGACTTTGGAGATGGGGTAGATCGGGCAAAAAGGGCGGGGTTTGACGCCATAATGATTCACGGTGCCCATGGGTATTTGGTCTCGGAGTTTCTGTCTCCTCGACTCAACAAGCGAACGGATCGATATGGTGGAGGTACTCTGGGAAGGGCCACGCTTGCATTGGAATTGGTTGATATGGCGAAAAGGAAGGCTGGCCAAGACTATCCGGTCATCTTCAGGCTCAGTGCCAGTGAGAGGGTAGCAAACGGCTTCGGCCTGGATGAAGCCATAGAGACATGCAAGATCTTACAGGAGACAGGGGCTGATGCCATAGATGTAGTATCGGGTTGCGCCGAGAGTTTTGAATCGGTTTTTCCAGATATGAGTTTTCCCCGTGGCTATAATGTTGGTCTGGCAGAGGAGATCAGGAAAGAGGTAGACATCCCGGTTATGGTTGCAGGAAGAATTAATGATCCTTATCTGGCCGAAGACATTATTAAACAAGGAAAAGCCGATTTTATCGATCTTGGCAGGGCCTTGGTCGCAGATCCGCAATTTCCGGTCAAGGCACAAGAGGGAAAGGTAGACAGCATTCGACCCTGTGTTGCATGCCTCAGATGTATTGAGGGTTTTCTGAGGCAAGAACCCTTAAAGTGCACTGTAAATCCATGGGTGGGGCATGAGGCAAGTTCGCTCCTGGAGCAGACGACAAAGCCCCGGAAGATCTTGATCGTTGGCGGAGGGCCTGCAGGTATGCAGGCCGCCCTAACAGCGGCACAACGGCGACATCAGGTTGCCCTCTGGGAAAAGGAAGACACACTGGGTGGCCAGATAAATCTTGCAGGCGCTCCTCCTCACAAAGAAGAACTGAAGAACCTGGTGACCTTTTTTAAAAACCAGCTTAAAGAACTAGGGGTCAGGGTGGTCCTTAATAAAACAGCCACTTCGGACCTGGTGACCTGGTTCAACCCGGATGTTGTGATCCTGGCCACCGGAGCATTGCCCGCCCCGAGTGAAATTGAGGGGGAAGCAGCAAACAAAGTCGTAAATAACTGGGAGATACTCTCAGGAAAGGCCAGGGTGGGCGAGAGGGTCGTGATTATCGGAGGGGGATTGGTCGGTTGTGAAACGGCTGAAGCCATCGCAGAGGTCTCCAAAGATGTCAGTATTATAGAAAAACAGAAAGAACTCGCGCCTGATACCTTCGAATTACTCAAGCGACCTCTGGTGAAGAGATTGAGGGAAAAAGGAGTCAAGATCTACCTCAGTATCAGGGAAGAAAAGATCACATCAGAGGGCTTGGAAATAGAAACCACAGAAAGTCACCGATTTTTTTTGAAAGCGGACCAAATAGTGGTCACCACGGGTTCTATTTCAAATAGCAATCTGGCCTCCCGGCTGAGGGGTGAGGCGTTTGACATATTTGAAATCGGCGATTGCAAACAACCAGGCCGTATTTTAGAGGCCATTTATGAGGGTGCAGCAGTGGCCCTGAGCCTATAGGATAACACCTCAATACAGCCTTTTTCGGCATTTTTGAGCGAGCCCTTAGCGGGAGGAAACCGATGCTAGGCGAAAAAGAAAGAGAAAGAATTAAAGAAGAAAGAGGGAATTGGGAGTCAGAGATACTGGCCCCCGCCCTCAAGAGGTTTGATGTCAAACAGAGCCCCAATAGATACTATACGCCTCTGGATGTCGCTGAATTTGATTACTTGGAAAAGGTGGGTCTACCTGGTGATTATCCCTATACCGGCGGCATCTACCCGTGCATGGCCCCTGATAGGATTCCAAAAAAGAGCAAGGGAAGCGAGCTGGCCTCAGGAAAAGGGCTGGTCAGGGCCGGGGGTTACCGGGGTTATGGCATCGCAGAGGATATGCGGGATTTTTACCTGATGTTGGCAGGGGAAGGTGTCACGGCGGGCCCCAACCTGGCCTTTGATCTCCCCACACAGCTGGGGTATGACTCAGACCACCCGATGGCCCGAGGCGAGGTTGGCAGAACCGGTGTCGCCATCGATACGCTGAGGGACTTTGAAATCCTCTATGAGGCCTTTACCGGCGAAAGGGATCTGGACAGGATAGCATCCAACTGGACCATAAACTCGCCTTGCAATGTCATCCTGGCCATGTATATCGCCCTGGCCGAGAAACGGGGGATTCCATTAAACAGGCTGAGGGGAACACCCCAGAACGATATCCTCAAAGAGTACGTGGCTCGTGGGACATTTATATTTCCCATTAAACCCTCTATGCGGATGGTAAGGGATACGATCACATACTGTACAGAACACCTGCCCGCCATGAACGTGATAAGCATCTGCGGGTCCCATATGCGAGAGGCCGGGGCCACGGCCGTGCAGGATTTGGCCTTTGTTTTATGCAACAGTATTGCCTATGTTCAGGTGGGTGTTGATGCAGGGCTGGATGTGGATACATTTGTTCGTCGGTTCACCTGGTTGGGGTTTGGCGGAAGTATGGATTTCTTTCTGGAAATCGCCACAAGTCGTGCTGCCAGAAGGATGTGGGCAAAGATAATGCGCGAGAGATTTGGCGCAAAAGACCCCAGAAGCTGGATCCTCAGGAGTAACATGTGGGCCCGGACCGGGGAGATCAGTACCACCCTTCAACGCCCGCTAAACAACCTCTGCCGCTCTATCATCGGCGGCATTGCGTCGGTTTTTTCAGGGGGGGCCCCTCAGCCGGGCATGGGATATCCATTTGATGAACCACTGGGTCTTGGACACAGTTTCGAGGCGTGGCAACTCCATACCGATGCTGCCCGAATAATCGAACTCGAAGCAAAACTGAGTGAAGTGGCCGATCCCCTCGCCGGTTCCTATTATCTGGAGTCCCTCACCGATAAGGTGGAGCGGGAAACCAAAGCATTAATGGAAAAGGTAGAATCCATGGGAGGTGCAGAGGCGGCCATTGAAAGCGGATTCATGCAAAGGGAGATTGCAAAAAGTGCCTTTCAATTTCAAAAAGAGGTGGAGAGCGGTGAAAGATTGGTTGTCGGAGTAAACTGCTTTACGGGGGAGAATGAAATAGAGGTGATGCCACAGAGGGTGGTCGCACATCCCTATGATGAAGACAAGCTGGCCTCAGCCGGGGAGAGACAGGTCGCCAAATTACAGAAGGTCAAGAGGGAGAGGGACAATGACGGGGTAAAGGCATGCCTGAAACGAGTCAGAGAGGCAGCCCGGGACGATTCGGCCAATGTCGTCCCCCCCATCCTGGATGCAGTAAGGGCCTACGCCACGGTTGGAGAGATATGCCATGTCCTGAGAGAGGTCTGGGGGGAGCAGAAACCTTTCTTTAATATTTAGGGGCGAGACAGTGAAAAACAAAAAAACACGAGGCCCATTCTCTCAAGGCGAAAATATAGCGGTTAAGCCCTGCTATACCGCTGATGACTGTAGAGACATGGACTTCAAAGAGGATATGGGCGAGCCTGGCCAATTCCCGTTTCTCAGGGGACCATTCAGCGAGGGCTACTCCAAACGACCCTGGCGAACCCTCCAGTATGCTGGGTATGGTGCAGGAGAGGACACCAATGCCCGGTGGAAGTTTTTACTATCCCAGGGACAAAAGGGCCTAAATCTGGCATTTGACCTCCCCACACAACTGGGTCTTGACTCGGATGACCCTCGCTGTCACGGTGAGGTAGGTCGGATCGGGGTGGCTATAGATACCCTTAAAGACATGGAGGCACTCTACGAAGGCATCAATGTTGGAGAGATCTCCAGTTCATATACCATCAATGCTACTGCAAACATAATATTGGCCATGTACATTGCATTGGCAAAGAAACAGGGCGTTGCGCAAGACAAGCTCACCGGGACGCTGCAAAATGACATCCTCAAGGAATATACCTCCCGGGGGACCTATATCTATCCTCCAGGGCCGTCCATCGGGATGGTGGGCGATATCATAGAGCATTGTGCCAGATACCTGCCGCGAATGAATGCCGTCAATATCTCGTGTCATATGCTCGGTGCTGGAGCCACACATGTTCAGACATGGGCCCTGATGTTTCTCACAGCCGCCGTCTATGTTGAGGAGACCTTAAAGAGAGGACTGGGAGTCGATGATATCCTATCCCATATCACCTTCTTGACCAATGTGGATATGAATTTTCTCGCTAGTATTGCCGCTCATAGGGCCGCGCGGAGGTTATGGGCCAGGATAACCAGGGACAGGTTCGGGGCAAAAAATGAAAAATCAATGAGGATGCGGATGGGTACCGGCATCCATGCCTTGTCGCTGGTAGACAAGCAACCGTTAAACAACATTGCACGCATCGCGATTATGGCGTTGGCCGCAGCCCTATCAGGGGCCCAGTCCATGCATCTTGCCTCCTATGATGAGTCCTATGCCATTCCCAGTGAAGAGGCCACCCGGACTTCACTGATGATTCAACATATCCTGATTCAGGAAACCGACATATGCGCCACTGCCGATCCCCTGGGAGGCTCCTTTGCAATGGAGTCGTTGACCAACCAGACCGAAGAGGCAATAAAGGCGGTAATGGCAGACATTGAAAGACAGGGTGGAGTCGCAAAAATGATTGAGGAGGGGGCCATCCAGCGGCAATTGGCCCTCCAGGCCTTTGAGGAGCAGAAGGCCATAGAAACCGGGGAAAAGGTCGTCATTGGGGTCAACCGATATGTCATCGACGAAGAAAGGGAAAAATATGAATCAGGCATGTTTGAGCTGGACCCGAAGGTGTCGGAGAGGCAAATCAAAAGGCTCCAAGAAATCAAGGCTGCCCGCGAGAATAAGCCTGTTATAACGTCACTCGAAGAACTGGAACGTGCGGCCAAAGAGGGAAGAAATTTGATTTATTACCTGGTTCGAGCTGTAGAGAGTTATTGTACGATAGGCGAGATATGCCAGGTCTTAAAGAACGTTTATGGTGAATACAGGGAAGCAGGTATCACCTGACATTTTTTGGACCAATGGGGAGACAAGACATGGAAGCGAAAAGGAAGATAAGAGTCCTGATTGCCAAGCCAGGACTCGATGGACACGACCGGGGAGCAAAGGTCATAACCTATGCATTACGTGAGGCCGGTATGGAGGTGATCTACACAGGCCTGCGTCAGACCCCTGAAGAGATTGTAGCCAGCGCAATCCAGGAGGATGTCGATGTGATCGGCCTCAGTATCCTTTCAGGCGCCCAGTTGGCCATTGTGGATATGCTGATGCAGCAAATGAAAGAGAAGGACATCGCCGACATACCGGTGTTATTGGGCGGCGTGATCCCGGACAAGGATAAAGAGAAACTCGCCGCTTTGGGAATAAGGAGCATTTTTACCTCCGGAAGCACCCTCAAGGATGTCACGGATGTGGTCACCAGATGTGCAGGGGAGAAACAGCTGAAAGAAAGGTAATCGAATGGATGATTTCTTCAGTGCATTTAGACGGCTGGTCGACGAGGAGAAGATAGCGCAAAAACAGGCCATTTTCTTCGAGGGTCAGGCCACCACATACGGTGAAATGCTTGAAGAGGCCGAAGGAGTCGCCCTGGCCTTAACCTCCCGTGGGATAAAAAAGGGAGACGTGGTCGGCATTTATATGGGAAACTGCACACGGTTTCTTTCCATATTTCTGGGTATTGCCAAATGCGGGGCCATTGCCCAGCCGGTAAATACCCTTTTGACAGAGTATGAAATAAGGCCTCAGTTCAAACAAACCCATCCCAGGGCACTGTTTGTCTCATCTGCTTATCTCCCTCTCGTCAGAAAGATAAGGCCGGATCTGCCCCAACTCAAAGATGTCATCCTGATGTCCGGAGAGTCAGCGGCGGATGTCTGGCTGTATGATGATCTTCCCAAAAAGGCAGAAGGGCATCAAGACTTGGTGGGGATTGAGGAAGACGACGTATTGCTCATATTGTTTACGGCGGGGACAACGGGAATGCCAAAAGGGGTGATGCTCTCACACAAAAACCTCCTCTCCGTCGTTGAAGGGGAACGGAATCATTTCCGCGAGTTCGGTGAAATGGTGACCCTCTGTGCCGTGCCCCTCTCTCATATCTTCGGATTTAACACGATCACCTTCGCGTCTCTTTTTCGGAAATGGCCTGTTGTATTGGAAGAATGGTTCCAGGTTGAGGAGGCGGCTCGGCTGATAGAAACCTATCGTATCTCTCACACCATGTGCGTCCCCACCATTATCCGAAATCTGGTGGAGGTCTCTGATAAATACGATATGAGATCCCTTAGCCTGGTCCTGTGCGGAGCTGCGCCGGTTCCAGAAGAGCTTTATGACAGGGTGGAAAAGACCTTTGACTGCACAATGATCCAGGGCTGGGGATTGACCGAGGGAACGGGTTGCGCAACCGCAACACCACCCGGTGTGAGGAAAATCGGCTCTTGTGGTATTCCCTTTAAAGGCATTGATGTCGAATGCGCAATCATGGATGACAAACACAACAAGGTGCCTCACGGGCAAGTGGGTGAACTCGTAATGAGAGGTGCGCTCAACATGAAAGGCTATTTAGGAAACCCCGAGGCCACGGCAGCGACCATTAGAAATGGATGGCTCCATACCGGAGATCTGGCCCGTATGGATGATGACGGATATATCTACATCGTGGATAGAAAAAAAGATGTCATCATAAGGGGTGGCTTCAATGTCTATCCCGCAGAGGTGGAAGCCGTTTTATACACCCATCCCAAGGTCGCTGAGGCCGCAGTTTTTGGGATTTCAGATGTTTTAAAAGGCGAAACAGTGGCTGCCGCCGTTACACCCAAGCCGGACACCCGGATCGCTGAAGAGGAGATAATTTCTTACTGCAAGCAGCGATTGGCCAGGTTTAAGGTCCCCAAATATGTGAAAATCATGGAAGGGTCCTTACCCAAATCGGCAACGGGTAAGATCCTCAGACGGGTATTAAAAAGTGATATAGAAAAGGAAAGAAAATTATGACATCCCTGAAAGGGACGCCTCCAATCGAGGCTCTTCAGGGATCTTGGAGAAAGAAGAAGGTCCGAGAAAAATTCGTAGGTCAGGAAAGGAGGTGAACGTTTAGATTCAACCATACAACCATCGCAGAAAGGAGAGATCTTATGAAAAGGTTATGGAAGATTCTATTTTTGGGTGTTCTGGTATTAATGGTGGGTATGGGCATCGGGTTCTCAGCCAAATCCGAGGCTGCACCACCCATTAAGGTCGGATTGATCTCAGCCTGGGATTATGCCGGCGGTCAGGGCGCAAAACGGGGTGCATTAATGGCGATCAGGGACCTCAACGCCTCCGGCGGCTTGCTGGGACGGAAGATAGAGGCCATTATGTATGACAACAAACTCAGTGCCGACGAATCAAAACGGGGGGTTGAGCGACTCCTGTATAAGGATAAGGTAGATGCCATTATTGGATTCTGGAGAAGCGACCTGGCCATCGTGGCCCAGCCACTCATAATGGAGGCGAAAAAGATATTCATGGTTGCCGGTGCCTCCAGCCCGGTCCTAACCGCCAAGCGCATAAGCCAGGACTACAATACATACAAGTATACGTTTAGCACTGAGGTAAACGGCCTCTATCACCTCGGTTGTTTCTGGGAGCCTGTTAAGATGGCACAGAAAAAGTTGGGGCTAAAGAAAATCGCCTTACTCGGTGAGAAAGCCGCATGGTATGATCCCTTGCACGAAAGATATTCAAAGGATAAGGATGTTGTATATCAGGCCAGGTTTTCGCCCGATGCAACCGATTATTCGGTGGAATATACCAAAGCAAAGGCCGCTGGTGCTGAAATCCTTTTTTACGTGAGCACGGGAAAAGGCGGTACGCCTTCTGTAAAGCAGTGGTATGATATGCAGCTTCCCATGTTCTATTGCGGATATAATGTGGAAGCCCAGGATCCTGAATTCTCCAAAATCACTGAGGGAAAATGCGACGGCGTAGCAGATGAGAAAATCGGCGGATCCGGAGGATTACCAATCACCAATAAGAGCCAGGCGTGGTACGAAGACTATAAGAAGATGTTCGAAGAATACCCCATCGCGTATAACAATTCCTTGTCCTATGATGCGGTAATGGCCTGGGCCGAAGGGGTCAAGCTTGCCGGAACAGTGGACTCCGATGAAGTGGTAACAGCCATGGAGAGCCCCAAGTATCGATATGTGGGTGTAAGCGGCATCATAGAGCGTTGGGATAAGATTCACAACCCTGTAGGCGGCGGCTGGGAAGAAGGAGAGGCCTGGGGATGGGTCGCCTTCCAGTGGCAAAATGGAAAACAGGAAGTGATCTATCCCAGTGGTATCAAGACGGCTGACATCATTCTCACTGATCGATTGAAGAAGTTGATGGGCAAATGACATATTAATCCTTTATGACAACCGGTTATGGGGATCTTCTTTCGGAGACAGTCTGTGGAATCAGCGACACCGGTAACCCGGAACTGATCCGTTAGGTATCTCTACGGCCGGTTAGTCTCGAAGCTCTTGATAAGAAATGCGGATTCTGATCTACCCCGATGTTGCACTGGAATTCACCCGATCCGATTGAGTGTGTTGTTATAACCATGGATATTTTTCGCAACATCGGGGTCTACTCATGGTCCGAAAAAATCGATCTATTTGATAAAAACCTTGAGCATATTCCGCGGGGAGGACTACGGTGCTACAGACAATTTTCATCTATGGGATAATCTGGACGGCCTTAAATTCCCTAATAGCCATAGGCTTTTCATTGCTCTTTGGTGTTTGTAATGTCCTCAATCTAAGCCACGGGATGGTGATAATGAGCGCTTGCTATATAGTATACCTGATGGTGACAGGTCTCAATTGGGTCCTTGGTTTTTCGATATTCGTAGGTATTGCCGCAACATCCCTGCTGCTTTTGATCATTTATCTGTTCTTCCTACGGAGACTGCTTAAATCTCCCCATATTTCGCAATTATTGCTCACTGCCGGACTGGCTAATGTAATACAGCAGGTTGTCATCCTGACCGTGGGTCCTCACACGAAGTTCGTGCCGAGTATCATAAAAGGATCCAGCAATATATTAGGGGTGGTGATTCCCAACCAGGCAATACTCAGTGTTGGGGTGGCCTTTTCACTGGTCGCCTTTCTTGTCCTTTTCTTGCAACGGACCAAGACGGGAAGGGCCATCAGGGCGGTAACCCAGGACAGTGAGACTGCCTCAATTTCGGGAATTAATAGCGAGGAGATCTTTCTTATCACGATCATCATAACCGGGGCACTGGCAGGTATTGCCGGGGTGCTTGTTGCCCCTCTTCAAATCGTAGTTCCTGACATTGGCTGGGAGCTGATGGTTGCCGCTTTCACCGTGACGATTCTAGCAGGACTTGGGGGTCCCATATGGGGAATCCTGGTATCAGCAGCCATCGTATCATATGCCACCCTTCTCACGGCCTTTCTTATTGCCCCTACCCTTAAAGAGGCAGCCGCATTTGTCATTATGATCTTGACGCTCATGTTTAGACCCTCAGGATTATTCGGGAAGGGGAGACTATGACAATGAAACATACTCTAATACCAATAGTGGCCATTATTTCGATAGGTCTGGGTCTGGTGGTCCCCTTTACGGATCATGACTTCTATATCATCGGATTGCTAACCTCAGCCTGCCTGTGGGTGGTGTATGTGGTCAGCTGGGATCTTTTGAATGGCTACACAGGGATGCTGAACTTCGGGCAGTTGTTTTTTGCTGGCATGGCAGCTTATACCGTTGCATTGGTAGAGCTCAATTCTAATCTGGGCCGACCGGTGGCTATTCTGGCCGGGCTTATCGTCGGTATCTTGTCCTCATTGCTCATGGCCCTGCCGGCCATACGCGTCCGGTCAGCTTACTTTGCCTTGGTAAGCTTTGTCCTTCCCCTTGTCTTTTATCGAATCACATTGACGTTTATCAAGGTATTTGGCGGTGATTATGGTTTGAGCATTCCCAGGGCCTTTAGCCGGGAGGCGCTCTACTATTTTTCTATAGCACTGATGGCCGTTACGATCATCACATTGCGGCTCTTGGTCAGATCGAGAATCGGAATGGCACTGCAGTGTATCAGAGAGGATGAGAATACCGCTCGCGCCGTCGGCATCAATATCCCGCTATATAAGCTAATTGCGTGTCTAGTCAGCGCCTTCTTTACAACTATTGCAGGCATATGCGGTTTCTACTTTATGGGGCATGTTGGACCCGAGATATTCGGTATGACGGGTTCATTTGATGTGGTGATAATGGGGATTGTTGGTGGTACTGGGACCATATTTGGTGCGGCCCTGGGGGCAGGCGTGTTTTCGGTTTTGCTTGAGGTCATGCGCCCGGTGGCGGAGTATCGAAACCTCATTTACGCAGCAGTCCTCGTGTTCGTTATAATGATAGCACCCTCGGGGGTGTGGGGGGGTGTCGCATCATTATGGAACCGATGGGGCAGGCCAAGACACAAACACGACCTGGAGAATAACCATGAGTGATTTCTTTAAGGTAGAGAATGTATCCAAGCAATTTGGAAAACTACGGGCCCTCAATAACGTTACCTTTGAGGTCAAAAAGGGAGAGGTACTGGGACTCATTGGCCCAAACGGCGCAGGTAAAACGACCTTATTTAACGTTGTGACGGGTTTTTACCATTGCAGTTCTGGATCCGTGACTTTTAGGGGGAAGGACATCACCCGGGCAACTCCAAATAGGCTGGCCGAGATGGGGATGATCAGGACTTTCCAGATCCCCAGACCTTTTAAACAACTGACTGTCCACGATAATGTTGCAGTGGGAACCTTGTTTAATAAAAGTAGAATCCAGAATCTGTCGATATCCAATAAAGAATTTATCCAACAGATCCTAAAAGGAGTAAAATTGAGTGCCTATCAATACCAGCTGGCCTCCCTTTTGGGGTATGGAAATCAAAAGCTTCTGGAGCTTGGTCGAGCTCAGGGGGCCTCTCCTGAATTGCTTTTGCTGGACGAGCCGTTCGCCGGGCTGTCAGCCACTGAAATCGAGTCGGCAAGTCACATATTGACCGGCTTGATTGGTAAAGGCCTGACACTGATGATTGTTGAACACAAGTTACGGGAACTGATGAAGCTTGTAAATCGCGTTGTCGTGCTTTACTACGGGGAGATGATCGCCGATGGGAGCCCTGAGGAAATTTCGAAAGATGATCGGGTGCTAAAGGCCTATCTTGGGAGGAGGTGGTCCAGATCAAATGCTTGAGGTAAAAGATTTGACAGTTTATTACGGCCACGCACTGGCCCTGGAAAGTATAGATGTCATGGTACCTGATAAAGGATTGACAGCAGTCATCGGGCCTAATGGCGCTGGGAAAACGACACTACTCAAGACCATATCGAGGCTGGTGGATCCCACTAAGGGGACACTAATCTTCAATGGAGAATCGCTTCTCAAATATAGCGCTCACAAGGTAGCAAGAATGGGCATTGCCCACTGCCCGGAAGGGAGGAAACCATTTCTTGAAATGACCGTACTGGAAAACCTGTTGGTGGGCGGATATGTCCTTCCAAGTTCCAGGCTTAAGGCTCGCCTCGAAGAGATTTTTGAAATCTTCCCTGTACTTGACAACAGGAAAAACCAATTGGCAATGACCCTATCCGGGGGAGAACAACAGATGATGAGCATTGGAAGGGCGCTTATGGCTGACCCCGCATTGCTCCTTATCGATGAGCCCTCTTTGGGTTTGGCCCCGGTCATTGTCGATGAGGTGGAAGAAGCTGTCAGGGATATCAAAAAATCGGGGATGTCGGTCCTCATGGTTGAAGGAGATATCGATCTCATTGTAGACCTGGCTGATAGCGTGTATGTCTTTGATCACGGGGTGACAACCTTTAGTGGAGAAGTATCCGAGATTATGAATGACCCCAATCTGGCCAAGACCTATTTGGGGATGTAAGGCAGAGATCGAGAAGGCACTCATGCAACGGATTTCTAATAATATCTATGTAGAAACTGATTTCCTGGTTCCTAATGTGGGATTTATTTCAACACAGGCGGGTGCGGTCCTTGTGGATAGCCCTTTTTTACCCGACGATTCCATAAAATGGTCTGAGGCGGTTAGAGAAATTAATGATAAGGGGATCGTATATCTTATTAATACGCATTGTCACTTTGATCATATGTTGGGTAATTGTTTCTTAACCCACCGGACCATTGCTCATAAAAATGCGCCCCGCGGGTTTCAGTTTTATACTGATGAAGAAAACCTGAAGAAAGACGTGGCCATGTTTTGGCCGGAACTTCTGGAAAACTGGGAGAAGAGGTTCGGTAAGGTCAATATCATCACCCCTCAAATCACCTTCCCCGATGAGCTAAACCTATGCCTAGGTGATGTGGAGATTCAACTACGGTTCGGCGGCGGTCATTCATCAGATTCCATCCTGGTATATATTCCTTCGGACAAAGTCCTTTTTGCGGGGGATATATTAGAGAATAATTGTCATCCGGGCATGGTGACTGCAAGATTCGATCAATGGATAAGCATATTGAATAGGATTGAGGAGATGGAGCTGGAGACCATCGTGCCGGGACATGGTGAAGTGGCAGGCAGGGAAATGGCAACCCGACAGCGCAATTATTTTGAGGAGATGCTTCAATCCATTAAACAGTTGAAAAAGGCTGGCATAAAAAAGGAAGAGGTCGCCCAGCGTCTGATCGACCGCATGCTCTCCTATCTGCCAAGACCCGATGAAGAGGAGGGTTACAACAAGAGGCTTATTACCTATGGCGCCCTGAGGGCTTTCGATCAGGTAAAATAGGAAAAGATGGAGTCTGAAGTAGGTAAAAGAATCAGATGCAAGAGACTGCTCGAAAAGGTTGTAGAGGCAGATAAGGCAGTTGATTGGATAAAAAGTGGGATGTCCGTTGGCGTGTCCAGCGACTTGATCCCCATTTGTAGCGCACTGGAAAGAAAGGCGAAAAGGGATAAGGACTTTCGGATCAGCCTCTGGTCCGGGGTATATGAGGTGCGAGCTGACCGCACCCTTGGCGACCTGGGAGCAATCAAACAAAGGATCGGTCAACAAACCGTACTCAGAAAATCGATAAACACAAGACATGTCGAGTATATGGACACACGTCTTGGTTTTTTATATCAGGGAATTCGGGGTGGCGAACTGGGGCCCCTGGATCTTGCCATTGTTGAGGCAGTGGGTATCAGTGAGGAAGGAAACTTGATTCCTTCTTATCGTCTTGCGGATATGCCCAATTTTGTTCAGGCCGCAAGGCACGTGATCATCCAGCTCAATACATATTACCCCCTGGAGATAGAGGGGTTGCACGATATTTACATGCCAGAAGTTCCCCCACACAAAAAAATAATTCCCATCACAAAGGTCAACGACAGAATTGGAACGTCGCATATCCCTTTGAATCCTGAGAAAATACTCTGTATTGTTCCTTCGACACTCCCCGAATCCATAAAATCAGATGCTCAGATCGACGACATAAGCAAAAGGATCAGCAATAATCTAATGGACTTCTTGCGGCAGGAGGTTGCCGCAGGCAGGCTTCCCAAAAGCCTGCTGCCCATCGAAATCGGATTGGGAAGAATCCCCATGGCTATCCTTGACGACCTGGGACACTCTCAATTTAGCGATCTGGAGTTCTATTCAGCCATCCTCAATGATCAGATCCTTGATCTTATCGATCATGGCAAGATAAGAGCTGCCACAGGCTCCGGCCTACACCTCTCTTCGCGGGGGGAACAAAAATTCCTCAAGAATCTTGATCGATACAAAAAGCATATTGTTATAAGACCCGTGGAAATCACCGACTGCCCCGAGGTCATCATGAGGCTCGGGCTTCTTGCCCTGAATAGCGCGATCGAGGTCGACATTTACGGCCATGCCAACTCGAGCCACATCATGAATGGCGATGTGGTGAGCGGCGTGGGTGGGGTGAGCGAATTTGCAATGAACGCCTATCTCTCGGTGATCCTTTTGCCTTCAACTGCCAAGAACGGGAATATCTCTTCCATTGTGCCGATGGTATCGCACGTGGATATCCCCGAACACGGCGTAGACATTGTAGTGACTGAACAGGGATTAGCGGACTTAAGAGGAACCCCGCCGGTGGGACGGGCTGTAAAGATCATAGACTCCTGCTCCCACCCTGAATATCGTCCCATTCTTAGAGAATACTTTGAAAGGGCCAGCAGGGAGGGAGGCGGACATGAACCGCATTTATTGGAAGAAGCCTTTTCCCTCCACAAGCGGTTCTTAAAAAATGGCTCCATGAAGAAATAGAGTATCAATTTAGCCTTTTTCAAAAATGATACTTGAGCCGGGGAATGGGGATTCCGAATCCCCATTGCCCGGCTTTCAAAAAACTAAAGTGTTACGAAATAGATAAGGTGAGGAGGATCAGATGGCCGAGAAAACATTGAGTGAGATTTTATCGGATTTTGTTTATGAACTTTCTTTTGATCGGCTACCGGCCGAAGCAGTAGAAAAGGCGAAAATCAGTATCGCTGATGGCATTGCATGCGCCTTTGCCGGGTGGCGGTTGCCATCATCTCAGATTGCCCTCGATGTATGGAAAGACATAAAAAAGGAAGGAAACTCGACCGTGTGGGTCAATGGAGCAAAAAGTGACCTGGAAAGTGCCGCGTGGGCAAACTGTCTCCTTATGCACAGTATCCTTCAGGATGACACGCAAGAGTCTACCATGGGCCATATGGGCTCCCTGATCCTCCCTGCGGCAATTGCCACTGCGGAGCGAGAGGGAAAAGGGGGAAAAGATCTCTTGACGGCCATTGCAGCAGCCTATGAAGTTGCCGGAAGAATTAGTGCAAGATCGGGACAACTCATTGTTAGCCGTGGATTTCGTGGCAGTCCGGTCTTCGGGCCCTTTGCCGCTGCTATGGCTTTTGGAAGACTAATGGGCCTCACCCGTGAGCAATTACACAACGCAATCGCTTTAGCGGCAAACTTCTCATGCGGACTTCTCCAGGCTTCCAATACGGGCTCCATGGAGTGGCGGTTCCAAAACGGTGTTGCCATAAGAAACGGTTTTATGGCCGCGACGCTCGCGAAAAACGGAGCCCCGGGTGCGCCGGAGACCCTGGAGGGGGAACGGGGCTTCTTTGCATGTTTCGGGGGACCGGGTCTGAGATCCGAGATCATCGCCAGTAAAAAGGAAATCATTGAGACCCTGGGGAAGGAATTCGAGGTCGCCAGGAATATATTTAAGCCTTATGCAACATGCTTTTTCAACCAGATCGGGGTTGATATCATCACTGTCCTGGCGAAACAACACAATATAGATCCGGAAGAGGTCGAGGAAGTCAATGTCTGGGTGGCACCCTCAAACAAGGAATATCCAGGGGGAGACTATCAAGGCCCCTTCAACACCATAGATCAGGCCGTTTTGAGTAAGCCGTTTTCGATCGCAGCCGTGTTGAATTACGGTGATCTCACCGTTGATAGCTACTTATCAAAGTTGAATAATCCTGAGCTTTTGAACCTGGCAAAAAAAGTAGGGAGTACTGCCGTCGAAGAAATGGAATTTCTCGATACCAGGATAGAATTAAGACTAAAGGGTGGCAAAGTCATCACCGGCGATCAAAACCTGGTGGATATGGCCAATTACACACTCGATAGGGAACGTATGGTGGACAAGTTTTGCCGTCTCACATCGAATCACTTGAAAAAGGAGGCGGCCATAGACCTGGTACAGTTGATCTTTAAACTGGAGGAGGTTTCAAATTTATCCGAGTTTTCAAATAGGTTTCCTAACACTTACGTCAGCTAGATGGTAAGAAATTTTGCACATCTCAGTCTCCCCAACCCTATCGCTGTTTCCCGGAAGATTGCCCTATGAGGAAGGCCCAGCTTGACCACGTAATTACGGATATCTTGATCATTGGCGGTGGAGGAGCGGCCGCCATCGCAGCTCTATCAGCGGTCAAATCAGGGGTGAAGGTCGCCATCATCAGCAAAGAAACCTCCCTTGTGGGAGGGGCAACCCTACAGGCAGCGGGCGGCATCAGTTGCGTTGTGGAGTCAAAAGACAGCCCCGAGATCTTCTATGAAGATATCATCAAGGGAGGGGGGAAATTAAGCAATCCCTCGCTGGTAAGGGTCTTGGCAGAAAGGTCTCTGTCCGGCTTATTCAGGCTGGCGGAATATGGTTACCCCC
>CAZXCQ010000030.1:0-32927 GCA_964639275.1 uncultured Desulfobacteraceae bacterium | reverse complement strand
GCCAATAACATTCTCACAGCCTTTTCGTCATCTGCGATAAGAATCCTCTTCTTCACCATCCATTCCTCCTTTTTTGACATAAAATACAACCAGAAAGATAAAAAAACAACAAAAAAATACAACCCTGGGTTGTTAGACGTCCCTGATCTATATGTGATAGTAATCCTCTGAAATTGAAAAGATGGGGATGAGCTAGTTTATTAAGGAAAAGCAATTGCTCGACAAAAAGATCGGGGTAAGAATTAGACAGATAAGGAAAAGTGGGGGCCTCTCTCAGATTGAGTTGGCCGAAAGAATAGGTATCTCTTTTCAGCAGATACAGAAATATGAGAAAGGCTCAACCAGGATTTCTGTGATGCGCTTGCAGCAGCTTTCGGAAGCCCTTGGTGTTCACATCACAGCCTTTTTTGAAGAAGGTAAAGGACATCTTAGAGTTACAGATCGTGCTTCACAATACAGTCCGGAAGGAGGTGCTTTTGAAACCTTTTACCCCCATGATAAAGAAGAAATGACTCTCTTGAAACTCTTTCGCAAGACAAAAAATAGAAAGGTTAGGGAGGGAATTATAAAGCAATTGCGAGGGGTTGTGGAACTGGAAGATCAGAAATAGGAGCCCAGTAAATTGCAGAAGGTGAGATAACACCAGAAAATAAAAACGAGAATGGCTATGAAGCATATTAAAGACATTCCTGATTTTGATAAGCCAAGAGAAAAATTAATAGTCAAAGGAGCGCAGGCTCTTTCAGATTCAGAGCTCCTCGCTGTCATTGTTGGAAGCGGCGTCAAAGGGAAAGATGTCTTTCAAGTCGCCCGTGCCATTTTACGAAGGCTTCATAAGGATATGGGGAAGATAGACGTAAAGGCCCTTATATCGGTAGAGGGTGTCGGTTTTGCCAAGGCATGCCAGATTGTGGCTTCATTTGAGTTTGCAAGGAGGAGACTGCTGAAGGAAAGCATCATCATAAGAAAAGCGAAAGATGTCATCCCTCTTATTTCCCATATTGCCGACAAAAAGCAGGAATACTTCGTTTGTATTTCTTTAAATGGAGCCAATGAAGTTATTGGGAATAGGGTGGTGACTGTCGGCCTTCTTAATGCAAACCAGGTTCATCCGCGAGAGGTCTTTGTCGATGCCATCTCTGATCGGGCAGCCTCTATAATCTTCGCCCACAACCATCCATCAGGTGTGCTCGAACCAAGCTCCGATGATGTGGAGACAATGCGTCAGTTAGTTGATGCTGGCAAGATCCTTGGAATATCTGTCCTGGATCACATTATTATCACAAAAAAAGGTTATTTGTCCTTTAAGGAAAGAGGGCTTATATGAGGGTCTGTCCATAATCCGGTTTACCTTTGACATAGGCCCCGTCCTATCTCCTATTTCTTTTTGACCCATAAATCACTTTTCTCTATCTATATGTGCCCTTGTATGCCCATTGCATCCTTTCACTCAACTCATTCGAAGTAGTTCAATAGCCACCACGGCCTCCCGCAGGCGGTACCGTTCGTTAAAGACACTTATTCTGTCGTTCACAGTAGACATGGCTATCTCCCTTATGCGACAAAAGGTTACTTTTTAGACTTACGGTTAATGGGTTGATATTCATTGACACATTTGAACGGGACGAAGGTCTCAGTGGTCCTTGTTCTCAATCTGCATTCCTGGGTCCTTAAACAGGTGAAGTCCTTTGGGTCTTCTAAGAGGATGACGATGCTGAGATGTATGCCGCAATTGACCCTGAAGAGAATGCGGCTTTTAGAACTCAAATTGCTGCGCGGGTCCCAGGCCGCCTATTGGGGGATCTCGCCAGGATGGGAAAGGGCGTTGCGAGCAGGAGCATGAGGCCCATGATCAGCCATGCAGGACGGTAGGTTTTATAGACATCAAAGCAATACCCTGCCAGCAGCGGGCTTGCAATGGTCCCGCTGATGATGATGGCCGTCATGATCCCTTGAATGGCGCCGAAGGCCCTGGCGCCAAAGTACTCGGCCTGGATCGTAAGCCTGAGGGTAATAACGCCCCCATATCCAGGCCCAAAGAGCACCACAAAAAGGGCCGCAAGGCCCAGACCTTGGGCCTTGGCCAGGACCAGGAGACCCACGGCCTGGAGGAGAAGTGCCAGGGCCAGCAGATACCGGGTATCGACCCGGCCGGTGAGCCACCCCAGGATGAACCGTCCCGTGGTGCTCACGAGGACAAGCATCGAGGCGATGAGACCCGCGGTCTCTCGGTTAAAGTGGATGCTGATAAAGTAAGGCATCACATGCACAACCACGGCGTGGAGGGAGGCAGCGGAGAGGGTGACCACCAGGGCGACGATCCAGAAGGCCCTGGTCTTCAAGGCCTCGCGGGGGGTGAATTCACGGGTGTCCTCACTTTCAAGGCATGCGGGCTTGATTGATCCGCCCGCTTTTGACAAAGCCCCCCCCTCGCCGTCGGGTCGAAGCCCGTATGGCTCTGGACGATTCCGCACCACCAGGGCACAGGGAAGCCCGATCACCCAGATGCCGATGCCGATGATCACCAGCGTGTGCCGCCATCCATAGAGCTCAATGAGCCAGTTGACCAGATAGATCACCAGCCCGCCCAGGCCGATGGCTCCCGAAAGGGCGCCCAGGGCCGTCCCGCGCTTTTTGACGAACCAGTTGGCCACCGCGGTCCATCCGGGAACTGGAAAAAGAAGGCTTGAGCCCACGGAGAGAAATACGAATATCAGGTAGAAGGACCAGAGCGATTGGATCCGGCTGAGAAGGATAAACCCTGTCCCTCCCAGAATGCTTCCCATCACAAGGAGGCGCCTTGCACCATACCGGTCCGTTGCGAACCCCACGACGGGTGCGGCGATGCCGCCCTCGATGCTCCTCAGGGAGGCGGCAAAGGAGGTGACGGCGTAACTCCACCCGAACTCGTTTACAATGGGGTTAAAGAAGGCGGTAAAGCTATAATAGAAGGTCCCTGCACCCCAGATATGGATAAGGCTTGTGGCAAAGACGATCCACCAGCCGTAAAAGATCGGTCTCATCTTTAGTAGGTTCTATGTGTCAGAATCTTGCCCTTCCCAACAAATGCCTTAGGGCTTGCGCAGAAATAACTTCACATTTTCGCATCCCATCTTCGGGTCATCTTCGGCCGCACCTCAATCGCAAGATCCTCGAAATAGTCCTACTATTCCTGTGGTCTTGCTCAATCGGCGCAGCCAAATCTGACCTAAATCTGGGCGCCAATTCTGCGAAGTTATTTCTGCGCAAGGCCTTAGATTGTCCCTCATCCCGCTACCTGTCAAGGAATTTGTTGCGGGTTTGGCGGGTGAGGGACATTCTTGAAATTGGTAACTTAATCTGGTAATTGAGAAGTTACGCGGAACCCCAATTGCCCGCTCAAAGTTTCAAGTTTGAAGAAAGTCAAATTGATACGTTTGCAATATATGGCTTAGAGGTGGTAATATTACAGGCGAGGGATCGCCAGAGAGACAGGCTTAATCAAAGGAGGTATGTATGTCGTTATTGCCTGAAGTCAAGAAACACTATGGGAGGCTTAAGTTCCTCATTGACGGGGAATGGGTAGAGCCCCGGTCTAGCATTATCCACGAGGACACCAACCCGGCCACGGATGAGGTAATCGCCGAGTTCTCGGAGGCTACAAGAGAGGAGGCCCGTGCAGCGGTTGAGGCGGCGCACAGGGGCTTTCGGGAATGGAGTCAGGTGGCCATGCGGGAGAGGGCCCGGATGCTGTTTGATATGCGGGCCAGATTTGAGGAACGTTTTGACGAACTGGCCCGGATCTTGAGTCAAGACCATGGAAGGACCATCGGCGAGGCAAATGGCTCGTTGAGACGGGTCATCGAAAACATCGAATCCGCATGCTCGGCCTTATATGGCCTGGCAAAACAGAACGAGCACATGGATCAACTGGCAAGCGGTATTGACCAGTACCTTGTCTGGGAACCCCTGGGTGCCTTTCTGATTGTTACGCCGGGCAACATCCCCATGCATGCATGGTCGTCATTTGTACCCTATGCCCTTGGGGCCGGGTGTAGCGTTGTGGTGAGCCCAAGCAGGCAAGACCCGGTGGCTGCGGAGGCCATTTGTAGGGTGGCCCATGAGGTGGGATTCCCCGCCGGTGCGATAAATCTGGTCCACGGTGGGCGACACATCAACAAGGAGATACTATCACAGCCGGAGATAAAGGGGGTCGGGTTTATTGGGTCCAACAGGGCGGGTCACGAGATCTTCGAACTGTGCGGTAAACTCAAAAAGACGTCCTCGGTCAACGGAAATGGCAAAAACTACCTGGTGGTTATGCCGGATGCCGACCTGGACAGCGGGATCGAGTGGATGATGCGAGCGGCCTTTGGCATGTGTGGCCAGCGGTGTCTGGGCGTGGACAACGTGGTAATCATCGGTGACATATACGGCGAGGTCAAGAAGAGATTCAAGGAGGCCGCTGCCCGGATGAAACTGGGATACGGTCTTGATGAGGAGACAGAGAACGGCCCCATGACCACAAAAGCCGGGAGGGAGAATGTGATAAAGTGGATCGAGCGATCTCTGGGAGAGGGCGCCAAAATGGTACTTGACGGAAGGGGGGTGAAAGTCGCGGGTTATCCCAGTGGATACTTTCTGGGTCCGACTATCCTCGAGGATGTGGACGTGGACATGGCCATGGCCAAAGAAGAGGCCTTTGGCCCGGTGGCTGCATTGATCAGAGGCAGGAGTCTGGATGAGGCCATTGAGTGGATCAATACCAAGACAAATCTGGGGCACTCGGCATGTATCATGACCAGTAGTGGTAAGAGCGCGCGCAAGTTTACGATAGAAGTCAATGTGGGAAATGTGGGTGTGAACGTGGGCGTGGCACAGCCCTATGCCTTTTTTCCACTGGGGTCCAGAAGAGAATCCTTTGTGGGGACAGCCAAGTCGAGGATAGCATCCATGCGGATGTTTATGGATGAAAAGACCGTAACCATGCGCTGGGTTTAGGGGCCTCCCAGGGCAGAAAACCTGCCGTCTTTGCGCCTTTGTTTACCCCGTTAAATTGCTTCAGCACCTATTTAACCGGGGTGAGAGGCTCTTCTTTGGTTCCGGTTTGTCCGGGTGAGGAATAACATAAACGGTAAAGAAAGGAGGGATGATCAATGAAGATGATTTTGACCTTAATCGCTGTGGCCGGGGTGGGAATGTGCCTTGTATCTTCCACCGGATCGGCGTTTGCCAAAGATAAGATCGGGGTTATTGTCGTGGATGTCCAGGGCGATTTCACCCAGCTGAAAAAGGGTTCCCTGGCGGTGCCGGGTACGGACAAGGCCTTTGTGGAGAAGGTACAGAAGGCAACCGACGAGCTAAAAAGGGAAGGGTTTGTCCCTTTCGCGACACAGGACTGGCACCCGGGTGATCATGTGTCTTTTTTTACCAACAACCCCGGGAAAAAACCCTTTGAAATGGCCGTAATCGAGGGGCGAAACCAGGTCATGTGGCCCCCGCACTGCGTCCAGGGGACGGAGAATGCCCGGGTCCTTGTGGATAACGACGCCTTTCTGGCAATCGTCAAAAAGGGACAGGACAGCAGATATGACAGTTATTCGGGTTTTCAGGATGACGGTGGACAGAAGACCGAAATGGACCAGATTCTGAAAAGAAACAATATCAAGAAACTGGTCATCTATGGCATCGCGACAGATTATTGTGTAAAGGCCACCGCCCTGGATGCAAAAGACGCCGGATACGATGTTGTCGTCATCAAGGGACTTTCAAGAGGGGTCGCCCCCGAGACCACCCAAAAGGCCCTTGACGAAATGAAGTCCAAAGGGATTACCATTCTGGAGGAACTGGATGTGGAAAAGATAAAAGGTTCGTGACTTTGAGGTTCTAGGTGGCCTTCAAGTGGATTAGCAAGGACATCCCAAGGATTGGTGTCAGAGACCTGGCAAGGGGACACAAGCCATTTAGTGATGATATCCGCCTGGGTGATGCCCTCTTCCTCAAGGTCTTCAGGAGCAATAAGGCCCATGCAAAGATCCTGGATCTTGAGATAGCCAAGGCCCTGGAGGTACCGGGAGTGGTCGGTATCTTGACCAGTCAGGACATCCCCGGGACAAATCAGTTTGGTCTTATCAAGAAAGACCAGACCCTGCTGGCCCAGGATAGGGTGCGCTTTGTGGGTGATGCGGTTGCCCTGGTGGCTGCCGAAGAGGAGGAAGCGGCCCGGGATGCCATCAAGGCCATTCACGTCACATACAAAGATCTCCCGCCGGTCTTTGATCCCGAAAAGGCCCTGGAAAAGGACGCCCCCTGGATTCACGAGGGGGGCAATCTCCTGTTGCGAAAGACCTTGCGAAAAGGGGATGTGGAAAAAGGCCTCTCCGAAAGCCACGTTGTGGTGAAGAGGACCTACACGACACCCCTTCTGGAACATTGCTATCTGGAACCCGATGCCGGGGTCGGGTATCTGGATCAGGATGGAACGTTTGTCATATATGCCTCCACGCAAAACCCTCACTACGACCGCAAAGAGGTCTCGCGAATCCTCGGACTGAGGAAGGAAAAGGTCAGGATCATTCAGGCGGCCACGGGGGGTGGATTCGGTTCAAAACTGGATCTCACGGTCCAGGGATTTATCGGCCTGGCCCTGTACCACTTCAGACGACCCGTCCGTCTCGTTTTCACCAGGGATGAGTCATTTCTGGCGACCTCGAAACGCCATCCCCTCAGAATCCAGATCGAGACCGGGGCAGGGAGGAATGGCAGACTGTTGGCCGTGAAGACAAGGGTGGTCTGTGACACGGGCGCGTACGCCTCCTATGCCACTGCCGTTGCCACGCGAGTTGCGGTCCATGCCACGGGACCGTACGCGGTGGATAATGTGGCGGTTGAAAGCCTTGCCGTATACACAAACAACCCGGTGGCAGGGGCTATGCGGGGATTTGGTACCCCTCAGATGGCCTTTGCATGCGAATCCCAGATGGATATCCTGGCCCGTGAACTTGGGATCGATCCATTGGAGATCCGAAAGATAAATGCCCTGCGCCCTGGCTCCTCCACCGCCACCGGACAAAAACTGACAGAAAGCGTCGGTATTCTGGAGACGTTAGATGCCATCGAGCCACACTACCGGGAGGCGAGGGACCAATGGAAAAATGGCAGGACCCCGAGTTATATTAAGAAAGGGATTGGCCTGGGGGCGATGATGTATGGAATCGGAAATACTGGTGCCCAAAATCCTTCAAGTGCGCGGGTGGAGATCGACACCGGAGGGAGGGTAACGCTCTTTACCGGGGCTGCCGACATCGGCCAGGGTTCCAGCACGGTCTTGGCACAGATCGCTGCTGAGGTCCTCTGTATTGATCCAGATGAGATCCGAATGGTCTATGCAGATACAAAATGGGCCGACAGCGCGGGGGCGACGTCTGCCAGCCGTCAGACCTATATCTCGGGAAATGCCGTAAAGGACGCCACAGAGAAACTACGGGATCTCTTGATGACAGAGGCCATGGATATCCTAAAGGTCCCCGGGTCGGCCCTGGCCTTAGAGGACGGGCGTGTGTTCGATTTGAGAGATACATCCAAGGGTGTTCCCCTTGGCAGTCTGGCACAAAGCGCCCATGGGAAAGGAAGGGCGCTTTCGTGCAAGGGGTATTTTGATCCCCGGACTACACCCCTTGATCTGGAGACCGCTCAGGGTGCCCCTTATGCCACATACGCCTTTGGTTGCCATCTGGGGCTGGTGGATGTTGATGAACTGACCGGAAAGGTCCATGTTCGTCAAGTCATAGCGGCTCATGACGTGGGCCAGGCGATCCACCCTCAGAATATTGAAGGGCAAATCCAGGGCGGGGTTGCCATGGGGCTTGGGTTCGCCCTGATGGAAGAGTATATCCCTGGCACCACCTGCACCATGGGGGAGTATCATATACCGACCTGTCCGGATATGCCCAAGATCACCTCGATATTGATAGAGAGCCCGGAACCCACAGGGCCTTTTGGTGCCAAAGGGGTCGGGGAGCCTGCCCAGATACCCACTGCCCCGGCCATTCTCAATGCCATTGCCGATGCGATAGGAAAACGCATCTATGATCTCCCTGCGAATCCGGAGAGGGTTCGAAAGGCGATTAGTGATTGATGGAGGAATGATAATGTCAAAGGTGCTGCTCAAGAATATTGGAACCATGGTAAGCGGCAGGATAGAGGAGCCGATCCTCCAGGCCGACGCCATCTGGGTGGAAGAGGGCCTTATAAAGCGGGTTGGGCCGGTTAGAGAGGGGGAAGAAAGGGAGGCGGATCTGGTAATCGATTGCAAAGGGACCACTCTAACCCCGGGGCTGATCGATTCCCACTGTCATCCGGTGCTGGGTGATTTTACGCCCAGACAGAAGCAGATGGATTATCTTGAAAGCGAAATCCACGGCGGCGTCACCACCGTCATCTCTGCCGGGGAGGTTCATTTGCCAGGAAGACCCAAGGACCCGGCAGGTACCAAGGCCCTTGCTGTCCTGGCGGCAAAGTCTTTTGGTAATTTTAGGCCCGGCGGACTAAAAGTAGAGGGTGGGGCTGTGATACTGGAGAAAGGGCTTGAGGAAAAGGACTTTCAGGAGATGGCCGGAGAGGGGGTTCGCATTGTCGGGGAAATCGGTCTGGGATCGGTAAAGATGCCGGAGGATGCCGGACCCCTGGTGAGGCTGGCCAAGAAGTACGGCATGACCGTAATGATGCACACGGGAGGGACATCTATCCCCGGCAGCTCAACGGTCACGGCAGAGGCAGTGATAAAGACAGATCCGGACGTTATTTCCCATATCAACGGAGGACCGACGGCCGTTTCCATAAAAGAGGCGGAGGAGCTTATTGCCCGGACCGCCATGGCACTGGAGATTGTTCATTGTGGCAATCCCAAGGTCGCTGTGGAGGTGGCTAAATTGGTGGTGGCGCAGGGCGCCCTCCACCGGGTAATCATCGGAAATGACGCCCCGTCGGGCACCGGTGTCATCCCCCTGGGGATTCTCCGGGTGATAAATCTTCTGGCCAGCCTTACCCCGGTAACGCCTGAAGCGGCCATCTGTATGGCCTCTGGTAATACGGCACGGGTATACCACCTGAATCGGGGAACGATTGAGGAGGGGAGGGAAGCGGATCTCGTTGTCATGGATGCCCCCATGGGGTCAGTGGGAGAGGATGCCCTGTCGGCCATAGCGGCCGGGGATATACCGGGGGTCTCAATGGTGCTGGTGGATGGTGAGATCGTGGTTACCAAGAGCCGTAACACGCCCCCTCCTGTGAGACATGCCTCTGTGGTGAAGACATAGTGGTGCCGATATAAGAAAGATGGACATAGAGGTCGATAAAGAAAGGTGTTCCGGGTGCGGTATCTGTGTCCAGGATTGCCCTGTGGGTGTCATCCGTCTCAAAGACAAAAAGGCCCTGGTCAGGGAGGGGTGCACCCGTTGTGGCGCCTGTGTGCGCACTTGCCCCGAGGAGGCCTTGCGCCTGGATGAGATCTCACCCTCAGATATCGCCCGGTGCGATGCCTGCCCCATCTCTTGCTGGATCAAAGAGGGGTACAGGGGGGCCTGTCAACGCTACCGGAACGAGGGGGGGAGACTCAGGCGGATTACCCCCATCCATCCATTTGATGAGGTGGAGGAGGTTGTTGGACCGGACCTTCCCGCCGCTATCCGGCGGCCTCTGGTTACGGGTATCGGGGCCGGGACCACCTATCCGGACTGCAAACCAGCACCCCGGATCGTCAATTCAACCCGCAAAGGGGTCGATATTGTAACGGTCGTGACCGAGGCCCCGCTCAGCTATAGCTCGGTCTTGGTGAAGATAGATACGGATCTCCGGGTTGGTGATGAAGGCGCTGCCGTATTAAAAAGAAAGAGAAAGGTCGGGATGGTGGTGACCGAGCAGTACGGGTCCAAGATGCTATCCATCGGCGGGGTGAATCTGCTCACCGGTAAGGATGGCCTTCTGGTGGCCCGGGTGATTACGGATATTGCCAACAGAAGACCTGTCAAGCTAAGGGTCCAAGAGGGGAGCAGGCTCGAACTTCAGGTCGGCCAGGCACCTGTCATCGATGGGGTGAGGACCGAAAAGATGAGGGTGGGTTGCGGGAGCGCCACGCTGGGCCTCTTTGCCCCCCTGCTAAAGGAATCTGCCGACGAGGTGATCATTCTGGACTCGCACCTGACCGGCCTGCTTGGTGAACACGCAGCCGGCCGTTTTGTGGGTGCGAGGCCTTGCGGCGTAAGGCTCAAGTTCAGACAGAGCACCCCCGGCCGCTACTTCGGGGACCATGGCAAGGGATGGGGTGGGACCTCGATTGTCAACCCGACCGATGTCATCGCAGAGATCGATCCGCAAATGGCCTGGGCCGGGATGCGGATACTGATTACAGAGACAACCGGGCAGCGGGCATGCCTTTTTGAGCTGGGTGAGGATGGGTACCTCCATGGGGCCCCTATCCCGGAGGCTGCAAGGAGGGCACTCGATGCCATCTCTTCCAGTTGTGAATCCTCGCGGGTCTCGGCGCTCTACGTGGGGGGCGCCGGGGGGAGCGCCCGGGCCGGTGTGTCGAGTCATCCCATAAAGCTCACCCAGGCAGTACACAAACATAGGGCCAGTCTGACCATCGGCGGGGCCCCCGGCTTTATCCTTCCTGGAGGGGGGATCAATTTTATGGTGGATGTCGAGAGGGTCAAGAGTGGCTCTTTCTACTGGACACCCACCCCGGCCACCATCTGCCCTATCGAGTATACCATGGAACTCCAGCACTATGAGGAGATGGGCGGACATCTGGAGGCGATGAGGCCGTTTGGCGCCAAGGAGCCGGTCTCATTATGTGACTGAGCAAACAGGATGGCAGACGGAGGGGAGATCAGGGTGCTCCAGGGGGGGAGCGTGCGGGCCGAATATGGCCCCATGAGGCTCGTGATATCTGCCTCGGTGGGAAAGGTCCCCCAGCCGGAGATGGGTCTGAGAGCGGCGGAAGAGTCTTTCAAATATCTAGAAAGGGTAGCCTCTCTAAAGGACCGTCTGGGCAAGCGGCAATCCGGGGTGCCTGGGGATATAAAAGACCTTCTGGCGGTCAATATGGTCCGGAGTGTCTTGGCAGTGGGGGATAAGGACCTGACACCTATGGCCTCGGTTGCAGGGGCCATCGCGGATGCCGTGGCTGATTTTCTCTTTGACCGGGGGATGACCCGGGTGGTGGTGGATAATGGCGGGGATGTGGCAGTGAGGATCGGAGGCGGGAGACCGGTGACCGTTGGGACACGGACAAAAATCGAGGAAGATGGGATTTCTCATGTCATCGCCCTGGAATCTTCCAGGACCTCGTGGGGCATTGCCACAAGCGGCCTAGGCGGTAGAAGCCTGACAAGGGGGGTTGCATCTGCCGCGTCCGTTATTGCCGGTAAGTGTTCTTTGGCCGATGCGGCTGCCACGGCGGTTGCCAATGCCAGTTTTGTGGAAGATGACCACGTGGTTCAGCGGCCGGCCGAGGAGATGGATCCCTACACAGACATTGCGGGACTTCCTGTGACCGTAAAGATCGGCCGCTTGAGCGAAGAAAAGAAACGGATGGCCCTTTCTCGGGCGTTGGAAAGGGCCGGGGCCCTGGTGAGCCATGGGATCATCTTTGGGGCACTGGTGGCTGTCCAGGGGAGCGTGAGCATGACCGATTTTTATCGACAGAGGCTGGTTTAGTTAGCGAGAGAAGAGAGGAGGCTTTGTCTATGGAAGTGAGAAAATATGTAACGATCCTGGAGGAAATCCACATGGAAGGCGGTCGCAAGGTAGATCCACCGGGCAAGAGGGCCGCTGCTATCGCTGTGATCCGAAACCCCTTTGCAGGACAATATGTTGAAGAGCTTTCCCCTTTGGTGGATGCAGGGGAGGAGTTGGGGGGGATTCTTGGAGAAATGGCCGTCAATGCCCTGGGAATTTCCCCCGAGAGGGCCGAAAGCTACGGGAAAGGGGCGATTGTCGGGGAAGGGGGGGAGCGGGAGCATGCCGCGGCTATTCTTCATCCCAAGTTGGGAAAACCCTTTCGCGACTCGGTGGGTGGAGGAAAATCCCTTATCCCTTCAGCAAAAAAGGTGGGTGGTATGGGGACAGAGATCGATGTGCCCATCAATTTTAAGGACGCGGCCTTTGTCCGTTCGCACTTTGACGCCATGACCGTACGGGTGGACGATGCCCCCAGGTCGGATGAGATCGTGGTGGCCCTGGTGGTGACCGATTGTGGGAGACCCCACCCGCGGATTGGGGGACTCAGAAAAGAGGAGGCCAAGATGGAGGACGGCCTGAGATAACCGAAAGGAGCCCCGTTCTGGGTAGACGTAACCATCAAATAAGGGTGGATAGCCTGGCACGGTTTCTCTTCTATATGCTTGGCCGGAGCCCGGATGAATTTGGGATTGTGCCGGACAGGGAAGGATTTGTGGGCCTTAAGGAATTGCTCCAGGCTGTCCATGAGGAAGAAGACTGGCGCTATGTGAGACAATCTCACATCAATGAAGTGCTTCTGGGCAAGGACAGGGGACTCTTTGAACTGGATGGCAAACGGATAAGGGCAACGGGGCCTCACTGGAGACTTGACCCTGAAAATCCTTCCCGGTCACTACCCAAGGTTCTCTTTACCACCGTAAGAAGGAGGGCGCATCCCGTGGTGATGGAACAGGGCCTCAGATCGGGTGAAGATCGGTATGTGGTCCTGGCCTCGGATAGGGATATGGCCTTGCGGATGGGGCGACGTCATGATCAGGAGCCGGTGCTGTTGGAGGTCATGGCCGGCAGGGCGAAAAACGAAGGAGTCGTGTTCTATTCGTTTGGCACGCTTTTTTTGTGTCATCGGATCCCGCAGAGATTTATATTGGGGCCCCCGGTTTCCCAGGGGGCCACTGAAAGACGAAGTGCCGCCGCAACAAAAAAGGAAAAGACAGGCCCCGAAAGGCCGCAGGCGACACCCGGGAGCTTTATCCTTGATATATCAAGGGACCCTGATCCATATCGAAGGGCTAAGGGAAAAAAGCGAAAGGGATGGAAGGAGAGATCACGAAAGCTCAGAAGAGATAAGCGGCCCTAGTGCTACTTCAAAGAGATCAAGATGGATTGGATGCGAGATTCATGGTTGAAGAATAAGTCTAAGGGAGGTGACGCTCCAGATGTGGTCCAAATGGGCTTTACAGACCGATCTTTATCAGCTCACCATGGTGGGCGGATATGTGGAGGAAGGGAAGAAGGGGCAGTGGGCCAACTTTGATTATTTTTTCCGGAAGATCCCCGATGAAGGGGGCTATTGTGTGCTGGCAGGTCTTGAGGATGTGATCGACTACATCCGGAGACTCAGCTTCAGCCAGGAAGACCTCTCTTACCTGGAGGGCTTGGAGATATTTTCCAAGGCGGTCCTGGACTATCTCGAGAATTTCTCATTTACCGGAGACCTGTGGGCAATCCCCGAGGGAACAATCGTCTTCCCCCATGAGCCTTTGATCCGCGTAACGGCACCACTACCAGAGGCACAGCTCATCGAGAGCACGCTGCTCAATGTGATGAACTTCCAGACCCTTATAGCCACAAAGGCCTCCAGACTGCACTGGGCGGCCCAGGGGGATCCGGTGATCGATTTTGGCCTCCGGAGGGCCCATGGGCCCGATGGGGCCTTGATGGCATCGCGTGCCGCTTACATAGGCGGCGTGGACGGCACCTCCAACGTGCTCGCCGGGCGTCTCTATGGGATACCGGTGCGAGGGACACATGCCCACTCGTGGGTGGAGAGCTTTCCCCAGGAACTGGAGGCCTTCCGCACCTACGCCCGGGTGTATCCCAATTCCTGTCTCCTTCTGGTCGATACCTATGATACTCTCCATAGCGGGGTGCGCCATGCCATTCAGGTGGGCAAGGAGCTGAGGAAAAAGGGCCATGAGCTGTCGGGTATCCGTCTGGACAGCGGCGATCTGGCCTATCTGAGCAAGGAGGCCCGTCATATGCTGGATGAGGCGGGGTTTCAGAACGCCTCCATAGTGGCCTCAAGCGATCTTGATGAGTGGATCGTGGAGACCCTCAAAAGGCAGGGGGCCAAAGTGGATATCTGGGGGGTCGGCACCCGGCTCGTCACCTCTTTTTCGTGTCCTGCCTTGGGTGGTGTCTACAAGCTTACCGCCCTGGACGAAGATGGAAAGCGAATGGTCCCCAAAATCAAACGATCTGATAACCCCGAAAAGATCACCAATCCTTGCGTCAAGAAGGTGGTAAGGATGTATGATCATAAAGGACGGATGAGGGGGGATGTGCTTTTTAGGAAGGAGGAGCGAATACCCAAGGGGCGATCGTTTCGTGCGCATCATCCGATATTTCCGCATGTGTTCAAGACATACCCCAGGCGTTTTCAGGCAAAGGAGCTTATGGTACCCATATTCAAAAAGGGGAAGCTGGTGTATGAGACCCCGTCAGTCCACGACATCCGCAAATCCACCCTGAGGGGCCTCAAGCAGCTTGATCCCGCCTACAAGCGTTTTCGTAACCCCCACACATACCATGTCAGCCTGAGTCCTTCCCTTTTCAGGATCAAAGAACGTCTGCTCCGCCAGGCAGCCGAGAGGGAGATGAGGATATCCGAGAAGTAAGCTGGCCAGAGGTCTCAGGTTTCCCTGCTTCCGCTCCTTTTCAGACGGGGTATCAATTTGGCTTTTTTCAAAATCGGCACTTGGAGAGGGCAATGGGGGTTCGGAATCCCCATTGCCCGGGTTTCACAAAGCTAAAGTGTTATCTCATGCCAAGATCGGGTATCACAGGGGGGAGCCGATCAAGATATCCTCGTCCAACCTCTCTACCCGAACGGGGATCAGCTGGTTTGCTGAGTCGGAAGGTTGAGGAAAAACCACGGGGAGGTAGTTGTCACTGGTACCCCGCATCATTCCGGTCTCCCTTGAATGCCACCTCTCAGCGAGGATGAGGAATTCCTTTTCGAGGCAAGTGCGATAGAATTCGATCCTTTTGCCTCGAGCAAGCTCACGCATGGCCGCGGCCCTCTTTTTGATGATCCGTGGATCGAGCTGGCCTTCAAAGGTCGAGGCCGGGGTTCCGGGGCGGGAGGAGAAGGGAAAGACGTGTAGATAGGATACCGGCAGGCCCCTGATCAGTGAGACGGTATTGTGGTGGGCAGTGGGGTCCTCTCCAGGGAATCCTGCCATGATGTCGATGCCGATGGCTGCAAGAGGGATCATTTCATGAATGGATTCCACAAGCCCGACAAAGTCTTGGGTGGAGTATCTTCGGTTCATCCTCCGCAACACCCCATTATCACCGCTCTGGAGGGGGATGTGAAAGTGCCGGCAAAGCCATGCTTCGGCCGCTACCAGCCCTATTAGATCCGCGTCTACCTCATCAGGTTCAAGCGAGCTCAACCGAATCCGCAGTGGAAATTTCTCTGCGCCTATAGTCCGCAATAACCCGTAGAGGTTTATCCCTTGTCTCAGGTCGATGCCATATTTGCCCAGGTGGATACCCGTCAGGACGATCTCCTTATGCCCCGCTCTGAGCAGGGACTCGATCATGGAGAGGACCTTGGCCGGCGCGAGACTCCTGTAAGGACCCCTGGAGAAAGGGACAATGCAATAGGTGCAAAAGGATTCACACCCGTCCTGAATCTTCAGATAGGCCCTGGCCCTGTCAGGGAACCGCGTTAGCGGAAGGGGCTCAAATGGCATCCCGGCCTCAAATGGGCTCGAGACGACGCCGTTCTTTGCTGAGCTATCAGCCCCCGATAAAAGCGCTGGAAGTTGCCCCTTGTGGGTGTTGTCAACAATAAACGATATTCCCGCTATTCTGGATAGTTCCTCCGGGAGCGTCTGTGCATAGCAACCGATGGCCGCGACTGTGGCATCCGGGTTCTCTTTGATGGCCTTTCGCACGGCCTGTCTGGACTGATGAGAGGCCCTTTGGGTGACGATGCAGGTATTTACGATTGCCGCATCGGCCCTTTCCGCGCTCCCCGCAAGACGCCATCCCGAGCGGACCAGTTGTTCCCTGATATAGGCAGATTCGCATTGATTAACCTTACAACCAAGGGTTATAATCTTAAATGACTTGGGCATGCCAGCTATCAACAATTTGCAGAATGATCCCAGATTTCCATTCAAACACCGTTTTATATGAGCAAAATGCATTAACAAAATCAATCCGAATTTTGAGCTGCCTGCAATTGCCTTT
This sequence comes from uncultured Desulfobacteraceae bacterium, assembly GCA_964639275.1. Taxonomy (GTDB): domain Bacteria; phylum Desulfobacterota; class DSM-4660; order Desulfatiglandales; family Desulfatiglandaceae; genus CAZXCQ01. The sequence continues at coordinate 16,724 of CAZXCQ010000030.1, read as the reverse complement.
GCAGATCGCTGGGAATCTCTGTATCCAATAGGAGTAGTGAAATGAAGACAATTAGAGGCAAAATAACATTCTTTTTCATCTCATGCCTGGTGTTCTCAGGCGTATTGACCGTTTTATACTATGAAAACACGCTGTCTCTCAGACACGAACTGATTGTCATTGAAAACTTTGACGACCTTCTTAACAATATCCTTGAATTGAGACGCTATGAGAAGAATTTTTATTATTATCGGGATCTTGCAAGCCTTGATGAGAGTGTATTTTATCTTTATCGGATTGAGGATGCCTTTGAAAAGCTTGGCAAAGACATTTCACGCATCGTTGGTCAAGAGGAGCGCCGGAGATTTCAGGATGATCTGACAGGATACAAGCATATCCTGCAGAGCAATATGGTCATGGCTAAGGAGGGTGCAAGTAAGTTCCAGATAGAGGAAATCAGGGAAAAGGGAAAGACGCTGGTGGACTTTGCCCAAAGACTCATCAGGATAAAACGGGGACGGATTGAAAAGACCTTGCGTCACAGCCTGAATATACCGCTCCTCTCTCTGGGTGGGTTTGTTGTCCTTGTTGTGGTCATATTCGAACTGGTAAACAGGGACATACTGAAACCCCTTGGTCTTGTCGAGAAGGCGACGGAAGAGGTGGCCAAAGAGACCTTCACTCCCATTTCATATCCACAAGGGAAGAAAAACGAGATTTCACGCCTGATTGCCGCCTTCAACAAGATGGCCGGAGAGCTAGAATCAAGGGGAGAGCAATTGGTGCAATCGCGAAAATTGGCCTCTATCGGCACCTTTACCTCCGGGATCGCCCACGAACTCAACAACCCCATTAACAATATTTCTCTGGTCGTGGAGTCCCTTATGGAGGATGATGAGATACTGGGCAATTCTGAACGCCAACGCCTATACCGGGACCTCATGAATCAGGCCGATAGGTCCAGCGAGATCGTCAAGAACCTTCTTGAGTTCTCGCGGGCCAGGCTTCCGAGGGTCGAGGAGGTCTCTTTAGAGGAACTGGCGGACAAAACCGCCCAGCTAGTTGGGAACGAAATGCGTCTGAATCATGTCAGGTTCACCAAAGAAATCCGTGATCCGATCCCACGCTTAAACCTTGACAAGGGCGGAATTCAGCAGGTCTTTCTCAACCTGTTCCTCAACAGTATCCAGGCAATACAGGGTGGGGGAGAGATTAAGGTTGTCCTGAGTTTGGCACAAACCTCCGATGAGGTAAGGATCGATGTGGAGGATACAGGAAGGGGGATCCCCCCTGAGGATCTGGGTTCCGTCTTTGACCCATTTTTTTCAACCAAGAAGGAAGGAGAAGGAACCGGACTTGGTCTTTCGGTGTCATACAATATCATCAATAAGCACGGGGGGAGGATAGAGGTCAAAAGCTCGCCCGGTCAGGGCACCTGCTTTTCGGTTTTTCTTCCTCTGGGGGGGGAATATGAAGCGATCTGAGATGACCAATAGCCCCCGGGTGGCCGTGATTGACGATGAGCCGATCGCCTGCCGGGAGATAGAACGGGGCCTCAGGAAGGACAGCTACCGGGTGGAAACCTTTCTGGAAGGGGGATTGGCCCTCAAGAGACTGGATACCGTCCCTTTCGATCTGGTTCTGTGCGATCTAAAGCTGCCGGACCTGAGTGGTCTGCAGGTGCTTAAGGAAATAAAGAAATACCACCCTCAGACCGAGGTGATTATCATTACCGCCTATAGTACAGTAGACACGGCCGTGGATGCCATCAAGGCGGGGGCCTTCCATTACCTCACCAAACCGATCAAGATGGCTGAACTCAGGGCCTTGGTTGGCCGGGCCCTGGAAAAGGTAGGCCTGGTCAGGGAAAAGGAGGCCTTGAAGAAGGCCCTGTTTTCGAAAGGGCATCACCAGGATCTCATCGGTCACAGTCTGCCGATCCAGGAAGTCCGTCGCCTTATTGACAAGGTTGCCCATCTAAATTGCAACGTCCTTATTCAAGGGGAGAGTGGGACCGGTAAAGAAATCGTAGCGCGCGCCCTCCATTTTCAAGGGGCGCGCAGGGATAAAGCTTTCGTCTCTTTCAACTGCGGTGGTTTCACCGAGGAACTCATTGCTAACGAGCTCTTTGGCCATGAGAGAGGGGCCTTCACCGGGGCGGTGGACACCAAGATCGGACTCCTTGAGGCCTCAAACGGGGGTACAATCTTCCTTGATGAGATTGGAGAGATGCCCTCCAGTATGCAGGTCAAGCTCCTGCGTTTCGTTCAGGAGCGCACCTTGCTCCGGGTGGGGGGGATCAGGCCTATTCCAGTAGACGTGCGTTTGATCGCGGCCAGCAATCAGGATCTGAGAAAGGCAGTGAAAAATAAGAGGTTCCGGGAAGACCTTTATTACCGCCTCAACGTTGTACTCATCTCCCTCCCTCCATTACGGTCAAGGAAGGATGATATCCCGCTTCTTATCCGTCACTTCCTGGCACAATATGGTGAGGCCTTTGGCAAAGAGATTGGCGGTGTTGAGCAGGAAGCAATGGAGATTCTCCTCAATTACCCTTTTCCAGGCAATGTAAGAGAATTGGAGAACATCATTGCACGTACCGTTGCCCTCACTGATGGTGCAACCATTCGGCCCAAAGAGTTGCCCAAAGATCTCCAGCAACTTTCCATAAGAAGCCTTGAGACCCAGCTCTGGCCCTCACTGGAGGAGAAAGAAAGGGAGTATATCCATCAGGTCTTGATCCAGACCAGTTTTAGGAAGGGCCTGGCTGCCGAAATATTAAAGATCCCACGGACCACCCTGTGGCGCAAGATGAAACGCCTTGGCCTAACATGAGCCAATCAAAGTCCAACCGACCCTACAATGAAACTTGCCGTAAACGCCGTATTTCGCCCCCTTATTTTTTTTCACTTTGAAACACTCAATAGAACTACTTGTTTTCATTCAAAAAAAGACCATCTATCCCTTGGTGTGCCCGGGTATTGTTTCAGTTTGGAACGTTTACTGGGTGTCTCCCGGGTGGAATTATGGGATAAGATGCTGATAATTTTGCATAAAAGTAGTTTGGCACACATCTTGTTAGCGCGTGGGGAGTGACCAAGGAGTATGGCAATGGAGGGGCCAGAGAAGTGGTGAGTCAAAAGAAGATCCTTGTTCCCCTTTGTCTCAAGAACAAAGACCTAACAGGCGTGTATCATGCGCTGGCCTTGGCGGAAAGGATGCAGGCCAAGGTTATCATCCTCAGGATTGAGTCCGGTGAGGCTGGAAGTGATAGCGAAATGGAAGGCTGGATACAAAATGCCCTCCTGGACTTGATTAACAGCGCCTCCCAAGAAGGTCTGGGCGTATCTTATCACATCGGGCGGGGGCAGATCGAGGAGGAGGTGTTGGGCTTACTCACGCAAGAAGATATCGACCTCGTGGTATTTGGAGGGAACGACCAGCAAATTGCGCAATCCCTGATCCGGGTCAGGTGCCGGGTACCTATTCAAATCATCCAGGTGAGAGAAAAAGATAACGTCCGTTATCTCTAATGAGGAAGGGGGTTAGCAATGCCTATCATCATGATCTCAAGTGCGGCGCATAGTGTCGGTAAGGAGCTGGCATCGAGCCTGACCCGTAAGACGGGCTGGCCAGCACTGAACCGCGAAGAACTGGCGGAGCTGGCAAGGGAGCAAGGAATAAGATTGGGAAGACTTGAGACCTCTATCATAAAGTCGCCCGTGCTCCACGAGAGGCTGGCGCGTGAAAAGGAGCTTTACCTCGCCTTTATTACCGCGATCCTATGCGAGAGGGGAGCGGAGGGAAACCTGATATACCAGGGACGGGCAGGTCACCTTCTCTTGCCGGGAGTCAGTCACAGGCTTCGGGTCGGATTGGTAACCCCGAAGGAGATCCGGATAGAAAATGCTATGAAGGATGTGAACCTCTCAAGAGATAAGGCAGAAAGTTATCTGGATCAATTGGACGAAGACTTTGACAAATGGGTGCGATACGTCCACCAAGTGGACCGGATTGATCCCCGCCAGTACGACTTTTTCATCAATTTCCAGAACATCAGCATCTCAAATGTATCTACGGCCTTGTACAGTATGGCCGGGTTACCCGAATTCCAGCCCACCCAGGCCAGTCTAAGAGAAATGGATGATCTCCATCTGGCAGCCAGGGCCAAGGTGCGGCTTGGCACCGACGAGCGCACCAAGAACCTTGACCTCGGTGTTCGAGCCGTTGGCGGTGTGGTTACAATAACCTATATGCCCCGGCAGGAGAGGGCAGCCGAGGCCATTTCAGAAGTCCTGCAGGGGCTTGAGGGATGTAAAGAGATCCTGTGTACCATGGCGGAGAGCAATATTTTGTGGGTTCAAGAGAGGTTTACCCCTGAATCCGAGAGCTACGGACAGATCTGTCAATTGGCCCAGCGCTGGGGAGCGGCCGTAGAGCTTTTGCGTGTGGCCCCCCACAGCACGATTAGCCAAAGCGGGCCAAGCCCATTTTCTGACAGGGATGTCCCACCAGCTCAAAACCATGAGGCAGAAATTTACACAGGGGGAGTAGAAGACGATGGTCCAGAGACGTCAGAGAATGATAGGGGGTTAGCCCAGACGCTGGAGGAACTGATCTCAATCGGACGTTCCGCGGGCGGACACACGGTTTACGGGGCCCGCGATGAGATCATTGAAACCATGAAAGGAGGCAGAAACTCTTCTCTCGTCGTACTTGGGGATCTGTTCCTTGACAAAGGGCATGAGGCAAGGATGCGACAGACCCGGGAGCTGGCGCTTGCCCTCCGGGAGAGCTTCAAGACGCCAGTCATCACCGCTGATGAGATGAAGTCCCGTTTCCTTTTCGGCAAGAGGCAGGCGGCAAAACTCCTGGCCTTTGCCATCCTGGTCGCGGGTGTTTACACATTGATCTTTTGTTTCCAGGCCCCCATTTTGAATTTTCTCGGGGGGGAGGTCCACGAAAAATACAAATGGCTGACCTCAGTGGGCGTGGCCCTTTTCGTCCCTTTTATTGCATACAGCTATGGCACTGTTACTGGTCTGCTACTAAAGCTGATCGGGATCGACTGATTCCACAAAAGGAGGCAAAAATGCACCATATCATCGTCCAGTTTCTCCAAATCAGTCCGGATATGGCCCTTCAGGTGGTGCTGCTGGGGTTTATTGGGGGCGTTTTGAGTGGCTTTATCGGTAGTGGCGGTGCCTTTTTTATGACGCCAGGAATGATGAATCTGGGGGTAGAAGGGGTCGTGGCAGTGGCCAGCAATATCACCCACAAATTTGGGAAGGCCATGGTCGGGTCCCGAAAGCACGGTGAGGCCGGAAATGTGGACAAAAAGCTGGCGGTCTTTATTTTGGGTACCGCGGTCGTGGGCATTCAGCTGGCCGTTTGGATTACCAGCAAGCTCTTCAGGGGAGGCGCAGGCCACGGCGAGGCAAAAGGGGCCGGCGCAAACCTTTATATCAGCATCGTGTTTGCCACAATCCTCCTGGGGGTAGCCGTGTCCATGCTTCGCGACCTGATCAAGACCTCTCGTCTGGGTAAGGATGGCGCCGGACCTTCCAAAAGGATTGCCGACTTCCTGGCACGCCTTAACCTCCCGCCGATGATCAACTTTCGGGTGGCCGATACAAAGGTCAGTCTCTGGGTCCTTCTGGTTGTGGGTACCGCAACCGGGTATTTGGCCGGTACAATCGGGGTGGGGGGATTTATCGGGGTGCCAGCCATGATCTATGTTTTTGGTGTACCTACGGCCGTGGCTACAGGAACGGAGCTCTTTCTGGCCATGTTTATGGGCGCATACGGGGCACTGAGCTACGCCTATCAGGGATTTGTGGATATAAGATTAACCATGCTCCTTTATTTGGGCTCATTGGTAGGCATCTATCTAGGGGTTTATGGGGTGAAGGTGGTCAATGAAAAGATCATTCGTCTGGTGACCAGTCTGATTATTCTCCTGTGCGTCATAAGCCGGATCATTGCAATTCCCATATACTTGCGCCAGTTAGGCCATCTCAACCTGTCCGCGGGGTACGACCATTACTTCAATATGGTCAGCAAGTTTTTCCTCTTTGCCAGCGGAATCACGGGTTGCCTTGTCATTCTGTTTTATGTCATCAGGGCATATCGACAGAGAAGGGGGGTCCAAAAGACCTTGCAGGTCATCAGAGAACCCACCGTCTTACAGGCCGAGACAGGGACCTGACCGCTTTTGGTCGAGGTTCAGGTATGGGGGATGAGATCTCAACTCAAAGGGAGGAAGAGAGATGGACGATCGACTGGATATACTTGTCCTGGATGATGAGCCTATTGTCGGCGAGCGCCTCAGGCCAGCACTTGAAAAGAAAGGCCATCAGGTCGAGATTTTCGTTGACCCTTATAGGGCGTTGGAGCGGATCGCGGCAAAGGAGTTTGATATTGTGGTGACCGATATCCGCATGGACAAGATAGATGGCATCCAGGTCTTGGAAGGGGTAACGGCAAGATCTAAAAGGACCAAAGTGATAATGATCACTGGATACGCCACCCTGGAAGTGGCCAGGGAGTCCCTGACCAAGGGTGCCTTCGATTTTATCGCAAAGCCCTTTAAACTCAAAGAGATGCGAACTGCTATTGAAAAGGCAGCTGATGCACTCAGGGAGGAAGACCAGAAGGCTTAGAGGCGCTGGCTTCTGGAGACTCGGCAAGGAAAATTTTGGGCGGAGAAGGAAGATGATCAAGACACTTATTTACCTGGATACCGACCTGGCCTCCCGTATCGCACTCAGGTATGCCTGTGGCTTGGCAAAGATGACCGAGATGCACCTCCAAGCCATCCATGTGGAAGCGTCTGAAGATCAAGGCCGACCTCCCGGGGCCGGGTGGGTGCGCCAGACCTGGGAGAAGGGATTATTGGATACGTCCCGGGGAGAAATTTCCCGCCTTATCAATGCTGAAATGGCTTCATTTCCCGCACGGGGCGGGCTCAGGGTGGCAGTGGGTAACCGTGAGGAGGAGATCCTGCGTGAAATGGGTAAGGAAACTTATGACCTCTTTATGGAAGGGGTTCTATTTTCCTTTGATGCAGGGGCTTTTCATCAAAAAATCCGGTCGCGACTTTACAGCCAGACCCCTTGTCCAATCATTGTGGTGAAAAACCTGGTAACCCCAAAAAGGGTGGTTCTTCTCCTGGAAGACCATAGGGATTTTCGGCCCCTGATATCGACCTTTCTAAAGGTCTTTGAGGGGGCGGATGTGCAGGTTGATCTGCTCTGTTTAAGATTTCAAGAAGCCTCGAGAACAGGTATCGAAAGGAAGAAGGAGGACGGCTCCGTCTTGGAGCAGGGGGAACCAGACAGGGTCGCGGGGGCTGCAAAAGAGATGCTTGCAGCAGGCGGGTGGTTTTCTGAACAAATCCGTACGGCCCAGGATACCCCGACACAAATAGCCGATGCCCTGAATGAGTATGGCCTGGTTATATCCTGCCTACCTCGGCCGATGCGCAAGAGGAGCCCATTGCTCGAATTGTTGAGCCGGGTGCCATCAGCTGTTCTCCTGTGCAAGCAGTAGAAAGTCCAAGCAAGAATCTAGGGAGGCCGATATGAGAATCCTTGTAGCGGTGGACCGCCATCCGTACAGTGCCCATACAGTAAGGCAGGTGGTCAGACTGGCAGCCAATACCTGGGCAGATGTCACCCTTCTGGGTTTGCAGTCAAAGATGGCCTCAAAGGAGAGGGGTTCAGGTGCAGCATCGCCAGAGTGGCATCTTGATGACCCTCTGCCCCGTGCGCTTTCCGATTATCGTGAGAGCTTCCTCGATCATTTCAAGGAAGGAGATTGCCCATATATCCAACGTGAATTTGGTTATGAATTGATCGAGCTCAGAAAAGGCGTCTGGGAAGAGCTATATGTTGCCAAGAGTGCAAAAAAAAGCCTCAAGGCCCGCATAAGAGTGGGCAATCCGGTCAGAGGGATCCTTAGAGAGGCCCAGGAAGAGGAAAGTGATCTCATCATGCTGGGCTGCAACACTAAAAGAGGATGCGAATGGGAAGAGGGCATCAGTGTGCCCCAAAAAGTAGCCAATGAGGCTGCCTGTTCGGTGCTTGTGGTGAAAGAAGAGAAAAGGATCGAAAGGATCGTCTGTTGCCTGGACCATAATAGGGTGAGCCAGCAATCTCTTGAAATGATCAACCAGCTCGTAACACTGTATCAAGCCAGACTGCTGATTGTGGGATTGGCAGAAGGGGGAAACCTCAGGACCGACGTTGAAAGGGGAATAGATTCCATCCTGAGGTATTATACGTCACGGAAGACCGACCCATGGATAGAACTGGTCGAGCTCTCTTCGCTAGACGCCTTTGTTTCGCAGGAGGCACGGCGGGGCCTGATAGCCTTGAGCCTGGGAAAGAAATCCATATTGGAGAAGGTCTTTCCCCGGGGAAAAGTGAATAGGCTGATTAAGGCCAGCAATGCCTCTGTGCTGATTCTTAGATAATGAAGTGGTCGCAAAGCAATCTAAAGTTACAGGGCAAGCTCAATCTTTTCATTTACCTGGGTACATTCATATTGCTCCTAAATTTTCCTGTCGTCTATCTTGAAATTGACAAGATGAACCAGGAGATACTGGACCTTGAACTCACCGAGGATCTTTACAATACCATTTTTGAGATGCGAAGGTACGAAAAGAATTTTCTATTGTATCATGATAGAGACAGCCTTCAATCCACGAGATATCACTTTGACCAGGCCAAAAAGCTGTTTTCAAAGAAGTTGACTCATTTTGAAAAACCCTGGTCAAGGTCGGAATGTATTCGCCTGGACAAAGGCCTTAAAGAGTATGGAGCGCTCAAGATACTAAACGAGATGTCACCCGATCGAATCCCGGCGGAAGATACACAAAGAGAGATTAGGTCAGTAGGAAAACAAGTGGTTGATTCCGCGAGGGCGTTATTGAAGGCCGAGAGGCACCATATGGCCAAAGCAGCAAGAAATGCCATAAGATGGCCACTTTTTTTTATGGGGGCGATGTTCTTCGTCTTCCTTATGGGAGCGCGATTGATAATAAAGAAGGTTGTTAGGCCACTTGCAAAAATAGAAACAGCAACAGAGAAAGTTGCGGTGGGCGATTTTAGCCCGATTCCCCACTCGAGTAAGATGGAAAGTGAGGTCGATCATCTGGTTGTAGCCTTTAATCGAATGGCAGAAGAACTTGAGGCCAGAGAAGAACAAATTATCCATTCCCGAAAAGTTGCCTCCTTAGGAACCCTCGTTTCCGGGGTTGCTCATGAATTAAATAACCCCATAAATAATATTATACTGACCGTAGACTCTCTTGCTGGCAAGAGAAAAGTTTCAGAGCAAAGACGTTCTGCCTTATTGAACGATATCCTTATACAGGCACTGCGGGCAAGTGAGATCGTTAGAAATCTCCTTGAGTTCTCCCGGGCTGAGACATCCGGCTACAGAGAGTTAGACCTAGTGACTCTCTTGAGGGAAACTATTCGTATCGCTAACCATCATATTGCATTATCTAAGGTGCGACTGCACGATGAAATATCCGATGAGCTACCGAAGATTAACGGAAATCATCAAGGGTTGCACCAGGTTTTTCTAAACCTTATCACTAATGCCGTTCAAGCCATGCCTAAAGGTGGCGATCTGACAATACGAGCCAGTCGGGAAAACGCTAACAGAATAATAGTCCAGGTCCAGGATACCGGCACAGGTATCTCCAAAGAACACCTGGGTCATATCTTCGATCCGTTCTTTACCACAAAAGACGTGGGCAAGGGAACTGGACTGGGCCTATCGGTCAGTTATGGGGTTATCAAGAAACACGGCGGTCAAATTAAAGTGAAAAGTGAGGTGGGAAAGGGGACAACTTTTGTGGTTGTTCTACCTATTCACAGAGAAGCACGCAGTTGACTGGGAGATATTTAAAGAAATTCAAACCTCCAATTCACGGTTTTTGGGACAAGGAACTTTTCTTCTATAACATCTTGTTGGGTTCAGTATCTTTTCTATTTGTATTGCTGCTCAGGATTCTTGAGTTGAAAGGAAAGGGGTAATTATGTCGTGGTTCATCTATTTACCTATTGCACAGCACAGCGTATTTTTGCCTGTAATTGTTGGCTTGGGTCTTCTGGTTGGATTACTATCGGGTCTTTTTGGAGTAGGGGGTGGCTTTCTTATGACGCCATTACTTATTATGATTGGGATCCCTCCGACTGTAGCCGCAGCATCTGATTCCAACCAGATTGTGGCGGCTTCCGCCTCGGGGACATACGCGCACTACCGATTAGGAAATGTTGATTTCAAAATGGGTCTATTTTTGCTGATAGGAGGTGTCATTGGTGGCACAGGAGGGGTGCAGGTCATAAAGGTCCTGCGTCAAATGGGAAACGCCGACTTTCTTATTCAAATTACTTACGTAATTATGTTGGGAGCAGTAGGCAGCTATATGTTCCTTGAGAGTTTACAAAACCTTCGCTCGGCGAAAAAAAGAGCTGCTCCTCCGGTCCACAAGAAAGAATCGGCCTATGCGCGGCTGATACGTCAACTTCCTTTTAAGACCAATTTTACCAGGTCAGGGGTTGTGCTTTCCCCAATCGTCCCTCTTGTTCTGGGGGGATTTGTAGGAATACTGGCTGCAATCATGGGCGTGGGGGGAGGCTTTATAATGGTCCCGGTTATGGTTTATTTGCTCAGGATGCCGATGCATGTAGTTGTGGGGACAAGCCTGTTCCAGATCCTATTCACTTGTATTGATGTCACTATTATGCAGTCCTATTCCAACCACACGGTAGACCTTGTCCTTGCGCTTCTTTTGTTGGTTGGTTCCACTATTGGTGCACAGGTAGGCACCAAATTAAGTAAAGGGCTAAAGGGGGATCAGTTAAAGATCCTGCTCGCATCCCTAGTTCTCATTGTTATGGCCAAAATGCTAATTGGTCTTCTATTGCCCCCCCATGTTCTTATATCGTACTATGGAGGTCATTAACAGATGAAGCGTAACACCTCATCTGCCATGTTAATGTGCTTTGGTATTGTTTTAGTTTGTCCCTCGCTCGTTTTGCCTGGACAGTTGTCCACGTTAAAAGTGGTTCCGCCGTATCTGGAAATCGGAGCATTTTTTTCTGGGCGTGAGGTGAAGCTATCGGGATCGGTCCTATCGGAACAGGATATTATCTTTGAGATAAAAGGGCCGGAGGAAAAAAGTATGTTCAATATAAAAGGCCGGATCGGACCATTTTGGGTGAATCGTAGAAGAATACAGTTACAGCACGCTCCCTCTCTCTATAAGTTGCTTCTGCCCGGAGGAAGGAAATGGAGCCGCCTATTATATTCACTGGGGGTCGGGTTAGAAAAACTGAAATGTGAGTTGATGATCAGGCCTGATAACATAAGTCGTGATATGGTTTTCGAAAGGTTTTTCCAGCTAAAACGCTCTGAGCAGCTCTACGGCGAACTGGAGGGTGCAATACATTATTCGAGGCCAAGAGAGGGTAAGAAACATTTTGAGACAGAATGCTATTTTCCCTCTTCCACCGTTCCCGGTAAATACAGGATCGTGGCCATGCTCGTAGATAATGGCAAGATAGAAGAGACTTCCGTCCACAGTTTTGTGGTGGAGCAAATGGGCTTAATTAGAGGACTTCAGGAGCTCGCATACCATAGAGGTCTTATTTATGGGATTCTATGTGTGGTTATTGCGCTGTTTGTTGGGGCAATTATCGGCTTATTTTTTAAACGTGTAGAGGCCCATTGATGATCAATTTTAGCGCCGCAGTTGCATCATTGAAGAACCTTTTTGGGATAAAAACGGAGGAGCAAGTCCCTTTTTCGGAGTTGTATGCGCGATTTCAAAATATAGTTCAGAAAAACAATGCCGCCATGAAGCTTATAGCCGATATGGGCGGAAAAATGGGGGGAGACTTTGTATTTGATAAGAAATACCTGGTTGACTGTATTAAGGAGTTAGGGGGGATCGTTCGAAACAGTGCATATGACCTGAACTTCATTACTAACAACCAATACCTAGACATTTACGGTGTCATCGAAAGTCTGGTGAAGCAACTGGAAACTGAACTATCGGGGAAAATATTCATCCGTAGCGCTAAGAAGGTATATTATTTGAATGAAATAGAAGAGGGGATGGAGAATATTGTCGGTCACAAGGCTTACAATTTATCCAGGATTATAAATTTACCCGGGACACACGTCCCCAGCGGTTTTGTGGTCACTATCGGTGGTTTCAGAGATTACATGGCGTATAACAACCTCTTTGAAAAAATCGAAAAGTTGATTGAGAAATGCAAAGAGAAACAGAAATCTATCGAGTCGGTCTCCGACGCTATCCGGCTTATGATACTCGGTGGAGAAATCCCCCCCGAACTCAGACGTAACATTCTTAGCGCCTCGGCACAGATCTCTGATGGAAAACCAGAATCATGTTATTTCTCAATACGCAGTAGTGCTGTAGGGGAAGATGGGGATTTGAGTTTCGCAGGGCTTCATGATTCATTTCTGAATGTTCATTTTGATGAGCTATTATCTAATTTCAAAAAAGTACTGGCTAGCTTGTACAGCCAGGCGAGTCTTGAATACAGGCAAGGAATGAATCTTTTCCCCGCAGAAATGGCCATGCCTGTTTTATATCAGAAAATGATCGAAAGCCATGTATCAGGGGTGTTATATACCCTGGACCCCAGTGCACCTGAGCAGTCAGAAAGTATTGTGAGTGGGGGTTGGGGCCTGGGAGAGGTCGCTTCAGGGGGAGAAGTCCCAGTTGATACATTCCGTGTCTCGCGTGACCCCCCGTACCCAATCTTAGAACAGAAAGTTAGCTCAAAGGCCCAGATGCTGGCCCCGCTTAAAAAGGGCCCTTTGCAAAAGGTCCCTGGAGGGCTCAGGGGCAAACCCTGTCTTACGCCTGAGGAGGCTGCCAGGATAGTGGAAATGGGCCTTACCCTGGAGGCATATTTCAAAAGACCTTTGGACGTAGAATGGAGCGTGGATGGCGCGGGGGAGCTTTGGATATTACAGGCGAGACAGATCAATATAGTGCGCACAAAACGAATCCGGCGTGGTGAACTGAAGACCGTCCTGAAGGGACACCGAGTCCTTCTGGAGGATCGAGGGATGATTGCTTACCGTGGAATTGGTGCCGGGCCGGTATGGATTGTGGAGAACAGCCAGCAACTGAGCCAATTCCCAAGGGGGGGTGTTTTGGTTTCCCATTATGCCCCACCTTGGCTGGCCAGGGCCATACCTCGGGCCAACGCGATAGTTACGGACATTGGATCAACGACCGGGCACATGGCTACCGTTGCTCGGGAGTTCAGGGTCCCTACCATTGTGGGGGCTGGAGTAGCCACGGAGGTGCTTAGCCCGAATGAGGAGGTCACGGTAGACGCGGAAAGAAACATTATCTACGAAGGCCGAATTCAAGAATTGCTTCACCAGCAATTATTTGATAAACTCACCTTTGAGATCACACATGAGTTTCAGCTGTTGCGCAGACTCCTCAAAAAGATTGCCCCTCTCTCTTTGACAGACCCAGCTGCTGCCAACTTCATTCCCAAAGGGTGCAAGACGTTACACGACGTCATGCGATTTGTTCATGAAAAGGCCTTTCAAACATTGGTGCAGGTTGGCAAAGATCCTCGTTCCTTTGTTCGACGAGGCGCTAAGCGCCTGAGATCGCATCTGCCACTGGACCTCGTATTGTTTGACATTGGGGGTGGACTATCTGAAGAGGTGGGCAAAAACATCTATGTTGATGCCGAGCAGATTACCTCGCTTCCCATGAAGGCGCTCTGGGAAGGATTGAATTCACCTAATGGTTGGAGCACACAACCGATCCCACTTGATTTTAAGGGTCTGATGTCGAGCCTAACAAGGACCCAGAGTCCGGAAGTATTGGGAAATACCTTGCCTGGTGTCAACTTGGCGGTCATCGGATCTAACTACGTTAATCTGAGCCTGCCATTGGGCTACCATTTGACTGCTGTGGACGCAAGCATTGGGCCTTCCCCGGAAAATAATTACATCTCCTTCAGGTTTGTTGGGGGTGTGACGGATATAACGCGGCGATCAAGAAGGGCTAATTTACTGATGAATATTCTCGAGAAGGAGGGTTTTAAAGTAGAGGTAAATGGGGACCTGGTAATTGCTCGAGCAAGTAATTTAACAGAAGACCAAATGAAAGGTCAACTCTATCTAATTGGAAGATTGATCGGGTTTGCAAGACAACTCGACGTCCTTTTAAGGAATGATAAGGATATGGATTACTACTTTCAGAAATTTATGGAAGGAATCAAAGAACCTGGTTAATGGCCATCCAGAAATGTCTCATGGGCACCAAGAACTTTCCAGATCAGAAATGGAAAATTTTTCGCAATGTCAAGGAAATCAAGGGATTGCGCGGAGGCATACTGAAGTAGGCCGCACAAGGAATCGCGCAGATTGACGTCGAGATTGCGGCCTCCGGCTCCGCTTCCGGCCCGTAGGCTAGACCCTACCGCTCGGAGAGAAGAGGACTATTTCTGGATGGAAAGTAGGTAATAATAAGAAAATATGCGAAGGAGAAAGAATGGAAAAGACAACAGTCTGTATTCTAGATGACGAGCCAATTGTCGGTGATCGGCTGAAGCCAGAACTGGAAGATGACGGATATATCGTCGAGGCTTTTACGGACAGCGCAAGTGCCTTGGCCAGATTGAACGAAACGTGCTTCGATGTCTTTATTACTGACCTGAAGATGGAGGGCGTAGATGGCATGGGTTTTTTGGAAAGGGTCAAAAAAAAATGTCCTGGGAGCGAGGTGATTGTAATCACGGGATATGCAACTATGGAAACTGCCAGGGAGTCGCTGATCAAAGGGGCATATGATTTTATAGCAAAACCCTTCAGGATCGGGGAGATCCTTGCGGCAGTCAAAAAAGCTAAAAAGAAGGCACGCCGTCGGCGCTCAGAGTGAGGCTTTTTAACTTCGAAAGATCTTATGATATTGTAGTTGCTATCCCTCCATATTGTATCTTGATTGTATCTTGGATCCTCAATAAGGGGGAATTAAGATGATCAATACACTCGTTTCCATAAATCCCGACCTTGCATCGAGTATCGCCCTTCGGTATGCATGTCAATTGGCGAAGTTGACCGGCATGGTAGTGCAGGCAATGCATGTGGTGGAACCTGAGCAAGAAGGGGATAGCCCCGGCATGGGATGGGTACGCCGGACCTGGGAGAAAGGCCTGCTTGAAACAGCTCAGGTAGAAATTGCCCGTCTCATCAATGCGGAAAGGGCCTCATGTCCGGCCCTGGCTGCTCCCAAGATGCGTATGGGTGTTTGTGAGGATGAGATTCTTCGTGAACTGGAAGAAGGATATTATGGCCTTTATGTGGAGGGGGCATTGCATTCCTTTGATTTGGCAGGTTTCCAAAAAAAGATACGATCCAAGCTTTATAGGGAGTCACCTTGCCCAATCCTTTTGGTGAAAAACCTGGTCAGCCCGAAAAGGATTGTGCTTATCTTGGAAGTTGAGGAGGGGCTACGGCCTTTGATTTCAACGTTTCTAAAAATATTTGAGGGGGCTGAAATAGAGCTCGACCTTCTCCGCTGTAAATTTCAAATTGCCGGCGGGCCGGGTTTTGGTGAGAAAGAAAAAGACGATTCCTTTTTGGGCCTGGAAGAATCGGATGAAACCTTAAATACCGCAAAAGAGAGCCTTGGAGAAGCAGGATGGACCCCGAACAGATGCCGGCTACTTCAAGATACTGCAGTGAACATCGCCGATTCTTTACAAGACTACGGCCTGGTGGTATCGTACATATCTGGGCAGAGGGTCATGAAGGGCCCATTGTTCGAATTGTTGAGCCGGGTACCATCAGCCATTCTCCTTTGTAAGCAGTGAGAGATCCGAGGAAGAATTGGGGGAGGTCAATAGGAGAATCCTTGTCGCAGTGGACCGCCACCCATATAGTGCCCATACTGGAAAAATTCTTTCCGAAAAGCAATCTAAGCAAATTGGTCAAAAGAAGCGAGTCTTGCGTATTGATCCTGCAAGAGGGCTTGGATTCCATGAATAAATAACTGGCAGAGGCCACCGGGATTACCTCCACGGGTATCCAAAGGTTGCAACTGGTATCTGCAAGCAGGGGTTGGATGGGAAGAAGGGAATTCAATATAAGAGACTCCTGTCAAATCTTACCTTCATCGCGCGGGCCGGGCAGGCCGACACACACAATTCACAGGCGCTGCAATTCTCTCTATCAAAGATGACCTCCATCTCCGGCCTCTTTATGTTTAGGGCCCCTGTGGGGCAGACGGCTGTGCAGGCCCCGCACTGGAAACAGGTCTCTTCGTCACGCCTAATATCTTGCCCGATGCTTTCAACCTTGATGCCAAGGCTTTTTAGATAGCGGACACCCTTCTGAAAATTCTTTCGGTGTCCACTGAGCTCGAGCACCATAAAACCTTCTTTTCTCGGATATATGGTCGCCTTGAGGATGTTGAAAGAGAGGTCAAATTTCTTTACAAGGTTTACGGCGATGGGCTCGTTGACGATCTTTTTTGGAAATCTTAATGAAAGCATCTTTGAATACACTGTTTGATCCCCCTTATTCGATTCGATCTCTACCCCTTACGGCCTTATCCGCTTCATGGCCCTTTCAAATCCGGGCAAGGCCCGCTGGATCACGTCCTCTGAGACACAGTAGGCGATTCTAAAGTGACCCGGGCCCCCAAACCCCCTTCCCGGCAC
>CAZXCQ010000029.1:0-33540 GCA_964639275.1 uncultured Desulfobacteraceae bacterium | reverse complement strand
GCATGTGGAAGAAAAAAAGACCCCCATGCCACACCTTTCCCCCTGTTTTTTGAGACGTTACACCAAACATAAAGATCACGCGCTGATATAGAGCTTGGTCAGGACAAATTCACGATGACCCAGGACCTCGGCCGCGGTGAGACGGCCATTTGAGGTCCGGGTTATCATATCCATCAATTTGTCACCCGCCTCATCCAGGGTCATCTCACCCCTCAGGATAGCCGATACGTCCACATCGATGTGCTCACTCATGGTCTCGCAGGTGATGGGATTGGCCGAGAGCTTGATCACCGGCAGTATGGGATTTCCAATGATATTGCCCTGGCCCGTGGGAAACAGATGGACCACCGCACCGGAGGCGGCCCAGAGCGTGACCGCCTCGGCCGCGGCAGATGAGGTATCCATATACCACAACCCCTTGCCCCTGGGTGCCTCGGCAGGCTTCAAGACGCCCACATAGCGCGACTTTTTCCCGATCTTCTGCATATTCCCAAAGGCCTTTTCCTCAATGGTGGTCAGACCTCCGATGATGTTCCCCTTGGTGGGCTGGGAACCGGAAAGGTCGTCGGTCTTGTTCTGGAGGATGATGTCGTTGTATGCGTTAAAGACCCGCATAAATTCCTCACCCACCTCAGGCGTGGCGGCCCGCTCCTTGCACACCAGCTCCGCACCCATGATCTCTGAGGTCTCCCCAAAACAGGTCGTGGCACCCATCTCATTGAGCCTGTCAAAAACGTTCCCCACCGTCGGGTTGGATGCAAGCCCCGAGGTCGTGTCAGACTCCCCGCATTTTGTGGAGACATAGAGTTCATCAAACGAGCACTCAACCCGCTGAAGCTCCGAGGCCCAGTGCATATACTCCTTGGCCTGACGCGAGGCCTGGGCAACGGCATTGATGTCCCCCTGCCGTTCAATGGAAAACCCCTTCACCGGTTTCCCCGTCTCAGCGATCCCGTCCACTATTTTACCGGTCCACCCCGGTTCAATACCAATCACCACCGCCGCCGCAACATTCGGATTGACACCGGTGCCGATCAGGGTCCGGAAAAAAAGTTCCAGGTCTTCACCAAACTGCAGACGGCCATAGGCATGCGGTATGGCCAGTGTCCCCTTGATATTGTTGGCGACCGCCTCGCATGCCGCATTGGATAGATCGTCCAGGGGCAGGATCAGCACGTGATTCCTGACCCCGACCCTGCCATTTTCACGACGATAACCTTGAAATTTTGGTATCTCCATTTCTACCACCTCTTTGTCTTCAGATTGTGGACGTGAACGTGATCCCCGGTCTTGATCCCGGCAACCACCTTGCCGATGTCATGGCCATACTTGATGACTGTATCGCCTTCCTCATGATCATTCAGGGCAATCTTGTGACCCAGGGGGATCTCCTTCAGGGCTTTGACCTCCACAGGATTCTGTGTGTCCATATAAAGTCCTCTGGCCGTCTCGCCCGCCTTGATGTCCACCGTGGCAACACCGACGGTGTCCGCCTTTTCATGAACCAGAAATTGAACCATGCGCATCTCTCTTCTCCTTCCTAAACCTAGAAGCCCTATTCCACATTCCCGTCGGGATGTATCTTTCCGCGGGCCCTTCCCGCAGGCCAACACCGGGTGTTCACCGTAACGGGATTTTGCGTTATGTGGGCATAGGTGCTTTCTATTGGTAACTGAATTCAGCCACTTCTCCTCTCCTTATCTCCTGTCTAGACCATTAGGTCTATGTGCCTCAAGGCATCCCGTTGCACACTCCTGACATGCTCCTTCATAAGGGCCTCGGCGCCAACCGCATCACCCTTCTCCACAGCTTCAATGATATCGATATGTTCCCTTACGCTCTGCTCGGCCCTCCCTGCTAGGACCACCGTCCTCAATCTGATCACCTCAAGATGAACATTTACCGTTTCCATCATGCCTTTAAGTAAATCATTCCTGCAGGCCTCAAGTAATATGGCGTGAAACTCCTTTTCTGCAGCATTATATTTCAGGAGCCTATCCTCTCCGTCCTTGGCTGACGCGATCTTTTTGTGGGAATTTTTCAGCCGTTGAAGCTGCTTCTCGATGATGTTCTCAGTGGCCAGCCGGGCAACCAGTCCCTCTAGCACCTCCCTGACTTGGAGGGTATCGATGATCTTCTTCTTGGATTGGCTCACAACATGGGCCCCTCGCCTCGGAACATTCTTGACGATGCCCTCTAGCTCGAGGCGAAGCAGTGTCTCTCGAATTGGGGTCCGGCTTACCTGCAGCTGTTTGGCCAGGCTTTCCTCATTTATCTTTTCCCCTGGTTTTATTTCCCTGAGAATAATGAGTTTCTTGAGGACATCGTAGATCTGGTCTCTCAAGTTGGGGCGCTCAAATAACTGTCCCACAGGATCGACCTCATTTTCAAGATACATGGGAAACCCCTCCTCCCTCCCGCCAGTAGCTGCTGCAAAAGGGTCTAATATGGACTCGTTGTATTTTGTATATTGTATACTGAATTATATTTCCAGGCTGTGTCAAGAAAAAAATTTCCCCGGAACCATGAAGTGTCCAAAACGCAATTGGTCCGGGGCGAATTCAGCGGATCGAAGTGCGAGACCTCCTGTAGCATCTCCCGGCCAGGGCGCCGTAGATCGCCAATAGGATAAGAACGAAGAGGATCTCACCGATACGGATCGTCTTTTCGGAGAGGTCGGGATAGACGATCGGGACCAGATAATGCCGGATAAAGGATTCCTCATAGCCCCCTTTTGCGGCAGCGGAGGCATGGAGGTAATTCTCCAGATAGGTCAAGGGGCAGTACCATCCGAAGATGTTGATGACGAGCGAGAACAAAAGCCCTCCAAGGTGAAGCCACGCAAACTTTGGCCATTTCCAGACAAGAACGATTCCGAATACAATAAACAGGACCCAGAGAAAATGAAACACGATGGTCAAATCTGTCAGCCAGTGATAAATCACGCCACTTTTTCTGGTTGCTGGATAAGTTCTGAAATCTGAAACCCTGCGTTGCGAAGGAGTTGCTTCACCCTGACCAGGTTTCTCTTTATCTCTTCGGGCCTTAGCTCCAGGGTGATCGTCCTCTGGTAACCGATCTCTTTGAGTCTCTGAAAGATCCGTTCAAAATCAACGATCCCCTCACCAACCGGGAGATGAAGGTCATCTGCCGGTGAGGTCCCCCCACGGTTATCATGGACATGAATGTGCCCGATCCTCTCGGGATATCTTTCCAGAAACCCAAAGCTGGTGTTGTGCTCTGATAAAAGCTGGGCATGTCCGAGGTCCAGAGTCAGGCTGAGAAGAGGCAAGGCCTTAAAGACACCTCTAAGATTCGATGCGGTCTCACTCAGGTTTTCGAGGCAAACCGTGATTCCCATCTCTGTGGCCCTATCAACAACCCGTCGAAGAAGACCGATCTTATAGGCAATCGTCCCCGGGGTCACAAAACGGGCATCGAGCCAGAGATGAATACTCATGAGCCTCATATCCAGTTCGTGCATGATGGGGAGGATCTGCATCAGCTTTGGGAGATAGGTCTTTTCCAGGGCCTCGGTGTCATTGGGATCCCCTTCCCGGGGACCATGGCAGAGATAATAGATGCCCAGGTTCTCTCTCAAGGCCTGATACTCACCCCTGTGGTCAGAGAATTCCCTCTGATCCGTGATGGGGATCTCTGCAAACCGAAGCCCGAGCTTGTTGAGGTACTCCACATCCCCGGGACTCCGCGCCGTGCCACCCAGATGGATCTGACTTCCCATTTATCAAATACCTTCAATAACCAAACATCCCGTCTTCATAGACGACCACGCTCTTGCCTGTCTTGAGGTGGGCGGTGACGGTCTTTTTCTCGGTGTTGACAAGGTCCCAGTGAAGGGCTGAATCGTTAAAACCCAGCTCCTTTTTCATCTTCTTTGTCAATTCGGTGGGGTCTCCGTCATAGGTATCGGCATAGGACATGCCCACGGCCAGATGACAGTTGCCGCAAGGGCCGCCAAAATTCTCGTCATAGAGGGTGTTGGCCATAAATCGATTTATCCTTGAAAATCGTTTGTCCGTCAGCGAAAATTCCCCAACCCTGCATGCCCCCCTATCCATGGCCAGTTGTTTGACGGCAAACTCCTGACCTTTTCGGGCCTCCACCTTTACGGCAGACCCCCTCTCAAAGGTAAGCCGTACCCCTTTGGCATAGTTCCCGCTTCGAAAAGAGGGTTGATCAGCATAATAAACACCCTCTGTTCCCCGCCAGTCAGGAGAAATAAAGATCTCATAGCTGGGGATGTTATGCCCCGAGACCCCAAGCCATTTCCTGCGCTCTCCGGGCATAATCCTGAGATCCATACTCTCCGACTCAACCTGGTAGTATTTTACCGCCATGCTGTTCATCCACTTTTTGATGGCCATGGCATTTCTGTGTATTGATCTCCATTCCTTGACAGGATCGGCCTTGTCGAGATAGCAGGCCTTGATGATCTGATTGGTGTACTGTCTGAGAGAGAGCCCCGCCTTGTTTGCCTGCCCCTCTGTCTGGAGAGAGCAGATGGTCCAGCCAAATAGACCCTTATCCTCCCTCTTCCAGAGGATATCCCGCAATGGCTTTCTTGCGACCAGGGCCTTTCCGATCATCTTTGGATCAATGTCGCTCAGATGGGTCAATGATTCGGGGGCCCGGAGGCTGATACTACCGTTGAGGCTTTCAAAAAAAGCCTCTTCCCAGGGTCCTTTAAACACAAGTTGTCGGTTATTGGCCTTTTTATAAAAGTTGTGCTCCATGAGGGTCGTGGCACCCAGGCGCATGACCGGGTTCATCCCCGAATCCAGCAGCCTCCCCTGGAGAATTTCGGCCAGTTCGATCCCGGCCCGGTCAAACTGAACCATGACAATGTCATTTTTCTTGAACTTTTCCTTTCTTGCGGTCTTCATGCCCCACATCAGGACATCCGCATAATTGTTCATCTGTCTTTTTGTAAACATCTTGACCTCCCTTCTTATTCCTTTTTCTTGACTTCCAGCTCCGCCAGCATCGACTGTCGCAGTTCCCTCCGGGGAATCTGGGAACGCACCTTGCCATCGGCAAAAAACCCAAGACCCAGAATCCGCTTCCGGCCGAGGGTGAGGATCACATAACCCTTGCTCAGGTCCAGATCCATATCCAGTTTCTGGCCTGCCACGAGTCTTTGAAGCTGCCCCTCCCCGATCTCAACCCTTGCCTTTGTGGCCGCAGTGCCAAAGGTCTGGATAAACCGCGTGGTGGGCTTAAAAAATGCCCCCACCCTCTGAAATGCCCTCAACCCCACCTTTGATACCTTGAGGTGCGAGGCCGTCCGGAGCCGGGGGTGATCCCTCAAGAGGTGCCAGCCCCGCTTCCTCCGAAAAAGCAGATAGTCGTCAAACAGCCTTTGAGGGATTCCAAACCGCTCTTCCAGATAACAAAAGAGGTGGTCCCGCTCATCCTTTCCTGCCAATCCTGGCCATGAAGAATCCCACCGAGTCGAGCCGGTGGGGATAGAACCTGGCTGCTTTTCTAAGCTCTTTATCATATCTTTTGTCTTCCCACTTAACCAGTCCCGGCTCATAATGACACCCCACTTCTATGGGAAGGAGTCTGGCATCCCGATGCCTCAACAGGTAATCAACCACCGATTCATTCTCTTCTGGATTGTAGGTGCAGGTGGCGTAAAGCATCTGGCCGTCCTCTCTTAGCAGGTCAAAGCCCCTCAGGATGATCTTTTTTTGCATTTCAGGGAGTCTGGCCTTGTCCATGGGTCTCCGGTAGAAAACGGACTCCTTTGTCTTTCTGAACCTCCCCTCCCCTGAACAGGGGACATCGGCAAGCAGATAATCAAAACGCTCCCTCATGGGGAATTCCTGGGCCTGGTACCCGGTGACAACGGCGTTGAACACACCCAGCCTGTCGAGGGTGTGTCCCAGCGAGAGATGTCTGCTCGGGTAGAGTTCGTTTGCAACAATCAGCCCCGTGTTCTTCATGAACTCGGCCATGTGTGCGGTCTTCCCTCCCGGAGCCGCACAGATGTCAAGGACGTATGCCTCCTCCTTTGGGGAGAGGGCATAGGTGGCAAGACACGAAGTGAGGGCCTGCGGGTGGATGTAGCCCAGAAAATACTCCAGCAGATTTCCAGGGGATTCAAGACCCGGAACCAGATACAGGGTGTCGTATTTTTCACTGGCCGTCTTGAGATCTATGCCTCTTGAACCGAGTAATCGGACCAGGTCTCCCGGCTCAATCAACAACCGGTTGACCCTGAGATGGGTGGGAAGAGGCCTTCGGATGACTTCCTCAAAGAGCGGGAACTCCGGTATTATCTCGCGGTAAGATTCGAAAATGATCTCTCTCTGCGCCATTGACACCTGTCACAAACCTCGATCGTCCACACCTCTTTCCCTGCACAATCCTCCTGGGATCTCTGAACCCCGACGTTGCAAAAAATATCCATGGTTTCAATAAATCACCCTGTTTTTGCTGGACGAAGTCACCAAATTGATGCGCTATGAGGAATTGACATTCATTGCGGTCCTGTGAGGGCATCAATTATCCAGTTGGTGCTTGTATGACAGGACATTCCATCGGATCGGGTGAATTCCAATGCAACATCGGGGTAAATGTTATACCAATTAAGCACCTGTTGCAATACCAAGTGCCCGCTGCCCTATCCTTGACACCGGATGACTATTTATGAATACTTATGGAGGCATTCACAGCATTGCCAGGGGGTGAGTCATGGAAGGGAGAAGATCCAATCAATCCTGTATATCCTGTTGATCCTGTCAAATGTCTTTTGTTCAATTCTCATGGGGAGAACCGTGCGACGTTGGAATGGATGGGGCGAGGAGACAATCGATTTCCCCTTGTCCAAAAACGCTCACCGCTTTTTGATCGATAAGCTCGGCAAAGCCACCCCCCTGCCCGACGCACCCCTAGAGGACGTGCTCGCCCGGGTGCCGGAATCCCGTCTGCCTGACCATCCACTGGTGAACAAATCTGAAAAAGAGCGGGTGCTGCATGCGCGAGGACAGAGCCTCCCGGACTGGCTGGCGCTCAAGAGCGGTCACCTGGGTGCCATCCCGGATGGCGTGGCCTACCCTGTCACTGCCGGGGATGTCCGGGTACTGCTTGAATACGCCAACGGCATCAGGGCCATTGTCATCCCATACGGGGGGGGAACCAGTGTTGTGGGTCATATCACACCGGAGAGGGGCAAAAATCCCGTTTTGACCCTCGACATGGGAAGGATGAACCGTCTCTTGAGCCTGGACGAAGAGAGCCGGATCGCCACCTTTGGTCCAGGTGCTGCCGGACCGGACGTGGAGGCACAGTTGAGGGCACGGGGGTACACCCTGGGCCATTTCCCGCAGTCCTTTGAGTTTTCCACACTGGGAGGTTGGGTAGCAACCCGTTCGAGCGGTCAACAATCATTGCACTACGGGCGGATCGAGCAGCTCTTTGCCGGGGGAAGGCTCGAGTCCCCTGCCGGCACCCTTGAGATTCCCTCCTTTCCTGCCTCATCGGCCGGGCCTGACCTTCGGGAGATGGTGCTCGGTTCTGAGGGACGTCTGGGCATCTTGACACAGGTCAGGGTCCGCGTCACCCGGTTACCGGAGAAAGAACGATTTTACGCAATATTTTTTCCTGCCTGGAAAATGGCCGTGGAGGCCGCGAGAAGGGCGGTGCAAAGCAGGATCCCTTTATCCATGCTCCGGCTCAGTAACCCTCACGAAACCCGGATCCAGCTTGTACTCGCCGGCCATGGGCGGCTTGTCACCCTGTTTGAAAAACTGCTCGCCCTGCGCGGTGCCGGTGCCAGCAAATGCATGCTGATGTTCGGTATAACAGGGACTCGTTCCGGGTGCCGCAGTACGCTGCGACAGGCACACAAGGCGTTCAAGGGGGCCACAGGCTTTTATGCGGCCAGATATCTGGGTCGCAAGTGGGTGGAAACCCGGTTCCGCACCCCGTATCTGAGAAACTCCCTGTGGGAAAAAGGCTATGCCGTGGATACGGTTGAGACGGCGACCGACTGGGACAAGGTCGATAAGATGGCACGGGGCATGGAATCTGCATTGAAAAGTACAGCTTCGCCTGGCGGAAATCGCGTACACGTATTCACCCACCTCTCGCACCTTTACCCGCAAGGCGCGAGTATCTATACGACCTACATCTTTCCAGTCAACACGACATACCATCAGACCCTTGTCGATTGGCAGCGTTTTAAGACCGCTGTCTCGAAGGCCATTGTAGAGAACGGCGGCACCATCAGCCATCAGCACGGCGTGGGGATAGATCACGCGCCCTATCTCAGGGCAGAGAAAGGGCCACTGGGGACAGCTGCCATCAAGGCCCTTTGCAGGCAATTTGACCCCGAGGGAATGATGAATCCAGGCAAACTGGTGCAATGAATACCTCACAGACAAATGAATGGCGCGGCGAGGCGTGGGCCAGGCTGACCGGGAGCGATTCCAAGGCCTCCCCGCAATGGGATCTGGTTATAATCGGGGGCGGCATCACCGGCGCGGGTATCTTGAGGGAGGCTGCAAGACGCGGTCTCTCAGCCGCGCTTGTTGAACAGCGCGATTTTTCATGGGGGACCTCCAGCCGCTCATCAAAGATGGTCCATGGCGGGCTCCGTTACCTCATGACCGGCCAGGTGAAATTGACCCGTCAATCCGTGCGAGAGCGGCAGCGACTCCTCCATGATGCGCCGGGGCTGGTGGATCCGCTGGGGTTTCTATTTAGTGATTACCGCGGCCGCAGACCGGGACGCTGGTCATTCGGCGCGATTTTGAGCGTCTATGATATACTCGCATGGCACTGGAATCATCGGTACTATCCGCCCCATGAATATCTCCTCCTGGCACCTCGAATAAGGATTGCCGGCCTGAAGGGCGGGGCCCAGTGTTTTGATGCCGTAACCGACGATGCCAGACTGGTCTTCCGGACCATCCGCGAGGCTCAAAGCGATGGGGCAGTGGCTCTAAGTTATGTTGCCGCTGACCAACTCCTGACGTTCAAAGACCGGGTGTGCGGGATTGTGGTCAGGGATGTCCTCACCGGTGCCACCGCCGAAGTGCGGGCAAAGGTTGTGGTCAACGCAACCGGTGCCTGGGCCGACCAGCTGCGCAAGAAAATATCGGGCCGGAAAGACATTCGACCCCTGAGGGGAAGTCATCTGGTGTTTCCGTTCTGGCGAATCCCTGTGGCCCAGAGTATCACCTTAAAAAACCCGAGGGACGGGCGTGGCGTCTTTATTCTGCCGTGGGAAGGCGTTACGCTGGTTGGAAGCACAGATCTTGATCATGATAAAGACCTCCACTCCGAGCCTTGCTGCACAGCCGAAGAAATCGATTACCTCCTGGAAGTCATCCACTTCCAATTTCCTTCCCTGGGTATCGAACGTGGCGATATTCTCTCGACCTATGCCGGTATCCGGCCGGTCATCGGTACCGGACGGCTGAATCCATCCAGGGAGAGACGCGACCACACCATCTGGGTGGAACAGGGCCTTATCTCAGTCAGTGGCGGGAAGCTCACCACCTTCCGTCTGATTGCCCTGGATGTTCTTAAACACGTTGCCAGATCTATCACATCACTCACCATTCAGGATGGAGGAGAGCCTGTATTTCATAAGGTCGACAGGGATGCGCTCCAACCGCACCCGCTTGATCATGCCAGCGCAAGACGCCTTTTGGGCCGCTACGGCCCCGATGCCCTCAAGGTTGTCAATTGCGCAAGAGACGGCGAGCTTGAACGTATTCCCACGACCGATACACTCTGGGCCGAACTCCGGTGGGCAGCCCGCAAAGAGGCGGTGCTACACCTAGAAGACCTCCTATTGAGACGTACACGGATCGGGATATTGCTGAGAGAAGGCGGCAGGGCCCTTTTTGACCGTATACGCGAAGTATGCCGGGAGGAATTGGGCTGGGACGACAAGCAATGGCAAGACGAGCTTGAGGCCTACACGACTCTATGGAAAAACTGCTACAGTGTGCCAGGATTGCCCTCCTCGTAACTTCTCAAAAACCAGGGGATAAATCGATAGTAGTGTGGCATGGGGGTCTTTTTTTCTTCCACATGCCACACCTTTGCCCCTGTTTTTTGAGATGTTACCCCTCCTCCTTGACACCTGGGAAATAATGGTTATTAGTTTATAGAAATAAGATTGATTTGGTTTTATTGTAAGTTTAAGAGGAGGAGAATTATGACACTTGCAATTAGAAGAGGAAGGAGACCGTCTTGGATGACTCCCTTTGGCCGCGAAGGATGGGGAGATGTGTTTTTTGATCGCCTCTGGCCCGAATGGCAAAGGGATATGGGTGAGGAATGGACACCGGCAACCAACTTCTATGAAAAAGAGGGGAAGTATTTTATGACTGCCGAACTCCCTGGCCTGGCAAAGGAAGATATCTCGGTCACCATTGACAGCGGTGTGATCACCATTACCGGCAAGAAGGAGACCAAGAAAGAGGCAGAAGGAGCCAACTATTATTTGAAGGAGTCCGCCTATGGTTCTTTTTCAAGAAGCCTCCGTCTCCCGGGCGAAGTGGAAGAAGGCAAGGTAGAGGCCACTTTTAACGACGGGGTCCTGACCGTTGAAATGCCCCAAAAGAAGGAACCTGCAGCCAAGAAGATCGGGATAAAGTAAGGTAGTCACAGATAACACAACGAGGGGCCTTGTCTCTTGATGGTAAGACAAGGCCCCTTTTTTTGTGCAGCAGGAATCCAGTCCCTCACTTCAATATTCGACATTCCTTGTTCGACATTCTACGGTTCGTTATGCGTTATTCGATATTCAATAATTTTCATCAGCGGGTACGGGGTATTCCGCTATGGGTCTTCCTTCGATAAAATCCATGATCAGCCGGGCCGTCTTTTCCGGATACTCTTCCTGGGGGATGTGCCCGCACCCGGCTATAACCGCCAGCCGGGAATTGAGAAGATCCTTTCTGAACCGGTAGCCCACCTTGTCGAGGGGAATCCATTTGTCATCTCTGCCCCATATCAACAATGTCTCTTTATCAATGGTGGGAATACGCCGGATATATTCCTCAAACAGACTGGCCTTTAATGACCCGGCAACTGCAACCTGGGCATTCAGGGCGTTTTGCGTCCGCAGCCTGTCAAAGTAGGCCATTACCTGTTCGTCGGTAATCCAATCGTCGTGATAGTAGAGCTGCTCGAGCGTCCACCTGACAATGGCGGGGCAGAAAAAAAGCCTGGCAATCGGGTCGGCAAGGGGGGTTCCCGCCATCCGGATGATAAACGGTTTTTCGATGGGATAGCCCGCCGCATCCACCAGGACCAGACGGCTCACCCTTTCGGGGTGCTCAAGTCCCATCAACCAGGCGATGGTCCCCCCCAGCGAGTTACCCACAAAAACCACCTGATCGACGCCAACGGCCCCCATCCACCTGTTCACTTCCTCCATGAGGGTATAGGGGTCATACCTGGCGCCTCCGGGCTTGTCAGACCATCCAAAACCCTTCATATCCAGGGCCCACACATGATAACCCTGCCTGTTGAGATATCCGGCCACCTTTTCCCACGTGTAGGTGCACGCGGCAAAGCCATGGAGGAGAAACACATCCTCTCCCTTGCCAGGATATTCCACATAATGGTACCGGACCCCGTCTACCGTAATAAAATGGTCTTGAGGGGTTTCTGCCAATATCTGCCCCTGAGGGATATTCTCCACAAAGAGCCCGCAACCGCTTATGCTGAAAAGCCACGCGGCCCAGATGCCCGCCCATATCCATGACGACCTGGGGTTCACCACTGCCTCCTTCTCTGATGTTCTCAGCCGGTTGCCGGAGGCCTGTCCTGCCTGAGAAAATCTGTAAACAGCCCCCGGTACTCCTTGATGAGTTCTGGCACCGAAAGCCCATAGGGGCATTTTTCGCTGCACTCGCCACATTCAATGCACTCCTCTGCGCTCTGCATCGATTTTTCGGCCAGGCCGATGACCATTGCCCGGGGAAATCGCTTCATCTGTGCCTTGAAAAGGAGCACATAGGGGATCAGGACCCCTTGCTCGCAGGGGAGGCAGTATCCGCAGCGACGACAGAAATTATCGCCCAACTCTCTCCTGATCTCCTCTATCTCCTGCCAGTCTTTATCGGAAAGCGACCGGCGCAAGCGATAAAGCGAGACGATCTCATCTATCTCTGCCTTTGACTGGATTCCCGGAATGGGGACCACTTGATCATAGCCCTGGAGAAACCCGAAACACAACTCCGAACGGCCAAGCAGCCCGCCACCCAGAGGCTTCATCCCAATGATGCCCATTTCCATCTCCCCGGCCACCCTGAAAAGCCCGCCTGCCGCATCATGTTCGACAAAGTTAAACGGGAATTGAAGCGTCTCAAAAAGACCTGTCTGACAGGCCTTGAGAGCGATTTCCGGGTTGTGCGAGCTGAATCCAATGTGATTGATACGTCCTTGCTCCCTCGCCTGCTGGAAGGCCTCGTAGGCACCCCCCGGGCCCAGGATCTGGTCAAGATCATCTCTGGTGGAGATGTTGTGCGCCTGATAAATATCGACAAAATCGGTCTTGAGGTTCTTGAGGCTTTCTTCTAGTTGCACACTGACTCCGGCCGCATCGCGTGCCATGGTCTTTGTAGCCAGAACGATGTCTTCGCGGATCGGTTCGAGGGCCGCCCCAAACTTTGACTCACTGTCGCCATAGAACCGCGCCGTGTCAAAAAAGGTCACCCCCAGTTCAAAAGAGTAGCGGATGATCTCAACGGCCTCAGAAAGATCTGGCCGGGTGATCGGGATACCACCAACTCCGATCTCCGACACCTCCAGACCGGTTTTTCCAAGTTGTCTTCTGCGCATCTCTTCCCCCTCTCGACTGATCTCTGTATGTTATGGTTTCTCCCCCTCAAAGAGCAGGGATCTCCGCCACAGTTCCGGCAGACAAGTCTGCCACAATTCCGGCGGACAGCTCCGACAGTATTGGGTTTAGCCCGATTAGGGTTATTTGTAACTTCTCAAAAACCAGGGGATAAATCGATTGTGGTGTGGCATGGGGGTCTTTTTTTCTTCCACATGCCACACCTTTGCCCCTGTTTTTTGAGATGTTACGGTTATTTCTATTGGGTTGAAGACCGGTTGTCAATGCCTCCACCATCCCCCTGCAAGGATGGCCCTTGCACAGGGAGCATTACCGGTTTGTTAATCGTGCCTTAAGCCCTAAACCTCGTCATTCCGGGCAAGTGAAACGCGACCCGGAATCCAGTGTTTTCAAGCAGTCTTAAACCCCCTGGACCCCGTTTACCGGATCGAGTCCGGCACAAGCTCCAACGGGGTGACGACTTCTTAGGAACACATGTTGCTTCAATATTCGAAATTCCGTATCAATTTAGGTTTCTGCAAAATTGGCAGTGGGACAGGGGTATGGGGGTTCAAATGGCTAAAGTGTTACGAAATTCCTTGTTCGATATTCTTCGGTTCGAAAAAGTTTCTTTATTCAAAATACTTACAACACTCGCTGTAGCAAGCGTGGGTAAAGCTCACCCCTTCAAGGACGAGGGAGTTAGATTGCCGAAGGCTATTGAAGAGTTTACATTTTTTGCAAGCGTTCACAGGTTCCGGGTTCAACGTTCAGGGTTAGGGAAAAGGACAAGATTGAAGACCTGGAGTCCTTACAAAACATGCTGGATTTTCTGCATACTTGCCAATGTCCCGCCAGTTTTCAGGTTGGGAATAACTAATCCGGGCGCTTTTCACGAGGATACGGGCCCAAAATCGAATCTTGGGACACGAATGCAACCCTGAACCTCTGAACCCGTGAACGGCTACCATTTTTTTTGCCTTTCATCTGGAAAGGCAAAACCAAATCATGTATATCCTGTTGATCTTGTCAAATGGTTTTTTAATTCTCATCCCGATAAATCGGGATGGATCAGCCGGGATTTGGGGGAAAACGCCCAGGATGTCAGACCTGTGTGAAAGACTGTTCCAGCTTCAGAAAAACAGGACAGATATCAAGACCGAAGTGGTGGCCGGATTTACCACCTTTCTCACCATGAGCTATGTTATCGTGGTGAGCCCCAGCATTCTCTCTACCGGAAACGGTATCCCCTTCTCAGGGGCACTGACAGCCACCATTTTTGTGGCGGCCTTTTCGAGCATCCTTATGGGGCTTGTGGCCAACCTCCCCTTTGCACTGGCGCCTGGCATGGGAGTCACTGCCTTTTTTACCTATGGGGTCGTGATGGGGATGGGGGTCCCGTGGCAGACCGCCCTGGGGACCGTGTTTGTCTCGGGCATTATCTTTCTCTTTCTGACCATTGTCCGGGTCAGGGAAATGATCGTCCACGCCATCCCCGAGTGCATAAGATATGGCGTCGCCTCGGGTATCGGCCTTTTTCTCACACTGATCGGTCTAAAACAGAGCTGTTTTATCGTCTCCTCCCCCGAGACCCTGGTGACCTTTGGCGGGTTTACCCCAGAGGTGGTTATCTTTCTGGCCGGGCTTTTGTTCACCATCAGCCTGACAATAAAGAGGATAAAGGCCTCGCTGCTCATCGGAATAGTCTTTACCACGCTTCTTGCCTATCTCAACGGCAGATTATGGGCCGGCGAGATCCTAGTCCGGGTCCCGGAAGAAATGGTCTCGGCCCCTGACTTCACCAGTGCCTTTTTTAAGCTTGATATCCCGGGGGCACTGAAGCTCAGCATGATAGCGACGATCTTTACCTTTTTTTTCACCGACATGTTTGATTCCATCTCTACCTTTCTGGGGGTGGCCCAGGTGACTGATCTAAAGGATGAGCGCGGGGAGCCCAAGAACCTCAAACAGGCGCTCCTGATAGACGCCTCTTCAACAACAATGGCCGGGCTTTTTGGCTCCAGTTCAGGGACCACTTACATAGAAAGCGTAGCGGGTATCGAGGCGGGAGGCAGGAGCGGGCTTGCCGCGGTCACTGTGGGTATCCTTTTTCTCCCCTTTCTCTATCTTTCACCGGTTGTCGAAATGGTCCCAACGGTTGCCACCGCACCTGCGGTTGTCCTGGTGGGATCCTATATGATCAAGGCAATAACCTATGTGGATTTTGGGAGGATCGATGAGGGGATCCCTGCCTTTTTGGCCTTGATCCTGATCCCGCTGACCTATTCTATCACCCAGGGGATCAGCTGGAGCTTTATCTTCTACAGCCTGATCAAGGTCCTCACCGGAAAGGCGAGGGAAGTCCGGCCCATGCTTTATCTGATTGTGGCCTTTGCGATCCTGGCGCTCATCTTTGTCAGATTAAAGGACCTATAGACATTCCCTCCAATCCCCTTTGACACCCTGTCATGCCTGAAATCTAAAATGCCTAAAGTTTACCCCGTGAAATGCCTTTGGTTTTTCTATTTCACCGGGGTGCCTAAATCAGAGGTTCAGAGGTTGAGGGTTCAAAGGTTCAGGCCTCCGGCCCGGAGAGTTTCAGGTTTCAGACCTAGTTTTGGTCATTGGAGCTTGTGATTTGGTGTTTATTTGGAATTTGGTGCTTGTAATTTTGGATTTTTCACTTTGCAGAACTTAGGGTTAACCTGCCAGAATCTAAGACATAACGTATAAGACGCGATACGAGCTAATATTTGCACTCCCATTTCATCTATCCCGTATTCCATAAAATGCTATATTGGCCTTGTAAGTCTTTGGAATCATTGTATGTTCTTAGCTGAGATTTATGGGCTACAATTATTAGTGGATTTGAAATATGCCTCTATTTCAATATGTTAAAATTCTGCTTTCCGGAATACGGGATCTATGATAGGGTTCCAGGATTCTTGGTGATTTTTACATTTACGAGCAGCCCCGGGCCGTCGGGAAGGGGCTGTTATCATTCAGAGCAACAGGAGGAAAACTGTGAGACTGCACAAGTTTAGATATGTGGAACCAAAAAGTATTGATGAGGCATCGTCAATCCTTTTGGATGAGCCAACGGCCAAGATATTCGCGGGTGGGACTGATCTCTTGGTCAATATGAAGCATCGGGTTGAAGTACCCTCCAGGATAGTAAACATCAAAAAGGTCTCTGGACTCGATTATGTAAGGCAGGAAAACGGCACCTTCAGGATCGGGAGCCTGACATCCCTTAAGAGGGTGTATGGATCTCCAATCATCGCCGAAAATCTGCCTTCTCTTGCATCTGCCGCCTCTTCTGTCGGCTCCTACCATCATCAGGTCATGGGGACCATCGGCGGGAATATCTGCCAGCAGAACAGGTGTAAGTACTTTAACCAGTCCCAATGGTGGCGAAGCGCCAGGGCCACCTGTTTTAAGGCCGGGGGGGAGATCTGCCATGTGGTAAACAAAAAAGAGATCTGCTACTCGACCTATTGTGGTGATCTGGCGCCGGCCCTTCTGGTGCTGGATGCCAGGATCGTTTTGCAGAGAAAGGGCAACTCACGGGAGATGCCCCTGGAGATGCTTTTCTCTGGAAATGGCAAGACACCTTTGAACCTGGAAAGGGGGGAGATCCTGACCGAGATAATCATCCCCAAAGAGGCCATGGACGGGTTCTCCACCTATCAAAAATTCGCAAACCGCGAAAGCATCGATTTTCCCATTGTGGGGGCCGCCTTCTGGGCCTCTAGGGAAGAAAAAAAATACAGGACGGCCTTTACGGCCGTGGATCGAAGGCCCTTAAGGGGCCAGCAGGGTGAAGGTATCTTGAACGGTAAAGACCTGAGCGAAGATATCCTGGAAGAGGCAGGTTCGGTCGCTTCCAGGGAAGCCAGCCCGGTCAAGACCTCGGTCTATTCACCATCTTATAAGAGAAGGATGATGGGTCTGCTTGTTCGAAGCGCAATACAGGAAGCCATGAGGAGGGCAAAATAATGAAAACGGGGATCGAACTAAGAATAAACGGTGACAACTATGAAGTGCTTGTCTCACCAAATAATACACTTCTTGAGGTCTTGAGAGAAAGACTGGGACTCATGGGTACAAAGCGGGGCTGCGATCTGGGATCGTGCGGTGCCTGCACCGTGCTCATAAATGGAGAGGCCTATCTGTCTTGCCTCATGCTGGCGATGGATGCCGTTGGCAAGGAGATCGTTACCATAGAGGGGTTGGAAAACGGAGGGGGTCTCCATCCCCTCCAGAAGGCGTTTGTCGAAAAGGGCGGACTCCAGTGCGGGTTCTGCACACCGGGGATGATCTTGACCGCTAAGGCCATATTGGATGAAGAAGAACGCCCCACAGAGGAGACCATAAAGAAAAAGATGGCCGGGAATCTATGCCGGTGCACGGGTTACAAAAAAATCGTTGAATCGGTGATGAGCGCCAGAGACCAGATCAGGGAGGGGGCATAAATGGAAAAGGAATTGAACGTCGTAGGCCAGAGATTACCCATGCATGATGCGGCACTAAAGGTAAAAGGGGCCGCACAGTTTACAGATGACCTGGTCTTGCCTGGAATGCTCCATGGCAAGGTCCTCCGAAGTCCCCTGCCCCATGCCAAGATCCTCCATATCGACACTTCCAGGGCCCTCAAACTGCGGGGCGTAAAAGGTGTCGTAACCGGTCAGGATATCCCGGACCGCCTTTATGGCATCGTGCCAAAGGCAAGGGATGAATATGCCCTTGCCAAAGGCAAGGTACGGTATATCGGCGATGAGGTTGCGGCCGTGTGTGCGGTTGATCCGGAAATCGCCGAGGAGGCCGTCACCCTCGTCAAAGTGGATTACGAGGAGCTGCCTGCCGTATTTGATCCGCTTGAATCCATAAAAGAAGGGGCCCCGCTGGTTCATGATAGCGTTCCCAATAACACCTCTTTTTCCATCAAAAAGGAGTTCGGGAATACCGAAAAGGGCTTTGGGGAGTCTGATTTTGTCTTTGAAGACACCTTTTACTCTCAACCCGTCAATCACGCACCCCTAGAGCCCCACGCGGCCATTGCGCAGTACGACCCTCTCAGGGGTGAGCTTACGATCTGGTCTTCAACCCAGATCCCCTTTTTCCTCCGAAGAAACCTATCCAACACACTTCAGATTCCGGAAAGCAAGGTCCGGGTCATCAAACCAAAGGTGGGCGGGGGGTTCGGTCAAAAAATCGACCTGTTCGCCAAGGACTTTTGTGCCTGCTGGTTTGCCATTCAACTGGGGAAGCCGGTCAAATTCGTATATGAAAGGGAAGAGATCTTTATTGCCACAAGACAGAGACACCCCATGTATCTTACCGTAAAGACAGGGGTCAAAAAAGACGGTACAATCCTCGCCCAGAAATTCGAGGCCTATGCCGATGGCGGGGCATACAACAGCACCGCACCGACCATGATTGCCCTGTCGTGCTATTTTCTCATGATCCCCTATCGGGTCCCTAACCTTATCTACGAAGGGCACCATGTCTATACCAATAAGCCTGTGGGGGGGGCCATGAGAGGTCACGGCATTCCCCAGGCCCGATTTGCGGTTGAGCGTCAACTGGACATGATCGCCAAACGGATCGGTCTTGACCCGGCCGAAATCCGTGTCAAGAACAGCATTCAGGCCGGAGAACCCCACCCCGCCAAATTCATTATCAATTCCTGCGGGTTTTCCGACTCTGTAAAGGCGGCTGCCAAGGCCATCGGATGGAACAAAAAACGGGGGAAATTGCCTTTTGGCAGAGGCGTGGGAATGGCAGGGGCATCTTTTCCCAGCGGGGTCAGCAACATGAGCCACATTAGCTCCGGGGCGGTCGTTCAGCTGGGACAGGACGGGGCGGTCAATGTGCTCTCAGGGGCGGCGGACATTGGACAGGGGGCCGAGACGGTTATCTCTCAG
This sequence comes from uncultured Desulfobacteraceae bacterium, assembly GCA_964639275.1. Classification (GTDB taxonomy): domain Bacteria; phylum Desulfobacterota; class DSM-4660; order Desulfatiglandales; family Desulfatiglandaceae; genus CAZXCQ01. The sequence continues at coordinate 14,781 of CAZXCQ010000029.1, read as the reverse complement.
ATCGTGGCTGAGGAACTGGGTGTACCCATCGAGGATGTCAGGATAACAGCGGCAGATACCGGCATCACCCCCCTTGATCCCGGGACCTTTGGAAGCGGGGTGACGGTCCGGGCGGGCAATGCCGCCAGATCGGCCGCTCTGGAGGCTAGGAAAAAACTCTTTGAATTTGTTGCCAAAAAACTTGAGGCCAACCCCGAAGACCTGGTGGCCAGGGACAGAAAGATATACATCAAGGGCTCTCCAAAAGAGGGCATGACCCTGGGTGATGCCTTAAAGGGTTACCAGTACGCTGATCTCCCCCTGCCGATCGTTGGACGAGCATCCTGGTTTGCACCTTCCACCGAGCCTACCACGTTGTTTAAAGAGGATGGAAATTTTGCTCCCAGCTACTCTTTTATGACACAGGCCGCAGAGGTAGCGGTGGATCTGCAAACCGGAAAGATCAGGCTTGAAAAGATGGTGACCGCACATGACTGTGGAAAGGCCATCAACCCCATGCTCGTTGAGGGACAGCTCGAGGGTTCGGTTGTGGGGGGAATGGGACAGGCCTTGTATGAAGACGTGATCGTCGAGAAGGGACAGGTCATGAACCCCTCATTTCTCGACTATGGTTTTCCCACTTTTATGGAAATGCCCGAGATAGAGGCCATAGAAATCGAGACAGATGATCCGATTGGACCGTTTGGGGCAAAAGAGGCCGGGGAGGGAACACAGCTCTCTCCTGCCCCGGCCGTTGTCAATGCCATCTACGATGCGATCGGGATCGACTTTACAGAGCTTCCCATCACACCGGAAAAGATCCTGAATGCCTTGGAGCAAAGCGATAAATATTGATACCGAAAATGCATACACAAAAACCCCGGTGGCTTATCCAGAGGCTTCCAAAGGCGCCCACCTATGAAAAGGTCAGGGCCTCGCTGAGCAGGGGCCATCTTCACACCGTATGCCAGGAGGCTAAGTGCCCCAACCTCTGGGAGTGCTTCTCGAATAAGACGGCCACCTTTTTGATCATGGGTCCCCGTTGCACCCGCAATTGCCGTTTCTGCGCAGTGGAACACGGGCCCTCCGGCCTGCCCGATCCTGAAGAACCGGTGAGGGTGGCCAGGGCTGTAAGAGACATGGGGTTGAGGTATGTCGTTATTACCTCGGTGACCCGGGATGACCTCCCCGATGGGGGCGCAGGCCACTTTGCAAGTACCATCAAAGCGATCCGCCGGCAGATGCCCCATACCCTTGTGGAGGTCTTGATACCCGATTTCCAGGGCAACCCCGCCGCGCTGAGGACGGTCCTCGGGACCCGGCCCCATGTCCTGAATCACAACCTCGAAACCGTCCCCCGGCTTTACCCCCTGGTTCGGCCAGGGGCACTCTATGAGCGCTCGCTCGAACTGCTTGGACGCGTAAGGGGCCACGCCCCCGGCACCCCCACCAAATCGGGGCTGATGCTGGGTCTGGGAGAATCCACTGGTGAGATCTGGAAATCCCTTGAAGACCTCCTTTCGGTCGGGTGCAGCATCCTCACCCTGGGTCAATATCTCCAGCCATCAAAGGATCACCTGCCGGTTTCGCGATATCTTTCCCCGGAAGAATTTGACGACTGGCGGGAGAATGCACTAAAAATGGGATTTTCCGAGGTTGCCAGCGGTCCGTTTGTACGGAGTTCGTATCATGCAAAGGAGCTTTACGGGCAGCTCAAATAGAGCTTACAGGTACGTAAAGAATCCACCCGGAAAGCGGGTGGTATTGCGTTAACGGCTTCAAAGGTTCAGGGTTCTGAAGTTTCCCGATGAATCGGGGTTCAGAGGTTCGAGGTTCAATACACATTTCAGTCATTGATACGTCACGTCTGAACTTTCGTTGCGACCTTGGGTTGAAAAAGCAAATCCGTGGTACAGGAGGTTGGTTCATACGTAACATCTCAATGATTAGGGGGAGGACACCTGGATTCCGGGGCCTGCCCCGGAATCCAGACCTTCTGATAATAAACATGTTTACCGCTAATTATTGAGAAGGTACGTTCATACCTAACCAAAATGGCACAACGACAATCAGAACCGGCAAAATAATCCCTTTTCTCATATGGCTCTCCTGTGATAGGGAAGACCTGTTATGTACCAAGCACAACTCCGCTGGCAACCCATCGCACTCCTCCTGCTCCTCTCCCTGACCTGGGGTGCCAACATGGCCATAATAAAGATCGGGGCGCACCACCTGGCGCCACTATTTATGGCCGGTATCAGGTCACTGGTTGCTAGCATTTGTCTCTTTATATGGATGAGGGCGAAAGGAATTGTCCTGTTCCCCTCCCGGATCATACTGGTTCACGGAATAGTCATCGGGGTCCTTTTCGGGGGCGAATTTGGCCTGATATATGTGGGGCTACAGTATACCCTGGCATCCCGAACCTATATCCTGGTCTACAGTGCCCCTTTTTTAGTTGCCCTGGGGGCTCACTTTTTTCTCAAAGGGGATCGGCTCAACCCCTGGAAGGCCCTCGGCCTTATCCTGGCCTTTGCCGGGGTGGTGGTGCTTTTTATGAGAGATCTGGGACCATTTTCCCTCAGGACCCTCCCGGGGGATCTCATGGCCCTTGGGGCGGGGGCCCTGTGGGGGGCAACCACGCTATACGTCAAGAGGTTTCTGACCCACCGTACACTCCCCCTGCAGACCCTCTTTTACCAGGTCCTCTTCTCGACACCTCTTCTGTTCCTCCTGAGCATAGTGCTGGAAGACCCGCTTATATCGGGATTTTCATTTTCTACGGGTTTCTCGGTCTTTTATCAGTCTATCATCGTGGCCTTTCTGAGCTATCTCCTCTGGTTCCACCTCATCCACCACTATCCCGTAAGCCTCCTCCACGCCTTTTCATTCTTCACCCCTGTGTTTGGTGTGTTCCTCAGCGGTGCGCTTATCCTGGGTGAAGTCATGAGTGCGAACCTCGTGGCTGCCTTGACACTCGTCAGTCTGGGAACGATATTTGTCAATCGCGGCCCCTCTCCCAGGCCCGTCACGGCAACGGACTAAGGGCAGGCTAGGAAGTAAAAAGGACCGCCGCGAAACTGACGGCGGACTGGGTGGGCTCCTCATGCCATAGCTGATAACCGAGCATTTCCCCCTTGCAGGGCGGCAATACCTCAAGCATACACGCAAGGGCGGAGAAACCGCAGACATTATATTGGTTATTCACCCCCCTTGATTCTTCCCAGAACCGGTCTGCATCCAGCTGGCACAGATACCCTATCAGGGTCTTATCGTGCGCCTCTGCCTGGCCCTCCAGGTATTGGGCCGGTCTTGGATGGCCAAATTTTGGGCCGATATGCGAGAAATCGACCCCCGCCACAACGAGGGTCTCACCTTCTGTCGCCATTATTATCTGACTCAGCTTTTCGAGAAAGGGCGTCGCCTTTTCCAGGTAAGCCTTCCGGGTGCGATCAGCAAAAAAGGCCTGGATCGACCCGCAGAGGATGGGGACAATGCGAAAGCCCTTCCCCTTGAGAAGGTGCTGCAAAAAGACGGCCTGAAACTCGATCGAATGCTCGGAGCGGTGGGGAAAATCATTGTCCGAAATGATATCCCCTCCGGCCTCTCGCAATTCATTGATCACGGCGGGTTCGTTTCTTATCACACCCATCGGGGTCTCAAAGTCCTTATCAGTCAGGCTGAATAGATCACCTGCCAGACTGTGCCCCACGCCCAGCACCACGACCCTGGAAGGTGCCGCATATTTGAGCATCTGATAGGCCCTTGAATAGACCCTGTACCCCACAGCAAAGTCAATATGGGGCGCCACCAATGCCCTGATCTTCCCCGATGGTTCGGGAGCGGGGGGTTGACCGGCCAGGATCTCATCGAGCCTTCGCTCAAGTTCCAAGACATCTCCGGGGTAGCTCTTGCCACAGTGGGAGCAGGGCCTGACCCGCTTTGAGGCGAACTCGACAACGATTTGCCCCCTCGCCGCGCGATACCGCTCCGAATCGAGCAGGTAGGAGTCATCAAGATGGTCCAGGAGGGCCTTTATCTCTTCCGTCCCCACCAGGACACCTCCCTTTTGCCTCATCAGGACCATCTGGAGATCCCTCATGGTAAGGGTCCCGTCCAACAGGGCCATGATCTGACAAAGCGGTGCGGCCACTGCCTTACCCTCCTGAACCAGCCCAAGCGGGTCCCGGATCAATACCAGTTGCTGCCCACCATGCTGGACCGGGATAAGTTCCAGATCCCTTCTCATGAGGGGTAGTGGTTCATTCATAATTTATCCCCTGTTTTTTGAGATATCACTCCAGAGCCACCTTATCGAATGAGACCTTTAAGATCCTTCGGGTCTCCGTTGTCACCTTGAAATGATCGTCAATCCTAAGACCGCACACCCAAACCACGGTCTCCCTGCAGGTCAAGATCGGGATGCGTCCCCTTACCTCAGAGGAAACCTTGAGGTCAATAAAAAAGTCCTTGAGCTTTCTGTGACCTGTCATACCAAGCGGGAGAAACCTGTCGCCCGGCCTAAAATTCCTGATCATCAATGGATAGGTTATGGGGCCCGCGTCAAGAAACGCAGTCCATGGGGAGACCCCCATGTCAGACAGTATCCCCCTCTCCATTTCATTGAGGGTGACAGTGCACCCCAGAGATTCCAGATAGAACTCCCCGGGCCGCCCCAGGAGGTAACAATAGTCCTTTGTGGGTCTTGCCGGCCTCCGGGAAAAGACCAACCGATCATACACCCTCCTGGCTGTCACGCCGTTAGGAAGACCGATCCGTGCCTGCGACCTTTCACCCGCTGCCAAACCCTTTACGGCCTCCACATGACCAAACCCCACACGCCGCAGACTCCCTCCGGCGGCCTTCAAGGCCTGTCGGATGACACGGCCCTTTAAGGCCTCGGGGAGCGATGCAAAAGGAGACAAGGGGATCGAAACCTTGCCATTTGCCTCCCTTTTGCCCACTCTATCGATCCACCCCTCGGCCTCTTCCTCCAGCCAGGCCTCATCTGTTCTCATGATCTTTGCGGTCTTCCCAAGGATCTCGACAATCCTGGGCTGGTATTTCTTGAGGTGGGGGAGAAGTTCCAGGCGGATTTTGTTTCTAAAAAACCGGGTGTCAAGATTCGAAGGGTCTGAGATGTACCGCAAACCCCTCTCTTCAAGGTAGCCCTCGATCTCCTCCCGGCCAAGTTCAATCAGCGGTCTGATCACCTTCTCATTCCGCGCGGGCGGTATCCCGGCCAGCCCTGATGGGCCGCTCCCCCGCAAAAGCCTCATGAGAACCGTCTCAGCCTGGTCCATCAGGTTGTGGCCCAGGGCAATCTTTTTTGCGCCGATATTTGCCCTTACCTCCTCCAAAAACTGATACCTCGCCTCCCTGGCCCTTTCCTCGAGAGATGAGGTCTCCTTATATAAAAGGGCCCCTGCCCTGCCCGTTTTAAAGGGGAGATCCAGGTTCCGTGCCAGTGACACGACGAATTCTGTTTCGGATTTGTCCTCCCCCGGTCTGAGGCCATGGTCAAAGTGGGCCACCACCAGATCCACCCCAAAACGGCCTCTGAGTTGATATAGAATATCCAGAAGGCAAACCGAATCCGCCCCCCCTGAGACCGCCACAATCACCCGATCACCACAAACCAGCATCCGGTTTCTGGAAATGGTGTCTGCAACCTTCCTGATGGTTTCCCTTTCCAGGTCCATGCAAACCCTCTTTTGCAAGCCGTAAATCTTTTTGAAACCCGGGGAATGGGGATTCTGAACCCCCATTCCCCTGTCTCAGTTCCAATTTTGAAAACTAAATTGATACAGCAAACCCCTGCCCTTATTGTTTAAAGCGTAGCATGCCTGTCACCCAAACTCAACACCAGTTGCTACTCAATCCTTAACCCTATGGGAAAGCACCAAATCACAAGCAGCAAATCACAAACAAATCACAAGCACCAATGACCAAAACCAGGCCTGAAACCTATCGAAGATCCCCCTGCAAGCGGGAAACCTCTGAACCTGTGAACCCTGAACCTCTAGACGGTTACATATTTCTGTTGACGATACATCACAATAGATTGTAAAGATCCACAGGCAAAGGGATCTACTATTGTCGATCTATGAAACCCTGCATCCTGACCTTAAATGTTACAATTTGTCTGATCTGGATATAAAGAGAAAAACATGAATGATACCCAAATGATGGGCAACCTGAAGGCCATCTTTAACCCTGACACCGTGGCCGTCATCGGGGCCTCTGAAAACCCGGCAAAGCTAGGTTACCATGTCATGAAGAGCCTGACAAACGGCGGTTTTGAAGGGCGGATCATGCCGGTAAACCCCGGGGCAAAGGAGATCATGGGTATCCCGTCTTCTCCATCCGTGGGGGAAATCCAAGGGCCGATCGACCTGGCAATCGTTGTGGTTCCTGCAGGGGTGGTCCCGCAGGTTTTTGAAGAATGCGAACAAAAGGCGGTTAGGGGAATTGTCCTTATCACGGCGGGGTTCAAAGAGATCGATGCCCCCTCGGGGGCCCGGCAGCAGATGGCATTGGCCCAGATCGCCCGCAGGGCTGGTATACCGGTGATCGGTCCCAATACCTTTGGGGTGATCAATCTGCACCGCCACTTGAACGCCTCCTTCACACCCGAGTTCTCCATGAGCCTGAAGGGCGGTCTCAGCCTGGTCAGCCAGAGCGGAGGGATCTCCCATCTGCTGGCCTTTATGGCCATCAACCAGGGGGTCGGGCTTGGCAAGGTCGTGGGTCTCGGCAATCGGTTAAATGTGGACTTTGCCGAGATTCTTCCCTACCTGATTGGAGATCCCGAGACCCGGGTGATCGCCCTCTATCTGGAGGGCCTGGATAGAGCGCGTGATCTCATGGAGGTGGCGAGAGCCCATATGGGGAAAAAGCCGATCGTGGCCTTCAAGACAGGGAACTCAGAGACCGGTAATCAGGCCTCGCTTTCGCACACCGGCTCAATGGCCGGGAATCAAAAGATATATAAGGGGGCCTTCAGGCAGGCCGGGATACTGTGCGTGGATAGTATCCAGTCCCTCCTGGATCTGGCCCAGGCATTGCCCCTGTGTCCCCCGCCTGCTGGTCCGCGGATGGCGGTTCTCACAGGCCAGGCCGGGCCGGGGATGGCGGCGTGCGATGTCTGCGAGGCCGAGGCGCTCAACATCGCTCCGTTTAGTCCTGAGACCCAGCGGGTCATCAACGGTCTTCTCCCGCCTCTGGCCATCCGAACAAACCCTGTAGACATGGGGCCTGCCTGGTATGACTCCTCGGCTATTCAGGGCATTATCCGGGCAGTCATGGAAGACAGCAACATTGACGGCATTATTCTCCTGATGATGTTCGCCTCTGCCAATAGGGAGGCAGTGCAGGGCATCTCGGATCTTCTGATCAGATGGAACCAGAAAAAGCCGGTCATCACCTGCCTGGTTTCGCCACCAGGGGTCTGGGAACGGCAGGTGGGCGATCTTGAAAAGGCCGGGGCCATCTTCAACCTGCCCACACCCGGGAGGGCGGCAAAAGCCATGGCCGGGCTGTATCAATATGGAAAGTTGGTAAGGGGCTAAGGATTGGCAATTGGCGCCCCGGTTAAATCCGCTACGCTCCTCATTGGCATGAATTTAACGGGGTAAAATTGGCGATTGAAAATTCCAAATTCCAAATAACAAATGACAAACAAATTCCAATGACCAACATTCAAAATAACAAACCAAAATATGATCTAGAGGAAAGAACGTTCCAATTTGCTAAAGCTGTCAGGCTTTTGGTGAAAACGCTGGCCAGGACAATTTCAAATATTGAGGATAGCAAACAATTGGTAAAAGCCTCCGGTTCAATAGGTGCAAATTATAGGGAAGCTAACGAATCGTTGAGCAAAAAGGACTTCTTGATGAGGATCAAGATAAGCCGTAAGGAAGCAAAAGAAAGCGCCTATTGGCTAAGGCTTATTTATGAAACCAATAGTCTGAAGAATGCTCATGATGCCCAAGGCTTGATGCAAGAGGCAAATGAATTGAAGAAGATATTTTCATCAATACTGGAAAAATCGAAATAGTTTAGCTCATTGGGAACCGGGGACCCACCGGTAGGTGGGGAGTCCGCAGGACAATTTAGAATTTGAAATTTGTTTGTAATTTGGGGCTTGTTTGTAATTTGGGGCTTGTTTATAATTTGGTGCTTGTGATTTGGAATTTTCCCATAGGGTTCAGGAATTGGCGATTGACGATTGAAAATTGACGGCCTTGGGGGCCTTTTATGAGACCATCAATATTCAATTTCCGGTCTACCCGGGTTAGGGTATTTTAAGGAAACTGCAAGCAGGAACATCGTCTCCGAAATAGGGGATAGGCAAAGAACGGGAGGTAGAAGTGGACATAATAGAAAAGGCCTTGAAGGAGGGGCGAAACACCCTCTCAGAGCATGAGTCAAAGGAGCTTCTGCGGCGATACGACATTCCAGTCACCCGCGAAATCGAGGCAGCCGATGAAAAGGAGACCCTAAAGGCCATCCATGAAATCGGTTTCCCATTGGTGATGAAGGGCTGCGCCCCGGATTTGAGCCATAAGACAGAGCGCGGGTTGGTGCGAGTGGATATCCGAAATGAAGAGGAGGCCATTTCCGCATTTAAGGAGATGATGGCGGAAATGAAGGATAACAACGCTACCGTGCTGGTCCAGGAAATGGTGAGGGGGCCCAGGGAACTGGTGGTGGGGCTTACACGGGATAGCCAGTTCGGGCCGTGCGTGATGTTTGGTCTCGGAGGGATCTTTACGGAAATTCTCAGGGATGTCTCCTTTCGGGTGGCGCCGATCGAAAAACGAGATGCCCTGGAAATGATGCAGGAGATCAAGGCCCGGAAGATCCTCGACGCCATCCGCGGGATGCCCGCGGCCGACCTGGATCGCCTGGCTGACGTCCTGATCAAGGTGGGCAACATCGGTCTTGAACACGAAAGCATCAAGGAGATCGACATCAACCCGTTGATACTCTCAGACAGCCAGCCCGTCGCCGTCGATGCCCTGGTTGTGCTCACCCCATAGCAAGTTCCTGCCCCGCAATCAGACCGGGGGTTGGGGGTTCAGGGGTTCAGGGGTTGAGAGGTTCTGGGTTCAGAGGTTCTGGGTTCAGAGGTTCTGGATGAGAATAGAACGATTTGAGGATATTGAGGCCTGGCAGTTGGCCAGAGAGCTAACTCGCAAGGTATATGCTCTCACAGGAAAGGCGAAGTTCACCCGCGACTTCGGTTTGAAGGGGCAAATTCAGAAGGCAGCAGGTTCATCCATGCATAACATTGCGGAAGGATTCGATTTGGAGACAAACCCAGAGTTTGTTCGTTTTCTCAGGTATGCGAAACGGTCTTGCACTGAAGTCCAGAGTGAGCTTTACGTAGCGCTGGATCAACAATATATAACGAAAGATGAGTTTCAGGACATTTATGATCATGCCGGACGCACTCGCGCTGCCATTCGTGGTTTCATCAAGTACTTGTCGGCCTACAAGCAAGGCCATGAAAGGAAACATACTCCTGAATCCCGATTCATCGGGAAACCCTGAACCTCTGAACCCTGTCGAAGATCCCGACTCTCTGAGCGGGGAACCTGTGAACGGTTACGTAATTTAAGCGTGTTCAGTTTTGATAAAGGAAGGCCAGACCCCCAAAGTCTATAGTGTAGAGGAACTCACCAAAGAGATCCAGGATCTCCTGGAGGAGCGCTTTGATTTCGTATGGGTAGAGGGAGAGATATCCAATTTTAGCGCCCCTGTCTCGGGCCACTACTATATGGTCCTCAAGGACGAAAGGGCCCAGATCAGGGCGGTCATGTTCCGCCTCCAGAACCGCTACCTCAGGTTTATCCCCGAAGACGGTATGAAGGTCATTGTCCAGGGGAGGATCGGGGTATACCCGCCCCGGGGGGAATACCAGATCATCCTGGATTACCTTGAACCAATGGGGGTGGGTGCACTGGCCCTGGCCCTTGAACAGCTAAAGAAAAAGCTGGCTGCCCAGGGGCTCTTTGATGAGAAGATAAAAAGGCCCCTTCCCTTTCTTCCCCAACGGGTTGCCGTCATAACATCACCCACCGGCGCAGCGATCCGCGACTTTCTAAAAATCATCCACAGAAGATTTGCCAACATAGAGATAACCATTGTCCCGGTCCGGGTCCAGGGGGATGAGGCCACCGCTGACATGGTCAAGGCCCTGGATCTGGTCAACCGCGATCTGGATGTGGACCTCATTGTGCTTACCCGGGGCGGGGGCTCCCTTGAAGACCTCTGGCCATTTAACCAGGAGGATCTCGCCCTGGCCATCAGACGCTCGAGGTTGCCGGTTGTCTCTGCCGTGGGTCATGAAATCGATCTCACCATCTCCGACCTGGCAGCCGATCTGAGGGCCCCCACGCCTTCCGCAGCCGCTGAGATGCTTGTGGCCGAGAAGGAGACTCTTATAAACCGGGTAAACGAGGTAAGAGACCGGTTGATCCGGGGGATCGGTCTTAACCTGAAAAACCATACCCAGAGACTGGAATTCCTGGGAAGAGGTCTAAAGGACCCGAGAAAGCGCCTTGCCGAGACATGGTTGCGGCTTGATGAAATCCATGCCCGGCTCGTGAGGGTCATGGATCTCACGCTCCGCGAATTGCAGCAGCGACTCGGGACAGAGAGGCGGTCCCTGATTATCCACTCCCCTTTAGGCATCATTTCCGCCATGAGACAGCGACTGGCTTTTCAGGCCACATCACTTGACCGCGCCATAAAGGCGCAGCTCGCCCACAAACAGACGGCACTTTCCCTCCTGGAAAAGGGGATACAGGACCTCAGCCCTCTATCAGTTCTGAGACGCGGATACAGTATCACCCGGAAATTGCCCGAGAAAAATGTACTCAGGGATACATTGAGTGTCAAAAAAGGCGATCAGGTCCAGGTGATTCTGTCACAGGGGGAATTAGGATGCCGGGTAGAAAAGGTCGTGGTTTGACAGCGGGGGCGGATGGGTATACATTAAAGGGTTGAGGATAAGGAGGAATGATGGCCGAAAAAAAATTCGAAGAGGCATTAAAGCGGCTGGAAGAGATCGTACAAGGCCTAGAGGGAAACGACCTGCCCCTTGAAAACGCCCTCAAGGACTTTGAAGAAGGGATGGGATTGGTCAAATTCTGTTCCAAAAAACTGGAAGAGGCCGAAAAAAAGGTCACCCTCCTGGTCCAGGAAGGGGGCGGGAAATACACACAGGTCCCTTTTGAGCCAAAGGAAAATGAGGATGCTGAGTGAGAAACCCTTTGATCTTGCGGCTTATCTCAGAGAGAAAAAGGCCATGGTGGACCGTGCGCTTGAGGCCAGTTTCCCCGCCGCCGAAGGACCGGCATCAGACGTAATCGATGCCATGAAATATAGCCTTTTTGCCGGCGGCAAGAGGTTGAGGCCTATCCTTTGCATGGCCGGGGCCGGGGCCGTTGGCGGGGACGAAACCGATGTGCTGCCTGTTGCCTGTGCCCTTGAATTGATCCATACCTATTCGCTGATCCATGACGATCTCCCCCTAATGGACGACGATGCTTTGAGGCGGGGAAAACCGACCTGTCACAAGGTCTTTGATGAAGCCATTGCCCTGCTGGCAGGTGACGGGTTGCTGACCGAGTCCTTCGCCCTGATGACCGCGCCGGAATTGACAGAGCGGGTGTCACCCCACCTCATCCTTACGGTGATCGCCCTGATCTCCAAGGCCGCCGGATACGGCGGGATGGTCGGGGGCCAGGTGGTCGATATTCAATCAGAGGGAAAGACGGTGGATCTCTCCGTGGTAGAGTTTATCCATACCCATAAGACAGGTGCCCTGATTTCAGCCTCGGTCGCATCGGGTGCCATCCTTGCAGGCGGGGACAAATCGCAGATCGAGGCCATCACCGTCTATGGCGGGAAGATCGGGCTGGCCTTCCAGATCTCCGATGATATACTGGACATTGAGGGTGACAGCCAGACCATGGGGAAGACGTCAGGGAGCGATCAACGAAAGGGGAAGGTCACCTATCCGGCCGTCATCGGTATTGACCGGGCCAAGGAGGTCCGGCAGGAACTGGTGGAGGGTTCGATTCAATCGCTGCAAGGGTTTGACCACAGGGCAGAGCCCCTGCGTCAGATCGCACGCTACATTATTGAGAGACGGAAATGACCAAGGCCGAGGCAAAACAGAGACTCCTTGACAGGATAAACAGCCCGGCTGACCTCAAGGACCTTTCCATGGATGAGCTCGAGGCCTTGGCCTTTGAAATCCGTCAGGAGATCATCGAGACCGTGTCAAAGACCGGCGGTCACCTGGCACCAAACCTTGGGGTTGTCGAGCTGACCATTGCCCTGCACTATGTATTTGATGCCCCAAAGGACAAGATCATCTGGGATGTGGGGCATCAGGCCTATGCCCACAAGCTCTTGACCGGACGAAGGGATCGATTTCATACCCTCAGGACCTATGGCGGCATCAGCGGTTTCCCAAAAAGATCCGAAAGCCCCTACGATACATTTGATACCGGACACAGCAGCACCTCCATCTCTGCCGGATTGGGCATCACCACGGCAAAGTGCCTCACCGGCGAAAAAGGCAAGGTAATTTCGGTCATCGGTGACGGCTCCATGACGGCCGGGATGGCCTTTGAAGGGCTCAACCAGGCCGGACATACCGAAAAGGACCTCATCGTCGTCCTCAATGATAATGCCATGTCCATCGCGCCCAATGTCGGGGCCTTTTCCTCTTTTCTGAGCCGCAAGATGACGGGCAAGCGGTTTGTCAGTTTCAGAAGGGAACTCGAGAATTTTATCCGGTCTCTTCCGGGCGTCGGTGAAAACATCATGAATCTGGTTCGAAAGAGCGAGGACTCGTTTATCACCTTTTTTACCCCCGGCATGATGTTCGAGGCATTCAAATTCAAGTATATCGGCCCCATACGGGGGCACCGGCTCGAATTCCTTATCGAGACCTTTGGCAACACCCTCCACCTCGAAGGCCCGATCCTCGTGCATGTGCTCACGGTAAAGGGAAAGGGCTACGAACCTGCCGAAAAGGACCCGGCCCACTATCACGCGGTCGGTGCCTTTGACATCCCCACGGGATCACCCCCGAAGGATAGACCCGGGTCTCCACAGTCCTATACAGAGGTCTTTGGTAACACCATGGTGGAACTGGGCGAGAAGAACCAAAAGCTTTTTGCCATCACCGCCGCCATGCCCGAGGGCACCGGCCTGACCGAATATTCCCGGCTCTATCCCGAGAGATTCCTGGATGTGGGGATCGCGGAACAGCATGCCGTAACCTTTGCAGCCGGACTTGCCACCGAGGGATTCCGGCCCGTGGTCGCCATCTATTCCACCTTTCTCCAGAGGGCCTTTGACCAGATAATTCATGATGTCTGTCTCCCCGATTTGCCGGTTGTCTTTGCCATCGACCGCGGTGGGCTTGTGGGAGAAGATGGGCCGACGCACCATGGCCACTTTGACATTACCTATCTCCGGAGCCTCCCAAACATGACCTTGATGGCCCCAAAGGACGAAAATGAGCTGAGGCATATGCTCTATACGGCCCTGTCTCATCCCGGCCCGGTGGCGGTCAGGTATCCCAGGGGGAAGGGCATTGGGGTACCATTTGATCCCGACTACCGGATGATCCCGGTGGGCCGGGCAGAGGTTCTCAGGGAGGGTAAAGACCTGATGATCCTTGCCCTTGGAAGCACGGTGTACCCCGCCCTGGAGGCCGCCAGGGCCCTGGAGGGGGAGGGATTCTTCACCGGTGTAGTCAACTGCCGCTTTGTAAAACCCCTGGACCCGGGCCTGGCAGAGCTTGGCACCAACACGGGCCGGGTCCTGGTCGTGGAAGAAAACATCCGGCAGGGCGGGCTTGGGGGGGCGGTCCTGGAACTCTTTAATGACCTGGGCATCACAGGTGTCCAGATAAAGCGGATCGGATTGCCGGATCGGTTTGCGGAGCATGGCCCGCTTCACATCCTGAGAGAGAAGTACGGGCTTGATACTGCCGGCATCTTGAAGGAGGCAAGAGATCTCTGCCGGCCGGCCTGACAGCGACAGGACCAGGCTCGACCGAATCCTGGTTGAGAGGGGCCTCGCCGGGAGCCGGGAAAAGGCCAGGGCCATGATCATGGCAGGCCTTGTGGCGGTTGATGGGATACGGGTGGAAAAGGCGGGGGCCCTGATCCCCGGCTCTGCCTCCATTGACCTCAAAAAGGTCGGTACCCCATATGTCAGCCGGGGAGGTCAAAAACTTGAGAATGCACTCCGGCACTTCTCCCCGGACATCCGGGGCCGGGTCCTGCTGGATGTGGGCGCCTCAACCGGAGGGTTCACCGACTGTCTTCTCCGGCACGGGGCCAGGCGGGTGATCTCTGTCGATGTGGGCTATGGACAGTTTGACTGGAAGCTGAGACACGACCCCCGCGTAAAACTCCTTGAGAGGACCAACATACGCCGCCTCAGACCCGGAGACCTCGAGGACCCCATCCACGGCGCGGTCATCGATGTCTCCTTTATATCCCTCAGGCTTGTTGTCCCCCCTGTCTCGGATCTCCTCACCAGACATTCCTTTATCATCGCCCTGATAAAGCCCCAGTTCGAGGTGGGAAAGGGCCAGGTGGGCAAGGGAGGTGTGGTTCGTGATCGCGATCTCCACCGGGCGGTGATAGATGGGCTCACCGACTTTTTCCGGGAGTCGGGCTGGCGGGTTGAAGGGCACATCCCCTCCCCGCTCCTCGGGCCAAAAGGCAACAGGGAGTTCCTGATATATCTCACCCGGTAGGC